>CAYYRE010000122.1:0-9421 GCA_964473895.1 uncultured Lentimicrobiaceae bacterium | reverse complement strand
CCGTTACTTTTAAACTGGTGTTCAATGCGTTGCTCATGAAGAAAATGAACATCGCACCTTATCAGGAAAAAGCACCCGGAATGTAACGTTTAAGGAATACCATGAATCCGTTCATTGGATAAAGAAAGGTTGGGTCGTCCGCCAAGACACACTTTGGTATTCCATTGTACAAAACGGACTCCTTTCGGTTAAACACCATAATCCGAGCGGCCGACTGTTTTTGTGGGGAAAGGCTGGATGCAGATGCACATGACCTTCCACAGACAAGCCTTCCGGCTGATGAAGGCAGACTTAAATGGTGATATTTTGCCGTTTTTTCCACTTTTCAGGTTGGGTTCAGCCTGAAAAAAGGATGGGTATTTCCCCGGTGGCACAAGTTAAAAACTGTCTGCCAGTTTTTTTGTTTCACGCAACTGCCGGTACAATTTTTCCGCCTGGGGATAGTATAAACTTTGCTGTCCGTCGGAAAAAGCCTTTTCCGGGGTTTCGTGGATTTCCATGATGACCCCATCCGCCCCGCTGATGACACCGGCCAGTGCCATGGGTGGTACATATTTCCGGATACCCACTCCGTGCGAAGGATCGACAATCACCGGCAGGTGGGTTTTGTCTTTTAAAATGGGAACAGCGCTTAAATCCAAAGTATTCCGGGTAGCTTTCTCAAAAGTACGGATACCCCTTTCGCACAACATGATCTTTTCGTTACCACTGGAAAAGACATACTCGGCCGAATACAATAACTCATCTATTGTCCCGGAAATACCCCTTTTGATCATGACCGGTTTATCCACCTTTCCCAGAACATCCAGTAAGTTGAAATTTTGCGAATTGCGCGCCCCCACCTGAAAAATATCCACATACTCCAACATGGATTCCACTTGCGAAACCTGCATCACCTCGGTAATAACTTTAATACCATTTTCGGAGCAGTGTTTATAAAACAGCTTCAACCCTTCGATCCCCAACCCGCGAAACGAATAAGGTGAACTGCGCGGTTTGTAAACGCCGCCCCGCATGATACGGATGTTATTCTTTTTTAAATGGTTCACAATACTCACAATTTGTTTTTCGCTTTCGATGGCACAGGGCCCCGCCATGATGGCCAGTTCCCCGTTACCAATGGTAACACCATCTCCAAGGTCGATGAGGGTGTTGTTCAGTTTCCACTTTCGTGATACCATTTTATAATTATCCGAAACCCTGTGGATATCGGCAATTCCTTTCATATTCCCGATTTCGCGCAAATCAAATTCACCGGAGGGAATACCCACAATATATTCTTTGAAATGGGTTTGCACCGTACGGGCATCTATTTTTAGCGATTTTAATTTCCGGAAGAGGGCTTCTTTTTCTTCCAGCCTGATATTTTTTTCCAATTGAATAATCATGGTCGAATGTTTTGAATAAATTGTGTAATGGATTCGGGAAGGTTTCCGGCGTTTTCCAATGTTTTGATGAATGCACTCCCGATAATGGCCCCGGAAGCGTAGCGACAGGCCGTCTCAAAAGTTTTCCGGTCGTGGATGCCAAACCCGATCAGGGTGGGGTTTTTCAACTCCATCTGCCGGATGCGTTCAAAATAAGCTTTTTGATTTTCCGCCAGTTGCAAGTGGCTACCCGTGATGGAAGCGGAAGAAACCATGTATAAAAACCCGCTGCTTTCGGCATCCAGTTCCCGGATACGTTCCGGCGAAGTATGCGGGCTGATCAGAAAAATCATATCCAATCCCGCTTTACGGATACTGTTTTTGTATTGTTTCCGGTAAATGTCCACCGGCAGGTCGGGAATAATCAAACCGTCAACACCTGCCCGGGCGGCGGCTTCAAAAAAAGCCTCTTCACCATAAGCCATGAGTTGATTCAGATACCCCATAAGTATCAGCGGGATACCGGAATGCCGGCGGATTTCAGCTACCTGGTCAAAAATTTTTTGCAGGGTTATGCCGTTTTTTATGGCTACGGTACTGCTGCGCTGAATCACCGGACCGTCGGCCAAAGGATCGGAAAAGGGCATTCCGATTTCTATCATATCCACCCCCGCACTTTCCAGTATCCTGACTATTTTTACCGTGTCGTCCAACCGAGGATACCCGGCAGTAAGGTATATGTTCAGGATATTCTTTTTCTGCCGGAAAAGTTGATCTATTCTGTTCATTTCAAATATTTTAAATACGTTTCCATATCCTTGTCGCCGCGTCCCGAAATGTTCACGACCACCGTTTCATCCGGTTGGAACCGGATTTTTTTTAAAGCCGCCAGCGCATGGGCCGATTCAAGGGCGGGAATGATGCCTTCGAGCCGGGTCAGTTCAAAAGCAGCTTGCAAAGCTTCCTCATCGGTAGCCCCCATAAAAGTTCCGCGGCCACTTTTAAACAGGTGAGCATGCAAAGGACCGATACCGGGATAGTCAAGTCCGGCGGAAAGCGAATAAGGTTCGGTGATTTGGCCTTCGGAAGTCTGCATGAGCAATGTTTTGCTGCCGTGGATGATGCCTTCGCTGCCGATGCGCGTGGTGGCGGCGGTTTGCCCGCTGTCAACCCCTTTTCCATAGGCTTCCACGGCCATCAGCTCTACCGTTTCACTGTCAAGGTAATGATAAAAGGCCCCGGCGGCATTGCTGCCGCCCCCCACGCAGGCAATGATTTTGTCAGGTGTTTCCCGGCCGGTTTTTTCTTTAAGTTGTTTTTTCATTTCTTCGCTGATGACCGACTGAAACCGCGCCACCATATCGGGATAGGGATGAGGCCCTACCACCGAACCAATCAGGTAATAGGTTTCTTCCGGATGATTGATCCAGTCGCGAATGGCTTCGTTGGTGGCATCTTTTAAGGTACGGCTTCCCGAAAGGGCCGGAATCACTTCGGCACCCAGCATACGCATACGGGCTACGTTGGGTGCCTGTCGTTTCATATCCACTTCTCCCATGTACACCACACATTCCAGCCCCATGAGCGCCGCCACGGTAGCGGTGGCCACACCATGCTGCCCGGCCCCCGTTTCTGCAATAATCCTCTTTTTACCGAGGTGCTGCGCCACAAGAATTTGCCCTATGGTATTGTTGATTTTATGGGCGCCTGTATGGGTGAGGTCTTCCCGTTTCAAAAAAATTTGCGTACCGTATTTTTCCGAAAGCCGCCGGGCAAAATAAAGCGGCGTCGGCCGGCCGGCATAATCATGCAGCAACTGTTTAAACTGCTTTTGAAAAGTTTCGGATGCCAGAATATTCCGGTAATTCCGGCGCAATTCTTCCACGTTGGGATGAAGCATTTCGGGGATAAATGCCCCGCCGTACTCGCCGTAAAACCCTTGTTCGTCAGGATAATAATTCATGTTGAAATTGTTTTATCAGTTGAATGTTTTTTACTCCGGGGGACGTTTCAAACCGGCTGTTGATATCCACGCCGTAAAACGCAGGATGCTGCAAAGCGCACAATTTTTCCACCATGGTACCGTCTATCCCCCCACTCAGCAGAAAAGGGGTCGTCCCGTTGTATTTTTCCAGCAATTCCCACCGGAAAGGTCTGCCATTGCCCCCGGCAAGCGGCCCGGCCGTATCGAACAAAAAATAACGGCAAAAAGGGGCATAATTTTCTGTTTGTTCGAAGGCAAAGGATCCATCCACTCTGAAAGCCTTCATCACCGGTGCAATCTGTTCACTCACCTTCCGGCAAAATGCAGGATCTTCATACCCATGAAGCTGAATAAGGTCCAAACCGAACGCTTCCTTTTTCAAAGCAATATATTCCAACGGTTTATCCACAAATACCCCCGTTTTCAGAATGGTTTCCGGAATTTCAACCTGCGGAACATCCCGGCAATAGCGGGGAGAAACTTCGTGAAAAATAAAACCCAAAAAATCGGGGTTCAATTTTACCAATCCGGCAATATTCCCGGCTTCGCGCATTCCGCAAACTTTTAACCTTATTTTTTTCCGGCTCATGATGTTGTTTTTTGTAGTGAACGCAATGATTGGATAAACTGCCGGCAGGCCCTTTCGGGATGGACCTCCTTCATAAAAAGCGTACCGATCAAAAAACCATCAAAGCCGGCCTTTTTCAGCCGCATCACATCTTCGGGGCGCTCAATGCCGCTTTCGGCAATTTTGACAGCCGCTGCCGGCAACTGTTTCGCCATCTGAACAGAATGATCCAGGTTCACGCCAAAATCTTTCAGATTCCGGTTATTAATACCCACAAGATCTGCTTCCTCCGTGTATTTTTCCAGCTCCTGTTCATCATAAAATTCCAGCAAGACCTCCATACCAAGATCATGTGTCAACCGGGTAAACCGCCTGATTTCTTCAGCGGAAAGAATGGCCGCAATGAGCAACACGGCATCCGCACCGATAGCTTTGGCTTCGTATATCTGATACGGATCGATGATGAAATCCTTTCGTAAAACCGGACAGTAGTTATACTTTCTGGCCGTCTTCAGGTCGTCGTTGCTGCCGCCGAAAAATTTTTCATCCGTCAATACCGACAAAGCGGAAGCCCCGGCCTGCATGTAACCAATGGATATTTTTTCCACATCGGCATAGGGATTGATATCCCCTTTGGAAGGCGAACGGCGTTTAAATTCCGCAATGATGCCGCACTTGTCGGGACGTAAAACGTACTGTTTCAACGAGACACACGGCGCCTGAAAATGGATGCTCTTTTTCAACAATTCCAAAGGATACAGTTTTTGGCGCTCTCCGGTTTCCGCGCGTTTGTGGATAACGATTTTTTCGAGGATATTCATGGATTTTACTTTTTAGACAGTTCAATGGCTTTTTGCAACGCCTGCAGGGCACGACCCGACATCAGGGCTTCCCGGGCAATGGCCATGCATTCGGTCAAACTTTTGTTTTTTTCATAGACCCCGATGGCGGTGGCAGCATTGGCCAATACCACACGGGTTTGTTCCGGCGAGCCTTCCCCTTTTAATATCTTCAGAAAAATGCGTGCCGCTTCCTCCACCGTTTTGCCCCCTGAAATTTCGCTTGCTTTTACGGGTGCCACTCCCCAGTCGGACGGTTCCAATAACTTTTCCCCTTCCGGAAGATAGGTTTTGACTTTCCCCGTAAGGGAAACTTCATCATAACCATCCAAGCTGAACAAAATGGCAAAAGCTGTACTTTTTTCCTTTTGAAACAGGTAATTGTACAAACGTGCCACCTCCAAACTATACACCCCCACCAGTTGACGCGATGGGAAAGAAGGGTTGACCAACGGCCCCAACATATTGAAAAAGGTCTTTACCCCGAGTTGGCGGCGGATGGGGGCCACGTTTTTCATCGCCGGGTGAAACAACGGCGCATGCATCATGCAAAAACCGGCTTCTTCCACCTGTTTTTTCAAAAGGCTTTCATCACTGGTAAATTCATAACCGAGGTATTCCATCACATTGGACGACCCGCAGCCGGACGAAACACCGTAGTTGCCGTGTTTGGCCACTTTGTAACCGGCACCGGCCACCACAAAAGCCGCCAAGGTGGAAATGTTAAACGTGTCTTTGCCATCACCTCCGGTACCGCAAACATCCATCGTGTCAAACGCCGAAAGGTCGATGCGTAAACAAAGATCCAGCAAAGCGGTCCGGAAACCTTTCAGCTCTTCCACCGAAATGGGCCGCATAAGGTAAACCGTCAGAAATGCGGCCATTTGCGAAGGATTGTAAAGCCCTTTGCCCATGCCCGTAAGAACATCATACGCATCCTGTTCACTCAACTGCTGGTAATCAAACAATCGGTTTAGTATCTTCTTCATCTGTTTATCATTTTATATTGTATTGTATTTTAACGCATTATCAAATTCTCCTCCCCTAAGAGCCTGTCCCGCTTGAACGGGAGATACAGGATGGTTTATCAATATTCCTTTCACAAGTTCAAAAAATTGAAAATCATTCGTTTGCCCTCAGGTGTCAATATGGACTCGGGATGAAATTGCAATCCGAAAACCGGATATTTCTTATGCCGGACCGACATGATACGTCCCTGTTCGTCACGCGAAGTCACGCGCAACGCATCCGGAAGATTCCGTTCGTCCAGAATCCAGCTGTGGTAACGTCCTGCCATAAACTGTTGCGGTACGCCGTTGAAAACCGGGTCATCGGGATCGGTTACCGTCATGGGGGTGGCCACACCGTGATACACCTGCGGCAGGTTGGTCAACCGGCCTCCGAACACTTCGCCTATGGCCTGCATGCCCAGGCACACCCCGAAAATCCTTTTGTTGGCGGCATATTCACGAATCAACGGTTTCAAAATGCCCGCTTCCTCCGGAATACCCGGCCCGGGCGACAAAACAACGGCATCGTAAGAAGCCACATCCGCCACGTCAATGGCATCATTCCTGTAAACGTCAATGACATACCCGCCATGTTCGCGTATGATGTGCACCAAATTATAGGTAAACGAATCGTAATTATCCAGCACCAGCAGTTTTTTCATATTCCATCCTTTTGGGGTTTCCCGTTGTTCACTATTTTTTCCGCTTTCTCAAGGGCCGACACCAGTGCCCCCAGTTTGTTATTGATTTCCTGCAACTCTTTTTCTTCCACCGACGAAACCACGATACCGGCGCCGGCCTGGAAATAAAGCCGGTTGTTTTTGCTCAAAAAACTACGGATGGTGATGGCATGGTTGAGTGATCCGTCGAACCCGAAAAGACCTATGGCGCCGCCATAAAACCCGCGTGACTGGTTTTCGTACCGGTCGATCAATTCCATGGCTTTAAATTTAGGCGCCCCCGATAAAGTCCCCGCCGGAAAAGTGTCGGCATACAGTTGCAAGGCATTGACATTGCTGTCCAAATCGGCAGTCACCTCCGACACAAGGTGGATCACGTGGCTGTAATACTGCACCTCTTTGTACGTTTTTACCGTTACGTTTTTCCCGTGCCGGCTCAGGTCGTTCCGGGCCAGGTCCACCAGCATGGTATGTTCCGCATTTTCCTTGGGATCGGCCGAGAGTTGCTTTGCCAGCTGTTTGTCGTGCCGGTCGTCTCCACTGCGCTGAAAGGTTCCGGCAATGGGATTTATGGTTGCCTTACCGTGGCTGACCTTCAACTGTGCTTCGGGCGAAGAACCGAAAAGTTTGAAATTTCCAAAATCAAAATAAAACAGATAAGGCGACGGGTTGACCGACCGCAAAGTACGGTACACATTGAATTCGTCCCCTTCAAACGCCTGGCTGAACTGCCGTGATAGTACAATCTGAAAAACATCTCCCCGTTGGCAATGTGCTTTTCCTTTGGCCACCATTTGCAAAAAAGCGTCATCCGTAAGGTTCGAACTCTTTTTGCCGGTCAGCGAAAACCCGTAACGCGGAAACTTGTTAATGTGCAACAGGTTCTCTATCGCAGTCAATTGCGACTCTTCCCCGGCAAAACGGTTCTCGATGAGCAACAGCTCGTTTTTGTAATGGTCAAACCGCAAAACATAACGGAAAGCCACATAATGCATCAACGGAATTTCTTGTTCTGCCTTGGCCGGAGCTTTCAGCGTAATGGTTTCAAAATACTGCACGGCATCATAGGCCGTATAGCCGAAAAAGCCGTTGGCCCCCGCCGTTTCATCCGCCGCCCCTGCTTCCAAATGCAGCACAAAACGCCCCATAAAGTCCTGTAATACAGGAATCAGATCGCTTTTGTCCTGCAGGCGCTGTTCGGTTGTTTCCTCCGCCACCGTTTGCAATACCCGCCCGTTTTGCAACACAAACGATGCCATCGGTTCTACGCATACAAACGAATAATTGTTGTCGTTGCCGTGGTAATCCGAACTTTCCAGCAAAAAAGCCTGGTAAAACCGGTCACGCAAATTCAGGTACAGCCCCACCGGCGTGAGGGTATCGGCCAACAGCTTTTTGGTTCTTACCTGTAAATTGATTTTTTCCATTTTCAAATTTGTTTAAAAAAAAACGGCCTGTCGTGAATCGACAGGCCGTTGAAATTTTTATAATACAAGCGCTCCTCTTCACGTCAGTTCCGGACGAAAAGAAGCCACCACCAATTTGTATTCAGTTGCATTTTGTTCATGGCGACAAATGTAAACAGAAAACCTTTAGAAAAACAAGTCTTTCCCTAAAAAAACTTTTCGTAATTTCACATTATATTAATTTTCAATGTTTTATAATTTATTTTTGGGCGGCACACGCGTTATCCGCTATAGTCCCGCCGGCAGCGGCGGTGTTTCGCCACGGCGGCACACGAGCTTCCGTTGGTCGCTGTCTGCCGCCTGCTGCACATCCGCTGCTGCCGGCGGGCGCTGCCGCTCCTACCGCTGCCGCAGGGGTTGTAGCACATTTCCATTGAAAAAAAGAGAGGAAAAAAATCCCGGAAAAAAGAAGTAAAAATATTTTCCCATTTTTGTAAAAAAATTTCCATGACACGAAAAGAGCGTTTTGAAAAAACCATTGCCTATTTCAAAAAACACCGGCCTTTTGCCGAAACCGAATTGCATTATCGCACCCCTTACGAGTTGCTGGTAGCCGTCATCCTTTCAGCCCAGTGTACCGACAAACGGGTCAATGTAATTACGCAGGAGTTCTTCAGGCAATTTCCGGATGCCGAATCGCTTTCACGGGCTGAAATACCGGATATTTTCGCTCTGATCAAAAGCTGCTCTTACCCCAATAACAAAGCAAAACATTTATCGGGAATGGCTAAGATGCTGGTTGACGAATTTCACGGCGAAGTCCCTTCGGATATCACCATGCTGCAAAAACTGCCCGGTGTGGGACGCAAAACGGCCAATGTGATTGCCTCGGTGGTTTTTAACCAGCCGGCCATGGCCGTCGACACCCATGTTTTCAGAGTGGCTGCCCGCCTGGGCCTGACCATAGGGGCAAAAACCCCGCTCGAAACCGAAAAACAGTTGGTCAAACACATCCCACAAGACCTCATTCCGCTGGCACATCACTGGCTCATTCTGCACGGACGTTATGTTTGCCTTGCCCGGAAACCCCAATGCTCCTCTTGCGGACTGAAAGATTGGTGTAAATATTATGCCCGGAACAAAAAACAACAGCCGCAGAAATAGCCACAAAACAAAACCTTTGTTCGGCATTATTTTATACCTTTCCCCTGTAAAAAAACCATTTTGCCATAAAGATAAAATGCAAAATCTTTTTTACGGTAAAGTTGTTTAAAGTTTGAGGAAAAATATCTTTATAATATATTATAAATCAGCAAATAAATTCCGAATATTCCCCTTTTGGAAGGGGTGTAGGGGTAGGTGTATAAAAAGATATTTATTTGCTGATTTATCAGGTTTTAAAGCCTACTTTGTTTTGTAAACTTTAAACAACTTCAGTGGGAACCGCTTCGCTTTCCCATAAAATTTTTTCATTCGTCAGTGTGTCATTTCGAATGAAAAAATTTGATGTACATTTTCCCCTGTAAAAAAACCATTTTGCCATAAAGATAAAGTGCAAAATCTTTTT
>CAYYRE010000121.1:0-9450 GCA_964473895.1 uncultured Lentimicrobiaceae bacterium | reverse complement strand
ACCCTTTTGGGGATTTTCGATGGGGTATTGTTCCCTTATTTCGGAAAAAGAATTAATTTTGCAGGAAACGTAGAAAATAAACCATGAATCATTGTTGTTGTAACGGCGGATGTTGTTGTCAGGTTTGTTGTTTGACTCCTGCATCATATTGTTAAAACAGTCTTTTCCGTTGAAAAGGCTGTTTTTTTTGTGCCCTTACAAAGTAAAAAAGTGTTGGCGTATGCAAAACTTGGAAAAGCATTTTGAAAAGTTCAGGAAAAATACCATTGGCGATGGACAATATTTTGAGACTCCTTACGGCAGGAAAAAAATGATTTATGCCGATTGGGTAGCCAGTGGACGGTTGTATGCTCCCATTGAAGAAAAAATGGCCAGGATTATTGGTCCTTATGTGGGCAATACGCATACGGAGACTTCGGAAACGGGCACATTGATGACCAAAGCCTATCATTATGCACGGAATAAAATCAAAGAGCACGTTCATGCGGGGCCTGATGATGTCATCATTACTTCGGGATTTGGGATGACCGGTGTGGTGAATAAGTTGCAAAGGATTTTGGGCTTGAAAAATTGTGCTGTGTGGGAAGACGGGCGCTGCATACCCAAGGAGGAGCGTCCGGTGGTGTTTATCACGCACATGGAACACCATTCGAACCAGACATCCTGGTTAGAAACCATTGCCGAAGTGGTGTTGCTGCAGCCTGATGAAAACAACCTGGTGGATCCGGAGGCGTTGCGCCGGCAGCTCAAGCGGTACGAAGGGCGGAAAATAAAAATCGGGTCGTTTTCGGCCTGTTCCAATGTTACGGGGGTGGAACCGCCCTACCATACCCTGGCGGGGATTATGCATGAGTATGGCGGATTGGCTTTTGTGGATTTTGCAGGTTCGGCGCCTTACGTGGATATTGACATGCATCCCGAAAATGAAAAGGAGTACCTGGATGCCATCTTTTTTTCGCCCCATAAATTTCTCGGCGGCCCCGGCGGCCCCGGTGTGCTGATATTCAACAAAAAGATGTACCACCGGCGGGTGCCCGACCATCCCGGAGGTGGTACGGTGGAATGGACGAATCCCTGGGGGGAGCATATGTATTTTGACGATATTGAATTGCGCGAAGATGGCGGCACGCCGGGATTTTTGCAAGCCATGCGTGCGGCGCTGGCCATTGAGGTGAAAGAACAAATGGATACCCGTTTGATCCGTGAGCGGGAACATCAGCTGGTACAAAAGGCTTTTGAGGGATTTACGGGCATCCCGGGGGTTCATATATTGGCGGAGAATGTTCGTGAACGGTTGGGTATTTTTTCGTTTTATATGGATAAAGTACATTATAATTTAGTGGTTAGAATGCTCAACGACCGGTTTGGGATACAGGTGCGGGGTGGTTGTGCCTGTGCCGGTACTTACGGGCACATTTTGCTCGGTATCGGCCCCGAAGAATCGCACCGGATTACCGAAATGATTAGCCGGGGTGACCATTCTAAAAAACCCGGATTTGTCAGGGTTTCGTTACACCCCACCATGACGGATGAAGAACTGGATATTATTATTGATGCTGTTCAGCAGATTGCCCGTCACCACGAGGAATGGGCCAAAGATTACCGTTACGATCCGGTTTCCAACGAGTTTTATCATATTCACGACAAAAACAGGGAGGCTTTGATTGCTTCGTGGTTTGTGTTGGATTGATCTGTTTTTTTCAATAGGCTGGTTTGCCGTTTTTTTTGCGTGAGGGATTGCAGCGGTTACCCCGCAGCGAGGTACGAGCGAGGAGTAGTAGCGGAAAGCCCGACCCCGCCGGGGCGGGGGCACGCCCACATCACACAGAAAAAGAATCGTTTGGTTCGGTTGGGAATTCAGTATTTTACCTCTTTCTGGTATTTTTTCACGCTGTTATAAGCGGCACATCCGGTCTGGCTTGTTGAAGCGCAAGAGGTGGCCAGCAGGCTGATAAAAAGGAGGATGGAAACGAGTATGGCTATTTTTTTCATAACTTGCAACACAATTTTAGAAGTCTGTACAAAGTAAGAGACATTTTATCAAAATAACAAGATTTTGGTGATTTTATTGTATAAAACGGAGAAACTATGGCAAAAGCGGCACCGGATATTGAAGAGAGTTGGCAATTGGCTTTGAAAGAAGAGTTTGCGTCGGAATATTTTGAGGGGTTAAAACGGTTTTTACGTGAAGAGGTGAAAAGGCATACGGTTTATCCGCCGGGAAAGCTGATTTTTTCGGCTTTTAACCTGACCCCGCTGACAGCTGTACGGGTGGTGATCATTGGTCAGGACCCGTATCACGGTGCCGGACAGGCCCAGGGATTGGCTTTTTCGGTTCCTGACGGGGTGCGTATTCCGCCTTCGTTACAAAATATTTACAAAGAGTTGCACGACGACCTGGGTATCCCGGTGCCGGAAACGGGCAATTTGGAGAAGTGGGCACGACAGGGGGTGTTGTTGCTGAATGCTACGCTGACGGTACGGGCCGGTGAGGCGGGTTCGCATCAGGGCAAAGGTTGGGAACGGTTTACCGATGAGGTGATCCGTACTGTTTCGGATTTGAGGGCGGGGATTGTGTTTTTGCTCTGGGGGAAATATGCGCAGGAAAAAGAGGTGCTCATCGACACCTCGAAACATTACGTGCTGAAAGCGCCGCACCCTTCGCCATTTTCGGCCAACAGAGGGTTTTTCGGCTGCCGTCATTTTTCGAAGACCAATGACATCCTGCGCCGTAACGGCATGGGCGAAATCGACTGGAACCCGGCGGGACCGGTGGTTGTTTCGCCCGGTGCGGAGATGTTGTAATCGCTGCCAGTGCTTATTTTTCGG
The DNA here is from genome assembly GCA_964473895.1 of uncultured Lentimicrobiaceae bacterium. Classification (GTDB taxonomy): domain Bacteria; phylum Bacteroidota; class Bacteroidia; order Bacteroidales; family F082; genus Sulfidibacterium. Next base: position 6,621 of record CAYYRE010000121.1, on the reverse strand, counting down.
GAAACTTATAAACGATGGAGTTGATGTTCAATCCGGCGCCAACGGAAGCAAAAACGATGTGGTCGCCCGGATGGAGTTCTTGTCCTTCCATTTCGTTTTTCAGGAGGATGTCGAGCAGGGTCGGTACGGTGGCCACGGAGCTGTTGCCCAGCCAGGAAATGGTCATGGGGACCAATTCTTTGGGGTAGCTTTTCATACCGTAGAGTCTGAAAAGCCGGGTGATGATAGCTTCGTCCATTTTTTCGTTGGCCTGGTGTATCAGGATTTTTTGGATATCATGTATGTCGAGGCCTGCCTTATCGATGCTTTCTTTTACCGTAGAGGGTACATGGGTCAGTGCATAGTTATAAAGTTTGCGGCCGTACATTTTCAGGTAGACTTCGTTGCCGGTATATTTGGGGTCATACGATTTATCCATCCAGAGTTCAAAGGCGTGTTCCAGGGTGTCGGAACGGGTAACGTGCGAAAGGATGCCTACCGGTTCGTCACTTTCATAGGCTTCCACAATGGTAGCTCCGGCGCCATCGGCATAAATCATGCTGTCGCGGTCGTGCGGGTCACAAATGCGCGACAGGGTATCGGCACCAATGATCAAAGCACGTGAGGCATCACCGGAACGGATAAAATAATTGGCATGGATCATGCCCTGTACCCATCCGGGGCATCCGAAAGGCAGGTCGTAAGCCACTGTTCGCGGGTTTTTTATCCCCAGTTTATGTTTTACACGGGAAGCGAGTGCCGGAACCAAATCGGTGTGACGGTTGTGTGCCGGTACATCGCCGAAGTTGTGGGCAAAGATGATGTAATCGAGGCTTTCGGGGTCAATACCTGAAGATTCCAAAGCGTCTTTGGCAGCAAAATAGCCCATGTCGGAGGCTACCAAATCATCCGTTACATAGCGGCGTTCGCGAATCCCGGTAATATTGACAAATTTTTCAACGATTTCGCGGGTATCGGTTTCAAATTTCTCCCCTTTTTCATCATAAAATTTGTGGTCCAGGAAATCTTCGTTCCGTACAATTTGGGTGGGAATATATTTCCCTGTTCCCTTCACAATGGAATAACGCTGTTTCATAATGCTTTTTTGCTTGTTTACCAAAGGACAAATAAAAGGAAAATTTAATACAAAACATATTGATGTGGTGTGAATTTTATTCACTGTTTTCGTCAGGGATAGTTGGTAGTGGGGTTAAGGTATTGTAAAACAGTATGTTGTTCCGGATTGTTTTTTGATTATTTCAGGCGAAGACGCCTGAAACGGAGAGTAGACGCCTGAAACGGAGACGCCTGAAGCAGTGATGGCTAAAACGGCAATCCGGGAAACGGTAATGTCTGAAACAATGATGGTTGAAACGGGGAAGTCCGGAAAGGGTTATAAAAACAGATTGTCCACCGTCCAGGTAAACAGCTCTTTCAGTGTAAGGCCGAAAGCTTCTGCCTGCTGGGGGATAAGGCTGTGTTCGGACATGCCGGGAATGGAGTTCAGTTCCAGGAAATAGAGTCCGGTTTCGGTGAGGATATAGTCGAAGCGTACAAAACCGTTGCAATCCATTTGGCGGTAAAGCATGGCCGAAAGTGTTTTGATGTCGGTCTCGGTTTCTTCCGGTAAGGGAGCCGGGGTGATTTCACGGGTTTTGCCGTCGGAATATTTTGCTTCGTAGTCGAAAAAGTCGCTTTGCGTAATGATTTCGGTGATGGGGAAGACCAGCAATTCGTTGCCTTTTTTCATCAAGCCGCAAGCCAGTTCGCGGCCCAGGAGGGCTTCTTCGATGAGGATACGCCGGTCGGTCCGGAAGGCTTCTTCCACAGCCGGTTCAAAATCTTCGGGCCGGTTTACTTTGGAGACACCGACACTGGAGCCGCTGGCCGAAGGTTTGATAAAGAGTGGCAATCTCAATTCTCGAATAACTTTTTCTTTATCAATGGTTTCGCCACGCAAAAAGGAAAAAGAAGCGGCCACCTGAATGCCAAAGGAGCGGATAAAACGGTTACACAAAAATTTGTTAAAACTCAACGCAGAGATGTCCACACCGCAGGAAGTGTAAGGGATGTTGAGCAGGTCGAAGTATCCCTGAAGCTTACCATCTTCACCGGGGGTGCCGTGAATGGCATTGAACACTCCGTCAAAGCGAATGGTTTGTCCTTTCATGGCAAGGGAAAAGTTGCTTTTGTTCACCGGAAATTTTTCCCCGCTTTCCGAAAGGTGGTACCAGTTTTGTTTTTCAATGACAATGAGCCAGGGTGTGTATTTTTGGCGGTCAATGTGTTGGCAGGCAATTTTCCCGCTGGCCATGGAAATCTCGAATTCTCCCGAATGGCCTCCACAGACTACGGCTATGTTTTTCATGGTGAAGTGTTTTCTGTTTTTGTAACCGGCAGGAATTTCTTCGTTTTCCTTGCCAATAATTTTTACCTTTGTCGCCAGTTATACAATAAAAATGGCACAACAAAGTTAAAGTTTAAAGCCATTGAAACGCATATTTCGGTTAAAAAATCAAACATGGGTTTTTTCTATTTTTTGGGACAAAAGAAATTTTACCTTCATTTTCTGATTTCCATTGTTTTAACGCTGGTTTTGATTTGGGGTATTTTTAAGTTTTTGGATGTTTTTACCCGTCACGGACAGGTGTATCTTGTTCCGGATTTTAGTGGTAAAACATTGCCGGAGCTCGAGCAGAAGGGTTATCAACGGTATTTTGACCTGTTGATCATCGATTCGATATATGATGTACATCGTGCACCCGGGTCGGTGGTGATGCAAAATCCTTTGCCGGGAGCCAAAGTCAAGCAAGGGCGCCACATTTATCTGACCATTGTGGCAAAAACCCCCGAAATGGTGGAGATGCCCGACTTGCGAAACCTCTCCTTGCGTCAGGCACTTGTCCTGCTCGAAGGGAAAGGATTACGGGTACAGAACTTACAATATGTGGATTATTTTGCCAAAAATGCGGTGATCGACCAGTTGATCAACGGCGAACCCATCGAATCTGGTACCGAGATTCCGAAAGGAACGGCCATTGGTCTGGTGGTGGGTAAAGGAAACCATCCGACCCCGGTTCCTCTTCCTTTTATTATAGGGGAGAAAAGGACACAGGCACACAATGCCTTGCACTATGCTTCACTGAATGTGGGAAAAGAGTACTTTTTGGATGGTGAGGATACGGTACATGCACGGGTTTTTAAAACCGAACCGACCTATCGAAGCCGTACCTTGCTTGAAATGGGAGCGCCGGTGGATATCTGGTACCGTTCGGACGAGAACTTCGATTTTAAAAGTTATATTCAGCAGATGCTGTCGGATACTACGGCAACAGATTCGCTGCAGGTAAACCAGGATACGGTTTCTACACTTCAAACACACGCACCATGATCAGGCGTTGGGTCATACTGTTTCTTTGGTTGGCTGCCTGGCCGGTAGTACATGCACAGGAGCGGCTTACTGGTTTACCCTCCAATCGCGTGGTGCAGCAGGCTTATATCGCTTTAAAAAACAAACCGGTTTTTAAGGCTGCCGGAAAAAGGGCTTTGTTGGCTTTGCCTTTTTTTGAAAATTTTAGGAACTCGCGGATTTATCCCGATGCCCGGCAATGGGTGGATCAGTCGGTTTTTGTGAACAACAGTTTTTGTTATTTGCCACCCGATCAGGGTGTTGCCACATTTGATGCGTTGGATTCAACCGGTAATATTTATCCGGATGCCAAAACGGTTCCTTTTATTGCCGACCGGTTAACATCGCAACCCCTGCGGATGGATTCGGTTTTTTTGCCTTTGGCACAAAAACTGTCTCCTGCCGATTCGGTTTACCTCAGCTTTTATTATCAACCGCAAGGAATGGGAGATGCGCCGGAAGAGGGCGATTCGTTGGTGCTGGCTTTTCGCAAGCGAACGGGGGATACGGTTTTTTCGCATATCGATTCGGTTTGGGTTTCTGCCAATTTGTTTTTAAATGGTCCGCAGGATACTTTGCACCCCGGCGATACCTTGCATGCCCAGCCGCCCTGCGATACCAACTTTTATTTGGTCAATTACCGGACACTGGTTTGGGACGACAGCTTGCTGTTCCCTTGCGATTCGGTGTTTGTTCCCGAAACGGTATGGAAAACGGTGTGGAAAGTTCCGGGGATGTCGTTGAAGGATTTTCAAAAAAAATATGGGAAGGATTTTGTGCAGGTCATGGTACCGTTGCGTGATGCCGGTTTCTTTTTCAAAGGTTTTCAGTTTCGTTTTTATAATTACGCCAGCATTGCCAACAGCATAAACCCGAGCTGGCAAAGCAATGTGGATGAATGGAATCTGGATTATGTTTATTTAAACCGTGGAAGGTCGGCCGGTGATACCACCCATCGTGCCATTGTTTTTTCGGGTACGAACCCTATTTTCTTAAAAACCTATACCGAAATGCCTTACCGGCAATACCGTTCTGATCCGACCAACTCGTTGCGACCCGGTTTTCAGGTGTATATTGCCAATCTTGACAAGGAACAACATACTATTCATTATTATTACAAAGTTAGTCAGGTAAACGGTTCGTTTTCGTATGGTTATGATGGCGGGAATTGTCCTTTGTCGCCGTTTTATGCCGTGGGTTTTCAACAATGCAATGGTTCTTGCGGTGCGGCGCAGGCCTGCCCGCCGGTCAACAGCCTTTTTTCGCTGGATTACGACCGCGATACTACTTCCTATTTAATCAAACATTATATCAGCGATTCGTCGGTTTCTCCGCCGTTGGTAGATTCCATGGTTTACCGTCAGGGTTTTTATAACGAATATGCCTATGATGATGGAACCCCCGAATTGGGTTATACTTTAGAACCGGCCGGTGCCGAACTGGCCTGCCGCTTCCGGCTGAAAGTACCGGATACCCTGCGGGCCGTGCGAATCTATTTTAATCAAACCGCCGGAAGACCTTTGCCGTTTTTTGACCTCATGGTTTGGCGCGACAATAACGGGAAACCCGGTGAAGTGATTTACCGGCAGGATAATCAAAAAGTGCAGGTGGAAGAGGGGCTTTATCCTTTTACAACGTACAAACTGGATACGGCGTTGCTCGTTTCCGGTACTGTTTATGTGGGCTACCGCCAACAGGACCAAAGCCTGAACGTCGGGTTTGATGCCAATCACGATGCCTCGCAAAATATTTTTTATTTTGCCGATGGGGGATGGTTTCAAACGGCTTTTCACGGTGCTTTGCTTTTGCGTCCGGTGGTGGGGCAGGATATGATTCTCGGCATGTCATCGCAAAAAAAGAAACAAGCCCCGCGGTTGACATTATACCCCAATCCGGCCAATACCCGCCTGTTTGTTTCGGGTATCTCGATCACCGGACAACATCCGGCCACGGTAGCAGTGTACGATTTGATGGGACGGCTTGTTTTGCGGAAAGAGATGGTGCAAAATAGCTTGAATACCGGTATGTTACAAAATGGTCTGTATCTTTTACGGCTTCGTTTGGGGCAGCAGGCATACACGGTAAAATTTATTGTAAAACACTAAGGATGGAAAACAAAACGCCTTATCTTGTAACCGAAGACGGCCAGGAATTATATGAACATCACCGGATTGTGGTTGACCCCGGACAAGAGGCCCTGCGTATTGATAAGTTTTTGTTCAACCGGATCATCAATGTTTCGCGCAATAAGATACAAACGGCGGCTAAGGCAGGGACTATTTTGGTGAATGACAAGCCGGTGAAATCCAATTACAAAGTCAGGCCGGGCGATATTATTTCGGTGGTCCTTTCGCATCCTCCGCGCGATACCGAGATTGTGCCCGAAGAGATTCCGTTGGAAGTGGTGTACGAAGACCGTGATGTCATCGTGGTGAACAAACCGGCCGGTATGGTGGTCCACCCGGCGCATGCCAATTACAACGGTACCTTGTTGAATGCACTTGCCGGTTACTTTCGTAAAAAAGGAGCAAAGGATGTGGAAAACGGTTTTGGCTATTTGGTGCACCGGATCGACAAAGACACCAGCGGGTTGTTGTTGGTGGCAAAGAACGAAGTGGCCCAGACAAAACTGGCCAAGCAGTTTTTTGATCATACGGTGGAACGGAAATATCAGGCGCTGGTATGGGGCGATTTTGATGAGAAAGAAGGAACCATTGAGGGAAATATTGGCCGCCATCCCAAAGACCGCCGTCAGATGACCGTTTTTCCGGATGGTTCGTACGGCAAACCGGCCGTTACCCATTTTCGTGTGGTAGAGCCTCTGGGGTATGTTACCTTGGTGGAATGCCGTTTGGAAACGGGAAGGACACATCAAATCAGGGCACATTTCCGGTATCTGGGGCACCCTTTGTTTAACGATGCCCGTTACGGTGGCGATATGATACTGAAAGGCACCACTTTTACAAAATACAAACAATTTGTTAAAAATTGTTTTAAGCTGTTACCCCGCCAGGCGCTGCATGCCATGACGCTTGGTTTTGTGCATCCTGCCACGGGAGAAACGTTGCGTTTTTCCTCGGCACTTCCTGAAGACATGCAAACGGTGATCGACAAATGGAGGGCTTATGCGGCCCAACGCGAAAGCTAAGACTTTTTTGTTTTTGTCCGGGACAATTAGGAATGTACCAGCGTCCCTATTTTTTCACCGCTGACGACTTTTTCCAAGTTTCCGG
>CAYYRE010000120.1:7759-9540 GCA_964473895.1 uncultured Lentimicrobiaceae bacterium | reverse complement strand
TAGTTATTCTTCCTCCGTCAGGCCGGTAATGCGACAGTAGTCCACCGGTTTGGGTTCGTTTCCTTTTTTTACGGTTATTTCTTCTTCGGATTTTGAAGAACCTGTCCACACCACCACTTCAGGGTCGACTCCCGACCTACGGGCAATAGCCGTAAGATAATCCAAGTCATCAGCTTTCATCAACCCGTATTTTTCAAAAGTCCACTTTCGTCCGAGGCGGAGGTATTTGTCGTTACACAAATTGTTAAAAGCACACAGTTCCCACCGGTCAGGTTGCAAATCGTTTTCGGCGAGGAATTTGCCAATGCCGGCAATATTTTCTTCGGTGGCAGTAGCATCAGGAATGATGGGAGTTCGTATCCACAGCTCTTTGGGTGTACCGTGTATTTTTATCCACTCGGAGATGGTCAGCAGGTTGTTGAGGATTTTTTCGTTGCCACTTCCCGTAAATTCCTTGTGTTTACTGCTGTTGATTTCTTTGATGTCGTAAAGCAGCAAATCGGTATAAGGCAATATTTTTTCATAGGCTGCTGCCGGTACCAGCCCGCAGGTATCCAAAGCCGTATGAATGCCGTTATCTTTCATTTTCTTCAAAAATTCAGCCACAAAAACGGCTTGCAGGGCCGGTTCGCCTCCCGAAACGGTGATACCACCGCCGGATTTCTCAAAATAGGCTTTGTCTTTTAATACTTCCTGCACCACTTGTTCCACCGAAACGTCCTGTCCCATAAGCTCAAGTGCACCGGTCGGACACTCTTCCACACAAATTCCACAAGACCGGCATAAATTTCTATCGATAACAATCTGATGGTTGCGGTAAGACAAAGTATGGTTTGGACAAGCTTCCACACAAAGCTGGCATCCTATGCAGTTGGCCGATAGCCACTGTATTTGCGGTTTGGGAGAAATGCTTTCCGGATTGTGACACCATGAACAGCGCAAGGAACATCCTTTCAAAAAGATGGTGGTACGAATGCCCGGACCGTCTTCGGTGGACATACGCTGGATTTCCAACAGCCGTCCTTTTATGGTTTTGTTTTCAGCCATTTTTAACATTACATATTTTCGTGACTGATCCGGGCTATGATTTCATCCTGCAACTCGCGGCCAATGGAAGTAAAGTAGGCGTTGTAGCCGGTAACACGTACCAGCAAATGGCGGTAGTTTTGCGGATGTTTTTGGGCATCGCGCAACATGTCCGGGTCAAGCACATTGATTTGCAAGGCGGTCCCGCCGTTTTCCACATACCCTTTTAAAAAGGCTTTAAACTTCTGTTTGTGTTCTTTGTCTTTGATTAAAGAAGGGTTAAACGTTATGGTATGACTGGTACCGTTGGAAACAAAATTGACAAAATCTTCATAATCGCCTGTTTCGGTTCGTCCGCCGAGTACTTTACCAACGGAGTTGGTGTTGGAAGTAGGTCCGTTGATATCGGCACCGTTGGTCGGACAAATGGCATTGGATAAAAACTGACCTTTTTCGCGGCCATCGGGGCTGGCGGCCAACACATATCCATCGCCCACCCAATAGTTCCAGCTCAGCATGCCGGGGCGAAACTGCCGATGGGTTGACCTTGTTTTGTATTTCCAAACTTCGTTGGTCCATGTTTCCATCACAAAGCGTCCCATGGCATCGGCTTCATCATCATCGCGGCCGTATTTGGGCGTTTTGTATTTTGCCCTGGCCTGCAACACTTCATATCCTTTCCAGTTGGCTTTCAACGCTTTGATGAGTTCAGCCATGGTGGCCAGTTTTTTGTCAAAGACAAGGTACTTGATGGC
>CAYYRE010000120.1:0-7659 GCA_964473895.1 uncultured Lentimicrobiaceae bacterium | reverse complement strand
TGATGAGTTCAGCCATGGTGGCCAGTTTTTTGTCAAAGACAAGGTACTTGATGGCAAGCAACGAATCGACGGTGGTGGCATACGTTACCGCTTCGATGGTGGTAAAACTGATTTCGGCCCCACCTTGTGTAACATCCATCCCCTTTTCGGCACATCCTTTCACAAGACACGAAAGATAAGGGGTTGGAATATATTTTGCACGGATGGATTCAGAAATTTCATAGAGATCCACTATTTTTTTAACAATAAATTCCGTTTGCCGGATGTAAGCCTGCCTGAAGGCTTCCCATGTTTTAAACTTTTCGGCATTGCCGGTTTTGGGGCCATCCTGTTTGATTTTTTCTTTTTTGCCGGTGATGGGATCCACAAAAACATTCAAGTCTTTTCCACCCGTTAGAGCCAATTCCACAGCCTTCAGCAGGTTTAGGTTGTTGTCCACCGTTCCCGAACGGTCATTGCCGGTCATGGTATTTTCGAGACAGCCCACCGGTGCATAATCAAAAACATTGGCCTTGGTGATTAATTCTTCGAATTTACCTTTTTTTGCCTCCCGCATCAGACCGGCCATGGAACGTTCATCGAAATTCAACAGAAAAGGGGACCCCTGGCTACTGGAAATCATATCAATAAGTTTATCCAGTAATTTTTCGGGTGAGTTCCGGTGCAACCTCACATTGGGTTTGGGTTCCAAAATAGGTGATAATTCGTCGATAACTTCCAGCATGGCATAAGTCAGGTCGTTGGTCATATCTTTTCCACCGGGGCCCATTCCCGACAAGGTAATAAGTTGTCCGTAACCGGCCGTGATTCCCTGGTTGGCTCCCACACGGATGAGTGCATCATAAGCAGTGTTGGCATGTATCCAAAAAGTTTTCATAATTTCTTTGCCAAATTCTCTATTCATTCCATCGGATAGTGATTTTTGCCAATAGGGAAACAGGTATTGGTCAATTCGTCCGAAAGACACCCCCGGCCCGGGATAGTTTTCATCGCTCATCACCAGCATGTGGGTAAGCCAGAGTGCCTGCATGGCTTCCCAGAAGGTTTCGGCCGGTTCCCACGGAACTCTTTTCAGGTTTCCGGCCATCTGCAGTAGCTCGTTTTTACGGTTTGTATCTTGCTCATTTTCTGCTTTTCGGCGACAAAGTAAGCTGTATTTTTCAGCGAGGTCACGGGGCATGGTAGCAGCAGTCATCATAGCGCGAAGTTGGCCGCCTTTGGGGCCGCTTTTTTCTTCTTCCGGTAATTTGTCATAAAAATCTTTGAGCTCCGCATAAATACCTTTCCAGCCGATGCGCAGTATCCGGTCGTACCCGGGGATAATGTGTCCCGAGGTGGCACCGGCATTTCCGTAACCATGATCGTGAAACCATTTCATTTTGGCACGGGAGCCGTTTTTACCGTAAATGAGCTTATCCACCGCTTTGGCTTCCTTTTCATTCCAACACATGGAAGTCATCAGGTTAAAACGTGCACCGGCTATCAGGTCGCCGGGAAGAATTTCCTGCGGTACATGATTGACGATGGTTTCTTTTACAAACCAGGCTTTGCGTTCAGGCAGCGTCCATTGGAAAAAGTCATCCGGTGTTTCTACCTTACGGGCAGCCTGTTTCATGGAGGATCTGAAAGTTTCCATGAAAGCATATGTTTCCGGTACGATGTAATACGTCAGTTCGTCGTACTGAATATCCCAGGGTGTTCCGGTGGTCCAGGCCGTAAATTCGTTGTTCCATTTACGGCGGTTACCCGAAAAATAATAGTCACGCAACCACTGAATGCGGGGGCTCAACTTTTTGGGCTCTTTGAGTTTGGGGATTTGCAATAAAGTTTCCATGATATCCTTGATTACGATTTTTAAATTTCAGCTCATAAAAAAGCCGGTTTACCCAGTTTTTCTTTTTGATTTTTTCTAATGGTGGATTCCAAATGTTTGGCCCCGTGAAGAAGCAAACGGGTCATCAGGACAACGGCTTCTTTCTCTTGGTGATTCCGGATGGCTTCTACAATATTGCGATGGGCATCAAAAACAACAGGACAAACTTCTGTTTCCGAAAAAAACAAGGTGGAAAGATGAAGATAAATATCCCGGAACGAATTAAGCAACAGGGAATAAATAAAATTTCCGGAAGCAACGGCTATGACTTGATGGAACCGGTAATCAATTTTTGCCGTTTCCTCAAAATTTTGCGCAGGCATCGTTTCCTCTGTCCGAATAATTTCTTCCAATTGTGCCAGTTGCTCTTCGGTACGGTTGCGTGCGGCGAGACGAACCATTTCGTTCTCAAACAGCATCCTCATATCGAGGATGTCCTGCTGGATTTTGGGATCTAAAGTCCCGTGATAATTCATCAGCGAAAGCAAAAGGGGAATAGCGCCCTCTTTTCTGAAATCGTTCACCACAGTACCCGACCGGGGTCTGATGGTAACCAGGCCCCGCAAGGACAATTCCAACAGCCCTTCATGAACCACAGGGCGGCTGACTTTTAATTTTGCCGCCAGCTCCCTTTCCGATGGCAATGTTTCGCCTATGGATATCTTTCCGGATAGGATAAGTTCTTCAAACTTTGCTACAAAAACCTGTTTCAGGCTTTCGGTGGTAATCGGTTTTAATAATTTTTCTGTCATAATATTGCCGGTTGGTGGTATTACCAATTCAAAAGTAATAAAAATTTTCTTATCCGGCCATCTATTTCGTGAAAATAATGGAAATGGATTCTGGATTTCGGACATCCACGCCCGAAACGGTTTCGGGGAACTACAACAAAAGGCCCGGAAAATTCTTGCGGGAAAGCAGCCCAAAAACAAAAAAAGAAGTCTGTCAGATTTCGTATTTTTCCCCTGTAAAAAAAACCATTTTGCCATAAAGATAAAGTGAAGTTGTTTAAAGTTTACAAAACAAAGTATGCCTTTATAACTTGATCAATCAGCAAATAAATATCTTTTTTTACAAGGGGAACTGCTTCGCTTTCCCATAAAATTTTTTCATTCGCCTGTTTGTAAATTTCGAATGAAAGAATTTCATGTATATTTGCCTTAATCTTTGTTTTAATTAGCTCAAATACAGATTTATGCAAAACAGCCTCAAATACTTCCTGGTAACAATTGTTACTTTTCTGACAGGTTACCTTTTTCTAAGAATGGCTTATTTTAATATGGTGAAAGACCCGTATGCACAGGAAATTGTGTTGATTGTTCTGGGAACCATTGCCACCCTGTCGGTTACCGCAGCACTGATCAGCAAACAAAGTGAGGTGGAACTGCAAAAAGAACAACGGGTAAAGGTATTTAACCTGAAATCGGAACTTTACATGGATTTGATCAACTTTATTGAACAGATCATTTCCGCCGGAAAAATTTCAGAAAAAGACCTGGTAACATTGGAGTTTTTAACACATAAGATTTCCATTATTGCCAGCCATGAGGTATTGAATGAATATACCCATTTGATTGAGGCCGTTAAAAAAGTGGCTTTTGACCATAAAATAACGCCCCTTGAGTCGGAAGAGTTATCCAAACAGCTGGCACGGCTATGTGCCAGAATACGTTACGACCTGATACTGAACGACAATCACAAAAAAGACATCCAGTATCTTTTGGAAAAAAATATTGATAAACTTTAACCTATTCTTGAAATACACCCCCATGCAACAGACCATTGAAAACTTAAAAGCCCACGGCTTTCGCGTGATTACCGTGAAAAATGCGGCCGAAGCGCTCGAAGCAGCCCAACCTTTTTTTGCGCATGTTTCATCGGTGGGATTGGGTGGCTCGGTCACCGTTCAACAGATCGGGTTGCTCGACTGGTTGCGCCGGCAAAGCCATTTTGTACTGTACGACCAATATGAAGAAGGCATATCCATGGAAGAAAATGTGATCCGGCGGCGCAAAGGCCTTACGGCCGATATTTTTGTTTCGAGTTCCAATGCCATCACCCGTTCGGGTTATCTTGTCAATGTGGATGGAGCAGGAAACCGTGTGGCCGCCCAGGCGTACGGACCGAAAAAAGTTTTGCTCATTGTGGGCAAGAACAAAATAGTTCCGGATGTGGAAGCCGGTTTCCGGCGGATCGAAGAGGTGGTAGCTCCCAAAAATGTGGAACGTGTCAACAAAAAAGCTTTTTCTCTGAAAAAAGAACAGCGGTACACAGTACAAAACATCCAGAGTGTTTTTGTGGTCATCAAAAAAACCGATGACAAAAACCGTATCACCATTATTTTGGTGGACGAAGCACTGGGATTTTAATCTTTTGTTTTATACCACCTCAAATGTTTTCAGCAGGTTATCCATTTTCTGCTGTAAGGCCTTTGCGGCCTCTCCCGCCCGGTCGGCAAAATCTTTTCCGCCGGAAGCATATAAAATGGCACGCGAAACATTGACCAGCAACCCGCAACGGTTGTTCATGCCGTACCGAGCCACTTCTTCGAGGCTACCTCCCTGGGTACCAATGCCCGGTACGAGCAAAAAATGATCGGGTACCAGTTGCCTGATCCGGCCCAATTCGTGAGGCCGCGTGGCCCCTGCCACATACATCAACTTTTTTTCAGATGCCCACCGCCGGGAACTCTTGATTACTTTTTCGAAAAGTTTCAGGCCACTTTTATCTTCGAAATACTGAAAATCAACAGCAGAATCATTGGAGGTCAGGGCAAGCAAGATAGCCCATTTGCCATCGAATGACAAAAAAGGCTCCACAGTATCACGTCCCATGTAGGGCGACAAGGTAATGGCATCCACATCGAGTGTTTCAAAAAAAGCACGGGCATACAGGGCAGCGGTATTGCCAATATCGCCGCGTTTGGCATCGGCAATAATAAAAGCAGCAGGCGCTTTGTGGCGGATATAAGCCACGGTTTTGCGCAGGCTTTCCCACCCTGCCGCCCCTTCGGCTTCGTAAAAAGCAAGATTGGGTTTATAGGCTATGGCATAATCCAAAGTGGCATCTATGATGGCACGGTTGAAAGCAAACTGCGGATCTTCTTCGAGCAGCAAATGGGCCGGTATTTTATTTTTATCCGTATCGAGCCCCACGCAAAGAAACGATCGTTTTTCTTTTATCTGTTCATACAGTTCTTCGTAGGTCATGGCGTGTTATTCAAATTCTTCTTTGAGCCTTTCGGCATTTTCGGCCATCTGCAATTTATCGATCAATTCCTGAATATCCCCATCGATAATAGCCTGCAGGTTATACAAAGTCAACCCGATACGGTGATCGGTCACGCGGCCTTGCGGCCAGTTGTATGTTCTGATTTTTGCCGACCGGTCGCCGGTGGAGACCATGGTTTTGCGCTTGGAAGACATCTCTTCGAGGTACTTGGTATATTCGCGTTCGTAGAGCCTTGTACGCAATACTTTCATGGCCTTGGCGAGATTCTTGATTTGTGATTTTTCATCCTGACAAGTTACTACAATGCCTGTGGGAATATGGGTAAGCCGGATGGCCGAATAGGTTGTATTGACCGATTGGCCGCCGGGACCCGAAGAGCAATAGGTATCTTTACGGATATCTTTTTCGTTGAGTTCCACATCAAATTCATCGGCTTCGGGCAGCACGACTACCGAAGCGGCCGAAGTATGAATCCGTCCCTGGGTTTCGGTTTTGGGAACCCGTTGCACGCGGTGCACGCCCGATTCAAATTTCAACGTACCGTAAGCCCCTTCGCCTATCACATTAAAAACAATGGCTTTAAAGCCTCCGGCAGTGCCTTCGTTCAGTTCTACCACATCCACTTTCCAGCCACGGTTTTCACAATATTTCTGGTACATCCTGAACAAGTCACCGGCAAAAATGGAGGCTTCATCCCCACCGGTACCGGCACGGATTTCCATCACGGCATTTTTTCCATCTTGCGGATCTTTGGGGATGAGCAACAGCCTGATTTGCTCTTCCATTTCTTTTATTTTCGGCTGAAGTTCTTCCAACTCCTCTTTGGCCATTTGACGAAATTCCGGGTCTTTTTCCGTGGCCAGCATCTCTTTGGCATTTTGAATATTCCCCAGCAGGTTTTTGTATTCTTTGTAAGCTTTCACCACAGGTTCAAGCTCTTTATAATCCTTGTTCAGCTTGACAAAACGTTTCATGTCTGCCATAGCGGAAGGATCACTCATCTGCTCTGCAATCTCTTCCCACCGGTTTTTAAGGGTTTCCAATTTTTCTAAAATATCCACGGCCTTTTTGTTTTTGTTTGCAAAGATAATCAATGGTATGAATCCTTAGGGATAAAACCCGGCATCCGGAAGTAAAGTCTTTTAATAAACCATTGTTAATGAACACGAAATACCCGTCTGTTTTTTCCTTAATGGCTTCTTTTATGGAGGCGAAACTTGAAATGATTCCGTGCATGAAGAAGTTTTTGATGCGCAAAGTTTCTGTATAAAATGAAAGGCAAATATCCAAACCGGCAGTACGGCAAACTATAGAAAAGGGAAACACTATCCTGCCGCTTCTTCCCGCGTCAGCGAACGGAAAACATCTTCGAGGTTTTCGCGGCTTATGGAAAACGACAACAAAGTCAGGTTACGGGTTACAACAAACCGGAAAATATTTTCCCTGACATCGCGGTTTGTCTCAAAATGCAGCTCCCAAACATTTCCCGAAAGGTTTTCAGCAAAGGAAAGGCCTTCCAGCGGGCTGAAAAGTTCTTCGGAAACCTTTTCCTTAATTTCCAGACGATAACTTCGGGCGGCAGATGCTTTGGGCAAAAGCGCGCCCACGGCACCATCGGCCACAATTTTCCCTTTGTTTAAAATAACCACCCGGTCACACACCGCTTCCACCTCCTGCATAATGTGTGTGGACAACAGGATGGTTTTTTCTTTACCCAATGCGGCAATCACCGACCGGATACCGGCAAGCTGGTTGGGGTCGAGCCCGGTGGTAGGTTCATCCAAAATCAATACCGGAGGATCATGGATGAGTGCCTGTGCCAGCCCTACCCGTTGCCGGAAACCTTTGGACAGCGCTCCGATTTTTTTGTGTTGTTCGGGCAAAAGACCGGTCAATTCAACCACTTCGTCCAAACGCTTTTTCACAGAACCGGTAAAATGGTACATTTTCAAAACAAAACCAAGGTATTCTCTCACATACATTTCGGGATACAAAGGGTTGTTTTCCGGAAGATAGCCCACCTGCTTTCTGATTTTAGAAGCATCTTTCTGTACGTCGGCCCCTTGCACGAAAGCCGTCCCACCATCGGGCGGGATATAAGCGGTAAGGATTTTCATCAACGTGGTTTTACCGGCCCCGTTAGGCCCCAACAGTCCCGTTACACTACCCGCACCAACAGTAAAACTCACCTGATCCAACACCCGTTGGTTACCAAAATATTTGTCGATCTGCCGGAATTCAATACTTTGCATCTATTTCTCTTGGTAAAGAGCAAATTTATGAAATAATAACACCCAAAAGCCTGTTTTATTATAACCGGGAAAATTTACCTGTTAGTACCCATGCAAAGCAAAAACCTCTTGTTTTTCTACGCTTCCGTTCCAACACCTGAAAACAGGTACATTTCCCCCGTAAAAAAAGATTTTGCATTTTATCTTTAGGGCAAAATCTTTTTTTACAGGGGGAACCGCTTCGCTTTCCCATAAAATTTTTTCATTCGTCTGTGTGTCATTTCGAATGAAAAAATTTCATGTGCATTTATTTTTAGCTTTGCA
>CAYYRE010000119.1:0-9659 GCA_964473895.1 uncultured Lentimicrobiaceae bacterium | reverse complement strand
TCATTTTTTCGATCATGTTGCTGCCGAAGATTTTCATCCAGTTCCACAGGTTGGCGTCAATCACCTGTGCAATGGCATCGGTGGGCGGCGGTACAAAGTAGCGGGGGCCCACCGAACGCATTTGGTGTTTTTCGACCATCACCTGGGGGTACCAAACCGTATCGTAAACGGCAGCAATGGCCCTGGTGTCGGTTTGGGTAAGATTCACAAAGTCGCGGTTGTTGTCATGGCCTACGTATTTATGGTATACCCCCGGCAAAGTCGCCCCTTCGTACGGTGTCCCGCGGTATTTCAAATAGTTGTTTACCACCATGTCCATACCGTCGGGGTTGTGACAAGGCACCATCATGTACACCACCTTGTCGAGCCACGAGCGTATGGCGCTGTCGCGGGTGGTAATAAGTTGGTAGGCAATGAGGGGTGCGGCCTGTGAAGGTCCCACTTCGCTGGAATGCATGGACAGCGTGGCATAAATAAAGACGCGTCCGTTCCGGATCATTTGTTGCCGCTGTTGCGGTGTCAGATGGGGGTTGATGGCCAGCTGTTTGTTGATTTCTTTCAGTTGGTTCAAACGGGCGATGTTTTGCGCATTGGAAATCAATGCCATGTACATGGGTTTGCCCATGGGGCTGGTGCCGATACGTACCAGTTTGAGCCGGTCGGAATGTTGATCCAGCAGTTTAAAATAATCGATGGACTGTTCGTAAGTCAACAGTTGACGGTTGGCACCGGGTTGAAACCCGAAAAACCGGGCCGGCGGTTCGATGGTGCTTTGGGCAACGAGGGGTGTGGTCAGCACGAAAGCCATCAGCATAGGCAACATTCTGAAAATATTTCTTTTCATATCAATTGTTTTTTTGATTTTTCAAACAAGTTTACGGAGCTGTTTTATACAGCGGCCATTGCTTCAATTTCTATCAAACATCCGAAATGCAATGTGTTCACAGGCACCACGACACGTACCGGTTTATGCGCTCCGAAAAATGCTTTATACACATTATTAACCCTGTCCCACAAACGGATATCGGAAATGTAAACCCGCATTTGGAGTATTTTGTTTATGTCGCTCCCTGCTTCTTGCAATAGCAGGGCCACGTTGGACAGAGCTTGTTTTGTCTGTTCCTCAATGCTTTTCGGAATCTTTTTTGACACAGGATCTATGGGTAGTTGTCCCGAAAGGAATAACATTCCGTTGTGTTCCACTACTTGGGAATAGTGGCCGTTACTTCGGGGCATGTTGTCTGTTTTGATAAATTTCATGGGTGTGGAATTGTAGGGACGGCCAAGGCCGTTGTTAAGTTGAAAGGGGTAAAAGCAGCCGGTCTTCTGTTTGACCGGCTGCCGGTTGAATAAGAAAAATTACACTTTCTTTCCCCGTTTTCCATACTTTCTTTTCTGATAAACCTCATGGAAAACAAGGGAAAAACCATCGGACGATAAAATGGCTTTCCTGAAAAGACAACAAATGGGTCTTTTCAGGAAAGCCGGATTCATCCCTTATTGGTTGACCGGTGTAACGGCATAGATTCCCGGGTCTTCCGGGGCATTGGAATTGGAATTCAGTTCGCTTTCCGAATAAGGGAAACGTTCGGGATACTGTGTAGCCGAAGCGGTATTCAGCGGGAAAGGAACTTCGAGGTCTTTGTCATCCTTTCTTAACCTTCTGGCATCATCAAAAGGAATGAAAGTAAGGAAGCCCGAAACATACCTTTCCTGAATGATTTGGCGAAGCAGGGCCCGGGTGGGGTCGATTCCATCGGGGTTCAGCATACCTCCGGAGGCAAAATCAGCAGCTACATAAGCTTCATATTTATGCGGTTCCCCGGAAAAGTTGGCATTCAAAAAAGCCCCTGAGTTCAAATAGCTTCTCAGTTGGTTGAGATACCCCAATCCGGTGGCAAAATCGACTGTTCTGGCAGCACATTCGGCCAGGATCAGCGTATTTTCCTCATACGAAACGATTTTTTGCGGTTCAAATTCGGCAGCGACCCCTTTGTTGGCATCGGCATCATTTTCGTTGATTTGGTAATATTTAAACCGTGCCGTTTCATCTGTTTTGGCATTGTTGCGGCTGTTGGTATTGGCCGGGTCGAGCAATTGCATCAAATAGCTGTTTCCCGTACCGATATCTCCGGAACGTGACCCTGCAATGATTTCATAAAACAGGTTTTTGTTTCCGGATTTGATACTCGGGTCGCCGGTGGGGGTAAACTTCATGGTGCCGCTGGCGGAAGCAATTCCTTTTTGTGCCGCCTGATAAGCATTGGTATAATCTTTCATATCGAGATAATAACGGGCTTTAAGCGTATAGGCCACGGCGATCCATTTGGAGGCATTCCCGCCAAAATAAAGATCATTGGGCAGGTTTCTGGAGGTAGCGGCCCCCAAATCGGTAATGGCCTGATCTAGTAAGGTGATCAGTTGAGAAAACACCTGTTTCTGCGGATCGAAAACGGGGTCTGCTATATCCGGATCATCGATTTGTGTATAAGGGACATCGCCGCACAACGAGGCCATGGTGCCGATACCGTTGGCTTCGAGTACTTCCGTAATACCGGTCAGCAGTTTGTCTTCCGGTGCAGCCTGGCGCATGTAGCGCAGGTTGGGGATCATCCCCACATATACTTCATGCCAGGGACTAACCATTTCGGCCGTGGATATATTGTAGCCGTAAATATTGGCGTACAATGATTGAAAGCCAATGAGCTGTCCGCTCCACATACCGGCAATACGGGCCAGGTGCCCCAGTTCGCTTACGTTGTTGGCCAGGATGGTTCCGGTAAGAAAATCTTCCGGTTGTACATCTCCCGGCGTAATTTTATTCGGGTTGTCGTTGATGCCTTCTACCATCTTTTGGCAGGATGGTGTCAACAGAAGGATACCGAGTGCAAATAGGATATATTTTAATGTTTTCATGGCAATTGTTTTTAATAGTTAACGGCAATGGAGAATAATACCGAACGGGTGGTCGGGTTGGTAAAGTAATCCAGCCCTATGGCATTACCCACACCGGTTTGACTTACTTCCGGATCAATTCCTTCAATGTGAGACCACAGGAACAGATCACGTCCGGTAACGGTAAACACAATGGAACTCAGCTTTGATTTTTGCTGAAACCGTTTAGAATTCAGTGTATAACTCAGCGAGAGTTGTTTGAGTTTGGTGAAGGTGGCATCTTTGATGGAAAAGTTATAGGCCTGGTTGTCGCCGAATCCTCCTCCGATGCCGGTACGGTACCACGATTCATCCAAAAGGACCGGGCCACCGCCGAAATCAACCACATTTCCACGGACGGTGGTTCCGGCCGGGATGGTTTTGCCGGCATAATCCACCAAATCCTGGGTCGTGGTTATCCGGTTGGCCGTTTCCTGTGTGGTTCCGAAACGCCGCAATACCCATAATGTCCTTGGTGAGAAAACGCCACCTTGCGAATGGTCGAACAGTACGTCCAAGCTGATGCTTTTCCACTGGGCACGGAACCCGAAACCACCCCGCCAATCGGGATTGGGATCACCCAAAGGAACAGGGTTTTTGGTTAAAATGGGAAAGCCGTTGGCATTCAAAATAAATTTGCCGTTGGCATCGGTTTGGGAACTCGTGCCGTAAAGTTCACCCAAAGGATAGCCCACGATGGCTCTGGAGCTCACCGAAGCCCCCGGACTCAGGTTAATGGTGTTGGTACCTTTCAGGCTGAGTACTTTGTTGCGGTTTAAACCGAAATTGGCATAGACCCCTATATTCCAGTCTTTTTTATGAAAAATGGTATAGTCCAGTGTGGCTTCAAACCCTTTGTTTTGCATGCTGGCCGCATTGTCGTATTGGGTGTCAAAACCTGATGAGGTGGTCAATCCCACATTGATCAAAATATCATTGATATGATTTTGATAGTAGGTCATGGACAACGTGAGGTTGTTGTTAAAAAACCGCATGTCCACCCCGGCTTCCCATTCCGTTTTGATTTCGGGTTTCAGATCGGGCGTTCCTTTGTTGTTATCGAGACGGAAACCGCCGCCGAAAAGTTCAATGTCCAGCGGGTCGCTGTATGAGCTGTAGGTAAATCCGCTTTCGGCCAGGTTTTGGAAATGGTAAGCACCGGGTTGGGTTCCCACTTTTCCCCAGGAAGCCCTGATTTTCAGGAAGCTCAGTTTGGCCGGATCAAGGTTCAGTATTTTACTGGCCTGCCAAGCTGCTTCCACCGAGGGGTAATAATAGTTTCCTTTAATGGTGGAGGCTGCTTCTCCTGTCCCCGAAAGGGTGACAAACAATTGGTTGAACAGGTGGAACGAAAGAATGAGGTATCCCCTGTTCGACAGAATTTGCCGTTGATAATTGGAAATGGTGGAATTTTCGGCAGCTGTATTCAGGTCGGTAGTATGTTTGCGTGCATTCACCAAAAAACCGTTCAGTTCGGCATAATTGGATTTTCTCAAACGGTTGTTGACATTGAACCCCAGCGTCGCCTGCAATGAAATGTCTTTGGTCAGGTGAAAATTCCCCAAGGCAATGGCATCAAAGTTGGTTTCCATATTCCAGATGACATCTTCGCCCATGGTACCGTTATTTCTTGATCCGGCACTGCCCACGGGGAAAAAGTAAAGCCGGTGGTCTCCATAAGTATCCACTCCGCCACGTAATGTAAACCGTAACCATTCCACTGGAATAATGTTCACTTCCGGAACAAAAATAATCCGGTCTAATTTGGATGTGGCCAACTGTTCGTTAATGGTCCACAAGGGATTGTTGTAATGAGGGTGCTGGCTGCTTCCCAAATAGTTACGGTACGAACGGTGGCGCAAAGGATATTCCGTACCCGAATTATCCACGTAAGTGCCAATGTAATCGCGGATATCGAAATCGGGCGGGTTACGCAACAGGCCCAGCATAAGTCCGGCGGTATTGGAACTTTGTTGTATCCGGTTGGAATTGTCGTGGTTATACGCCGCTTTAATACTCCCGCTTAACCATTTCACAATATGGAAGTTGGTGTTCAGCCGCAGGTTGGTACGGTCGTAATAGGAGTTGCGGATAATCCCGTTTTGGTCCAGGCGACCCAGGCTGAAATAGAAATTCACTTTCTCATTTCCGCCGCTGAGATTCAGGTTATGTTGCATGGTCACCCCCGTATGGAAGACGGCATCCCAGTTGGCATCCACAAATGTTTCTTTTGAATTCTTCTTGGTGATGGGATAATAAATGGTTCCGTCTTTGGCAACAAAATGTTTTCCAGAAGTATTGACTTCATCGGCGCCGCCGGCACGGTCGGGAATGTAATCGCCCCACGATTCCGATTTGGTAGGCGAATATTTGCCACTACGGCCTTGTCCCCAGGTATTTTGCATGGGAATCCGCTGGCTGACCATATCAAAAGAGTTGGTAAACTTATAGCTCATGTGCAATTTCCCCGCTCGTCCTCTTTTAGTAGTAATGACAATGACCCCGTTGGCGGCCCGCGATCCCCACAGCGAGGCTGCCGCCGCTCCTTTGAGTACCTGGATCGACTGGATATCGTCGGGGTTAATGTCGTTCAGGCGGGACTGCTGCGAGGTACCGCCCGTACGTCCTCCGGTAATGTTGTTTCCTCCCCCGTAGGTTGTGGAATTGTCCACCGGAACACCATCTACAATAATCAGTGGTTGGTTGGACCCCGTAATGGTGTTGGCTCCGCGGATACGGATGTTGGAACCGGCTCCGGGGTCGCCGTTGGTCACCGATATTTTTACATTGGATGCCTTGGCTGTCAAGGCGTTGATCAGGTTTACTTCCCCCGAGTTGGCAACTTCTTTTGGGTTAACCACCGAAATCGCAGTTCCTAACTGGTCTTTCTGCTGTTTAAAACCCAAAGCGGAAACCACCACTTCATTCAGTTTGGTCACATTTTCTTTCAAACTGATGTTGTAAACATTTTTCTTTGTCAGAGGTACTTCTTGTGTTTGATAACCGATAAAGGAAAAAACCAAAGTACCTCCCTGAACCGGAACATTGAGCCGGAAGTTTCCTTCAAAATCGGAAACCGTTCCGTTGGTTGTTCCTTTTAAGAGGATGGAAACACCGGGCAAAGATTCTCCGTTGGATGCAGAGGTCACTTTCCCGGTAACCGTTCTTGTTTGTGCCCAAGCCCCCGCTGGCAAGAGCAACAGGCAAACAAACAACCCTAAAAAGTAATACTTTTTCATAACAAAACAGGTTTTAGTGAATAAATATGTGATGGTAAAAATCTCCTTGTTTCCTTTTTTGTCAATTGGTACTAATAGGTAACTTTCTTTTTCCGGTTTTTTCTTTTGTTGCCTTTTTACGCCATCAGTTACCTATTTTACAATGACTTGTCCTGTCAAAAATATGTAAATTAACTTTCATTAACAAATTTTATGAAAAGAAATTTGTTTATTAAATTTTATTTTTATATGTGTTTAAATTTCCATTCGACACTTTTTTGTTAAATATTCTTACGATTTATTTTGCCATTAGCTAAAAATTAACAATTTAATGGGTTTAGCGGTTATTTCCTTACAAATAAAAAATTCATTTTTGTTAATAACTTTTGATTTCTTTTGAAAAAAATGCCTGTGTTTTTTTTCGTTCATTCGGTTGGTTGACCTTTTTCATCGCCGGATTTATTTTTTCGTTACCCAAAATTTTGCTGTTTCGTCATATTGGCTGTTGATGACCCTTAAAAGATAAATTCCCGGGGCGCAATGTTCAGGTAACTGTCTGTGTAGCAAATGTCTTCCGCCATGTTGGATGCCATTATAAAAAAGGGCAACCCTGCGGCCATCCAACGAAAACAGTTCAATGCGTACCCTTTGGCTTTGCGCCAATGTATAACGAATATCCAGGGTGTGGCTGGCCGGATGAAGAAACAGGGTAATCCGGGGCTCCGGGTTGTGCTTTTCCACCCCCGACAGCAGGGACAGACGGCAATGTTTCAAATGGTTTAAGGCTGAAGCAGCTAAGTCGGCTTCTTTTTTTTGTAACAAAGCCACCGGTACGGTTTTCAGGATGCGGAGGCTGTCTACAAACCGGGAAGCTATGCGGAGGAGACTGTCTTCAAAAGGAAAAGTACAACTCCATAACCCGGCGCCTTTTCCATCCCGTAATTTAAAGGAGTTGATGTATTCGCTTCCTCCGCTGAAATCAAAGAGTTGAGTGCGGATTTGCCGTGCCACATTGCAAAGCGGGGCGGTTGTTTCGCCATCGGCTTCGGATGGTGCCGGTCCCACAGGCCAATAAGGTACCACCACCGCAGCGGCCGGTTGTCCCAGGATGGCCCAGAATGTGGACAATGCACCCGGCTCACCGGACTGTACCCCCTGAATAACCACGGCCGAAACGGTTGCATAACGGCAAATGCTTTTGGAGGTGTTGATGTAACCGTAGGGTATGCCCGGCGCCCAGCTTTGACGGTACGGAACCGGTACGGGCCGGCTGTTGGCATCGGAAAAATCCCGCATTTGATACCGCAGGATACTTTTCACATTCAGGCTGTCACCCGAATAAAAAGCGGCCATCAAATCTTGCGAGCGGCGATACCTTTCCATGCCGGAACTGCCACCCCCTGTCATGGAAAAGTTGGTCCGCACCACATAACCGTGGGGCGCATCAGCCGCATTGTATTCCTGATAATCATCGCCGGAAGTTTCGAAAATGGCTGCTTCGCCGGTAGAATCGATGACTCCGAAATTCGCCCGTGTGGTTCGTCCCGTCCGGTTGGTCGAGTCGAGATAATGCCTGAACTCCGCCACCGTTTTGCAACTTCCCAGCGCATCCCGCATAAATGCACCATTGGATGGCCCCGACGTTCCTTTGGGCAGGTCGGATGCCAGGGCGTTTACAATGGCAAAACCGTGTTCGTTCAACCCCATCCAAGCGTAGGTGCTGCCCACGGTGGAAATACTCAGGAATTTGTAACGAAAAGAGGTGTTGTATTTCACCTCGTTATCGGGCGCCCCGCTGTTATCACGCGATTTCCATACCATGGGACGGCCATCGGAAGTGGCTTTGCCCGAAGCAACCCCAATGGTACATTCATCTTCTCCCGAAGCATATTCCGACTGGCTAAAGGCCTGCGGAGTAAATAGCAATAGGAGTACCAAATACCAATACCGGATAGTTTTCAAAATCTTAGTTTTAAGTTATTATTCGATCGCTTTTATTTTTTCAAAAATATTTTTCGGACAATTTCTTTTCCATCCCCGAGGAGCAGCAGATAGGCACCTGCCGGCAAATTGCTCAAACCGATTGAAAATGTATTCCCATAGATATTCCTCTGTTTTATCAAAACTTTCCCATCGGTAGAAAACAATGAAAAACAGGCCGGTTTAAAATGACCCGAAACCTCTACATGCAGCAAACCGCTGGCCGGGTTGGGATAAATTTTCAATACTTTGTCAGGATGGGCACCAATGCCGGTGACACCTTCTCCCGGATCGCTCATAAACAACCAATGCCGTCCAATGGGTGAGGTAAACATTTTGTGGTTGTCATGGCCAACCCCGGGTACTGTATCGCGGTGTTGTATTTGCTGAATGGACTCCCCGTAATAATTCACCAAATAATTATAATAAATGGTTCCTCTTTCCAGCCTGTTTTTTCCCTGTAATTCAGCTTGGCACGACTGGTCCAGCGAGGACGAGGTTTCGTCGGTATCCAGTTCTCCGAGCAAATAAATGACCTCATGCCGTTTCATCATATTGCGGATGGAATCGGCACCGAACTGATTGGGATAAGAATACAAATTATCCAGTCCGTAACGCCAGTTGTTGTATTTTGAACAGCTTGTCGAAGGAACGGCAAATTGGTCGGTTGTCCCCTGAACGGCCCTTTTCCCATCGAGGTACAAATAGGAACTGGGGTTGGCTACGATAAACCGTGTTTTGATTCCGTACTGTGTAAACAGCTTATCTGCCACGGGAGAACTTGCCGCATACCGGTTTACAAGTTGCGCCCCTGCGGAATGCCCTGCCAATATAATAAACCTCAAATTCGGATGATGGGCGGCCAGCCGCATCATCAAAGTATCCATCACGGCATAGGAGGAAATACGTGCCGGCCGGGGATGACCGGAATTATTTTTGGAATTTGAACCCGATTTCCACCCGCTGGACCAGTAAAGATAGCTGTCGTCCAGCGAATTGGGGTCTAAATCTTCTTCTTCGAGAAACTGCGGCGCCACAATCAGTAACGAATCGGTATAATGCGAACTCATGGAGGCAGCATCCTGCATGTTGCGGTAATAGTCGCCGGCATTCCTGTTCATCCCATGAACAATAATTATCACCTTTCTGATGGCCGTATTGGTAGAATCTACTGAAGTAGCCGAAAAATAAGGGATGCGTAAAACACTTCCGTCAATATCCATTTTCAGACTGCGCGGCCCGATTTCATCCACCTGCGCCTGTAAAGTGAGGGCAATTCCCCAAAAGAGTACAATAAGAAAAGACCATTTTACCCTACCACGGCTTGCTTTGTTTCCTGTCCGGTAGGTTGACCTTTCCATAAATTCCGGATTTTTGTTTTTCATAATTTAATTTTTTTTGGCTGTTCATTAGGTTAATAAGGTGTTAAACAATCATTTAAACCCAACGGAAAAATAGGTTACGAAATGGTGAAGGTTTACATCGCCTGTAATTCCCATGTGCAGTTTTCTCACCGGAATCCAGGCA
>CAYYRE010000118.1:0-9696 GCA_964473895.1 uncultured Lentimicrobiaceae bacterium | reverse complement strand
CGCCGGTACCCACCATTTCGAGCAACCAGGCTTCGTTGGGGTCGGCAATGGAAAAGGTTTCGCCTTCGCTGCCGTATCCGTATTTTTCGGCCAGTGAAGTCATGACCCGGATGGCTTCGCGGGCGGTTTTGGCACGCAGCAGGGCGAGACGCATCAAATCCCAGTATTTCAGCGGTTGGGTTTTGTCCCACAGTTCGGTACGGCCGGTAAACGTGGTTTCACCAATGGCAAGCTGGTATTCATTGATTTGAAATCCTACGATGGCGTAAGTGTGCGGTACCTGGGCGATTTTGTACTTTTTACCGGATAAACTGGTGTACTCCAGTGAATCACCCGGGTTGTGGTCGGCTGCCGGGGTGACGTTCAAGTGATAAAGCCATTCACCATCATTGAGATAAACCAAAAAGGTACTGCCATCGGCGGAAGCACCTTTGGTAACCAAAATGTTGGTGCAGGCAAAGGCTGCCGTTCCCAAAAACAGGAAAAGAAAAAGAGTGAAAGTGTGTTTCATGACGGATATTTTTTTGAATGCTGCGAAGGCGCGAATGTTATATTTGACACTACCATCGGCACGTACGGTTACGGGGCATCTGTTTTTAATAAGCTCTTCCTTTGCGGCCTTCCACATAATTGATAAAAGCCTGATTCACCACTTTGTTACCGCCGGGGGTGGGATAATCGCCCGTAAAATACCAATCGCCTTTGTGGTACGGTAATGCTTTGTGCAGGTTCTCGATGGTTTGATAAATGACCGAAACCTGTGCACGGATGCCGGGTGCCGTTACGAGCTGTGCAATTTTTTCCGAGATTTGTTGTTGCGTAAAAGGTTTGTAAATTTCTTTGACATAGTTTTTTACATCTTCTTTCGGAAGGTGTTCCTGTGCTTTCGAACGGGCATATACTTCGTTGATAATATGTTCCTGGTGATGTTCCTTCAGCAGGGCTATGGCTGCTTTAAAAGCAATAAAGTCATCCAATCGTGCCATGTCAATGCCGTAGCAATCGGGATAGCGGATTTGCGGTGCCGAAGAAACAATAATGATTTTCCTGGGATGCAAGCGGTCCAGAATACGGATAATACTCTGTTTGAGTGTGGTGCCGCGGACAATGGAATCATCCAGTACCACCAGGGTGTCGGTATGGTTGCGGACAATGCCGTAGGTAACATCGTAGATGTGTGCCACCAGATCGTCGCGTTGGTTGTCGGTGGTGATAAAGGTGCGCAACTTGGCATCTTTCACGGCAATGGTTTCAATACGCGGACGGTGCGAAAAAATGACTTTTAGACGTTCCGGGGTGAGCTTTCCCTGTTCCGCCAGGATTTTTTCCTGTATGCGTTCAATGGTAAATGCGTTGAGCCGCTCTACCAATCCCTGAAAAGCCACCGAAGCGGTATTGGGGATGTATGAAAAAACCGTGTTCTTCAGATCGTAATCAATGGCTTCCAATACCGGGTCGCCCAACAGATGTCCTAATTTTTTTCTTTCGAGGTAAATGTCTCTGTCGGTTCCCCGCGAAAAATAAATCCGTTCAAAAGAACAGGCTTTTTTGGGCAATGGCCGGATAAAGGCTTCATTTTTTATTTCTCCGTTTTTACGGATAATCAAGGCGTGTCCCGGTTCAATTTCTTTGACTTTTTCGATGGAAACGTTCAGCGCGGTTTGTATTACCGGTCTTTCCGAAGCGGCCACCACAATTTCATCATCGGCATAATAAAAAGCGGGCCGGATACCGGCAGGATCACGCATGACAAAAGCATCACCATGTCCGAGCAGCCCACCGATCACGTAACCTCCATCCCAACGTTTGGCCGATTCGCGCAAAATGGGAAGCAAATCCAAATGGTTAATAATTTCGTTGGTGGCCTCTTTTTTTGAAATGCCTTTTTCCTTCAGTTTACGGTAGAGCCGTTCGTTTTCTTCGTCCAAAAAATGACCGATTTTTTCCAGCACGGTGATGGTATCCGATGTTTCCTGCGGATATTGTCCCAACGCAATCAAATGTTCCAAAAGCTCGTCGTTGTTGGTCATATTGAAATTTCCGGCTACCAGCAAGTTACGTGTTTTCCAGTTGTTGGCCCGCTTGAGCGGATGCAGGTTTTTTACCTCATTACCACCATAGGTGCCATAGCGCAGATGTCCCAAAAAGAGTTCCCCCGTAAAAGGAATGTTTTCTTTGAGCCATTGGGTGTCTTGCAGACGTTCAGGGTATTGCCGGCCAAGTGTTTCCAATGTTTTGTACACTTTGTCGAAAATGGTTTTTATGGGCGTGGAACTGTTCGACCGGATACGGTTAATGTATTTTTTGCCGGGAGGCAGGTCGAATTTTATGCACGCCATACCGGCCCCGTCCTGCCCGCGGTTGTGTTGTTTTTGCATCAGCAGGTGCAGCTTTTGCAGTCCGTAAACCGTAGTTCCGTATTTGCCGCGGTAATATTCGAGTGGTTTCAACAGCCTGACCAGCGCTATGCCACACTCATGTTTTATGGCTTCACTCATGGTTTTCGCAAGAGATTTTTATCTTTGAAAATTATTTCCCAAAACTATTAAAAATCATGGTACAAATCCGGATTGCCACCGAAGAAGACAAAGATTTTATTGCCGGTTTTCAGATGAAAATGGCCAAGGAAACCGAAAACCTGACTTTGGATGCCGAAACATTGAACGAAGGGGTCCTGCGCGTGTTGCGCGATCCCGAAAAAGGAAAATATTTTGTGGCGGATGACAATGGCCGTGTGGTGGCCTCACTGTTGATTACTTATGAGTGGAGCGACTGGCGTAACCAGTGGGTGTTGTGGATACAATCGGTTTATGTGTTACCCGAATACCGTCAAAAAGGGGTTTTTAAAGCCCTCTATCAGCACATAAAGTCATGGGCGACCCGCGACAACGGGGTGGCCGGCATCCGGCTTTATGTGGACAAAACCAATAAGAAAGCCATCGAGGTATACCGCAGGCTGGGCATGGATGGCGAGCATTACCAGCTGTTTGAATGGATGAAAAAATAACCGGTGTATAAATTTTTGTAAAAAAAGCTTGCTTTTTCAAAAGTATTGTTCGTAATTTTGCGAACAGAAAACAAACATCATGTCTTCGGCATCATTTTTTACGGAGCAGCAACGTCAAACGGCACGATTTGCCAAAGCATTGGGACATCCCGTAAGGGTTTATATCGTACAATTGCTGTCGCAAAACAGTTGTTGTTACAGCGGTGACTTGTCTGAGGAGCTTCCCATAGCTAAATCAACCTTGTCGCAACATCTCAAGGAATTGAAAAATGCGGGACTGATCCAGGGTACCATCGAACCGCCCAAAATACGCTATTGCCTCAACGAAAAAAACTGGAAACGGGCACAGGAATTATTGAAGGAACTCTTAAAAATTTAAAAAAATTTGTTTGTCATGTTCGTAGTTTTACGAAATACGTATAAAAAGTAACAAAATAAAAAAAGGAGGTAAAAATGTTTGAAATACCGCAATGGGCTTATGTTTTTCACGGACACGAATGTCCTTTTATGCCCATAGGTTACCGTATGGGGACGCTGGCTTTGCAAAAGCTGGGAGCCGAAAGAAGCAAAAACCACGAAATGCATGTTTTTTCGGAGATGGGTCTGGCGCATCCCCAGGGCTGCATGCAGGATGGCATCATGGCATCCACCGGAGCTACTTTTGGGAAAGGGCTCATCGAAAAGATGTATTACGGTAAAGTGGCTGCCACTTTTTGGTATCCCGGAAAGGGGGCGGTGCGTATTGCTTTGCGCAATGAATTTTCGGATGCTCTCTCGCCCCACGATTTTTTTAAATACCGTAAAAGGGGCATAGAACCATCGGAAATCCCGGCGGAAATAAGGCAGGACATTATTGGAACCGTACTCAAAGCCACGGATGACGAACTTTTTAAAGTGGAAATGTTGCCGGAGTTTGCCTATGAGCCGCCCAAAGGTTCTTTTAACAAAGATAAATGCGCAGTGTGCGGCGAATATGTTTTTGAACGTTATTTGCGGGTGAAGGATGGGAAAAAGGTCTG
Source organism: uncultured Lentimicrobiaceae bacterium (assembly GCA_964473895.1). GTDB lineage: Bacteria > Bacteroidota > Bacteroidia > Bacteroidales > F082 > Sulfidibacterium. Next base: position 5,670 of record CAYYRE010000118.1, on the reverse strand, counting down.
TATTCCCTGTTCGGGACACGAAAATGACGAGCGTACCCGGCCGAAATGAGTTTTGTCAGGATCCGGACAAAGTCAAACTCCAACTATGAAGGCTTCTTTTTTAGCAGCAAAACGATGAAAAAAGAAGGAGTAAAGAGCGCCTTGTTTCGTAAAAATTCTGCCGGATGAAGAGGGGCAACGAAACAGACCATGAATATTCAAGAAAAGGGGCAACGAAAAATTTGTTTTCTTTGCCTGTGGAGACTTATATTTATGAACAATAAAATCGATATTCTCAGTCCGGGAACCGCCTGTCACAAAACGCGGAAGCTGCTGCATTTTATTCATCGGTATGTCCGGAAATACCACGTGGATGTGGAAGTCCGGGTCATTACCGACCGGGAAACCTTGTTGACATACCGCACGTGGATACTGCCTTCGGTTTTTGTTAACGGCCGGCCGGTTGCCCGGGGATACCGCCCAACGGAAGAAAATATTTTGAAAAATTTAAATCGGGAAAAACACACATGAAGATACTCATCCTTTGCACCGGCAACACTTGCCGGAGCCAAATGGCCGAAGGTTTTTTAAAGGCGTTGGATGACACACTGGAAGTTTGCTCTGCCGGAACTGCCCCGGGGCAAAAGGTGCATCCGGTGGCCATTGCCGTCATGCGGGAAAAGGGCATTGATCTGAGCAACAATTATCCCAAACCGGTTGAAAAATTTATAAGGACCCCTTTTGATTATGTGATCACCGTTTGCGATGGCGCCAAAGAGGCTTGTCCGGTTTTTGCGGGAGCGGTGAAACATCGCCTGCACATCGGTTTTGACGACCCGGCGGAAGCCACCGGCACAACGGAAGAAATCAAAGCGGTTTTTATCCGTGTCCGGGATGAAATCGAACGGGCGTTTACAAAATTTTACAAAGAACAGATTCGAAAAACAGAGAAACCATGAAAGTTGCCCGGCGCCTTTCTGTACTGGACCGTTATCTTACGCTCTGGATTTTTTTGACCATGCTGGCAGGTGTGTTTTCGGGATATTTCTTTCCGTCAGTAGCGGTATTTTGGGAAAAGATGAGCGCCGGAACCACCAACTATCCCATTGCTATTGGACTGGTTATCATGATGTATCCGCCACTGGCAAAAGTAAAATATGAAGAACTGTTTGATGTGTTCAGCAACTGGAAAATATTGTCTCTTTCACTGGTACAAAACTGGATTGTGGGGCCGTTGCTGATGTTCCTTCTCGCTGTCATTTTCCTGCACAATTACCCTCAATACATGACCGGCCTTATTCTCATCGGGCTGGCGCGATGTATCGCTATGGTCATTGTGTGGAACGACCTGGCCGATGGCGACCGTGAATATGCCGCCGGACTGGTGGCACTCAACAGTATTTTTCAAGTGCTTTTTTACTCGGTCTTTGCCTGGTTGTTCATTACCGTGATGCCGCGATGGTTCGGAATGGATACCTACAACATTCATATCAGCATGGGCGAAATTGCCAAAAGTGTCCTTATTTATCTCGGCATTCCTTTTGTTGCCGGCATCATCACCCGTTTTAGTCTGATAAAAATCAAAAGCAAAGAATGGTATTCCAAAAAATTTATTCCGAAGATAAGCCCGTTAACACTGGCTGCGCTGCTTTTTACCATTTTCGTCATGTTTTCGTTAAAAGGCGAATACATTGTCCGGCTACCACTGGATGTGTTGTTGATTTCCGTTCCGCTGATGCTTTATTTCGTCATTATGTTTTTTGCCTCATTTTATATGGGACGAAAGGCCGGTGCCGATTATCCCAAAACGGTCTCGCTTTCGTTTACATCGGCGAGCAATAATTTTGAGTTGGCCATTGCCGTAGCGGTTTCTGTTTTCGGAATCAGCTCGGGTGAGGCCTTCGCTGCTGTTATCGGCCCGCTGGTGGAAGTGCCCGTACTCATCCTGTTGGTCAGGGTGGCCCTGCATTTCAGAAAGAAATATTTTTCCATATCTTTAAAGTAAGATAAAATGCAGGAATATCAGATCAACGTCAAGTCAAAACCGGGAGGTTACGGTCTGGCCCGGTCCGGCGAGAAGCTGGCCATAGCCATAGATACTGCAGCGGAAGGAGATGCCATTGTTGCCAACCCGGCAGAATTGTTTCTTACCGCGTTTGCTGCCTGTATATTGAAAAATGTGGAACGGTATTCTTTGAAATTGAAAATTCCGTATGCCAAAGCAGAAATCACGGTTTCAGGTGTTCGTTCGGATGTGCCTCCGGTCATGGTACGTGTGGATTATGAGCTGACGGTTTATTCGGATGCCCCGGCGCGAAAAATAGAATTGCTGCATCGAAATATTCAAAAATTCGGCACCATCTATAACACCGTTTCAGCAAGCTGCGAGGTGAACGGAAAGATCATACAACCATCACAGGAAGGAAAATAACCCCCGGGATAACGCCTCTTTCCTTTACAAATTTTCTATTTCTTCTCGCTGGTCGGGATTTGCAATCCCGACCAAAATTTCTTTATTTTTACAAAAAAAACAAAATGACAATGGGTATCCACACCGGCAAAAAGCGTTTTATTCTGGCACTGTTTATTTTACTGGTACTCTTGTTGTTTTACCCTTTTCAAAGTCCGCAACCTGTACGTTATGTGGATCGTGCCACGGGACAAATCAAAACCGAAAAGGTAGAAGCGGGGGGGTGGCTTTTTTGGTTGTACAACAATCCTTTGGGAGAGTTGTCACTGCAGGCACTCATCAAGAGGAAAGCCGCATCGGAATGGTACGGCAAGCGGATGGATGCCCCTGCCTCGGTCAAAAAAATTGAACCGTTCATTAAAAAATACCACATCCGGATGTCCGACTTTCAAAAGAAGCGGTACACCTCGTTTAACGATTTCTTTATCAGGAAGCTTAAACCGGGTGCACGCAGGATAGATACCGGAAAAAAAGTGGTGATTTCGCCGGGTGATGGTAAAATACTGGCTTATGCTGATGTAAGCCGTCAGGATTTTGTGGTAAAAGGTTACAAAATGAACCTGCATGATTTTTTGCAAAACGACTCCCTGGCGGATGTTTATGCAGGGGGCAGCCTGTTTTTATTACGCCTTTGTCCGGCCGATTATCACCGGTTTCATTATCCGGTGAGCGGGAAACTCTCGCCGGTGGTGAAGATTGCCGGCGACTACTATTCGGTCAATCCCATTGCTTTGCGGCGTGATATCCGGATTTTTTGTGAAAACAAAAGGGAATATCAAATCATTCATTCCAAAAGGTTTGGCGATGTACTGATGTCGGAAATCGGTGCCACTTTTGTGGGAAGCATTGTCATGACCCATCCGGGTGATACAGCCGCTAAAGGTCAGGAAGCCGGCTATTTTAAGTTTGGTGGTTCTTCGGTTATTTTACTGTTCCGCAAAGGGGAAATCCGTATGGATGCCGATTTATTGAAAAATACCCGGCAACATCTCGAAACAGCAGTGAAAATGGGTGAAGAGATTGCCCGAAAGGATTAGCCTTTGCGGGCTTCTTTTTCGTGGAGCAGTTGTTCGGCCTCCTCATCGGTGCCGAGCAAAACGGCCAGGGGGCGTGTCGACTCGTTATACTCCAGGATAATTTTGATGGTCATGGTCAACGGGACCGAAAGGAACATTCCCACAATACCGAGCACGTAACCCCAAACAATCAACGAAAGGAACACCACAAGGGTAGAGAGCCCCATGCCCTTGCCCAGCACGCGGGGTTCCACAAGATAACCGATAAAAAGATTTACTACCGCGTAAATGATCAGTGCCCAAATGGCGGCGCCAAATCCCAGTTGAATCCAGGCAAACATAACGGCCGGTATGGCGGCAATGATAGAGCCTATATTGGGAATGTAATTCAGCATAAAAGCAATTAATCCCCAAAGTACGGGATATTCTACGCCGAGGATCCATAGGAAAAATCCTACCAAAATACCTGTGAGTAAGCTAACAAAGGTTTTTATGACCAGATAATGGCGTACGCTTTTTTCGATACGTGACAGGTTCTCAAGCGAACGTTTGGATGAGGCGGCGCCTATGGCACGTGCTTTTAATGCAATCCCTTGCATCTCCAGCAAAATGAAAAGCACAATGAAAAAGATAAGGGCCGTATTACTCATAACGTTTCCAAGCTGCCCCAGGGTGGAAGCCGTAAAGTCAAGCACTTTGGCAGGGTCGAAAAGTTTGGTCAGCCGGTCGGTCGAAAGGTTGATTCCATATTGGCTGAAATCTGTATTTATGGAGGCCAGGATAGAACTGAGCCGGCTTTCGTATTTTCCGAGGTGCGATGTAAAACTGCTCACCGAACTCCCAATGATACCGCTTAAACCGGTGATAATAAGCAAAAAACCCAAAAGTACTATAACAACGGATAACCAGTGGGGTACGTTTTTCCTGTCGAGCCAGGCTACAGGATGAACCCCGATGATGCTGACAAAAACAGCCAATAGCATGAGTGTGATAAACGATTCGGCCATCATCATCCCGGCAATGATAATGAAAGAAGCCGCTAAAAAAAGGGTTAAACGAAATAAACGGTCACTGATAAAGACATGTTTCATGAGGGCTCGTATTTATTTTGTAGTGTCAAAGATAAGCAATGATTTTACTTTGCTGCGGATAATGTCTGATTTGTTTTCCGCAACCCGTTGTTAATAAAACGGTTTTAAAATGGTTCTTACGTCGTAGGTGTAACTGCCTCCGAACAGGTTGACATGGACCAGCAAAGGATAGAGGTTGCAAAAGTCCAGTCGTTTTTCCCAGCCGGGAGCCAGCGGTTTTTCGTGATGATAGGCTTGATAAAAGTAAGGATGAAACCCTCCGAACAGTTTAGACATTGCCAGGTCCATCTCACGGTGCCCGAAATAAACCGCCGGGTCGATGAGTACGGGATTTCCGGAAGCATCCACCATGAAATTACCACTCCACAAATCGCCGTGCAGTAGTGCCGGAGGTTCTTCGGGAAAGATGTGGCCGACCGAGTGGAAAAATTTTTCAAAAGCAAGGAGGTCGTTTTTGTCGAGCAGTCCATCGTTGAAGGCCCGGATCATGAGGGGGTGCAAGCGTTCCTCCACAAAAAAAGTTTCCCAAGTGTCGTGAAACCGGTTGCTTTGATCGAGCGACCCTATGTAATTGTCGTGGTCTAATCCGAAACGGGGCGCCGTATGTTGGTGCAGACGTGCCAAACCGCTTCCGAATGTTTCCCAGAACCTGGGGCCGGGTTTGCCCGTTTCGATAAATTTTAATAAAAGAAATGCCTGCGGCGGATGTTCCGAAAATCCGATCACTTCCGGCAGGCGCAATTCCGAAGCTGCCGAAAGCAATGAAAGACCACGGGCTTCTTTTTCAAACATACCGGGAAAACGGGTGGCCGAATTGAGTTTTACAAAAAAGGTTCCTTCCGCAGTTTCTATCCGGAAAGCACTGTTAATAGAACCTCCCCCCACACTTTGTATGGAGGAGATAGTCACTTTTTTCCCTGTTTGGGTCGACAAAAATGTTTCCACGGCAGGTTTCCAGTCCATGGGGATCCTTTCTTTCCTGCAAAAAAACACAAAAAACGGACGGGATTTTAAGTTTCGAGGCGAAGTTGTTTAAATTTCGCCTAAAAATATTGTTTTTAATGTATTATCAATCAGCAAATAAATACCGAATATTCCCCTTCTTGAAGAGCCT
>CAYYRE010000117.1:0-9859 GCA_964473895.1 uncultured Lentimicrobiaceae bacterium | reverse complement strand
AAAACCGGTGCAAAGGTATTGAAAGCCGCTTAATTTTGTATTCTTTTTTTAAAAGCATTGATCACCGTCCGGAGGCGTTGTTCTAAATTTTCACCGGGCATGGGGGCCGGCGCCATGGATATACGCCCGGCAGGATCAATAAGCACATAAGCCGGATAGGTGACCACCTGATATTTTTCGAGCAACAAAACATCATTACCCAAGAGCAAAAACGGCCATGGCTGTTCCGCCGGGTTGACCTTTTGCATAAAATCGGCGGTTATTTTCCCCGACACAATGGTCAGGTTGGTAAAATCAATCAAATCATTTTGCAACGATTTCAGTTGTTGAAGCTGAAAATTGCATACGGGGCAACGGGTACGGACAAAACTGATCAGCACAAACTTCCCGCGAAAATTTTTCAGCGAAAGCTCTTTTCCGGTGACATCAGGCAACAAAAAGTCTGGTGCGGGCATGCCCGGCTGCAGTTCCTTTAATTTTTTCATATAATTTTTTGCCACCTGCCGGTTTTCAGGATAGACAGAAGTCCGGGCTATGGCATCGAAAAGAAACAAAATGTCTTTTTGATCGAAATTTCTATCATGAAAATAAGCGGCCAGCTGTACCATTTCGGCCAGTTGCCTTACCCGGGCATCACGCCCCATAACCGGAGCCTGTGCAAACAAAGCATCCAATTTCTCCACATCCCGCAAAGGGACAATACGTACCAACCGATCAATACTCACCGGCTTTTGAACCGTTGATTGGAAATAGGCTTGAAAAAAATCGAGAAAAAAGTCGGTGTACTGAATATTTTGGTACAAAACAGGCTGCCCTACAAAATATTTTTGCGCCAGTTCGGGCAATGTTCCCATGCGGGCACCCCAGGCCACCGAAGCAAGGGCATACCGGATATATTGCCTGAGATAAGCAGATTTCACCCCCTGAAACCGGTGCATCACCCGGGTTTTAAAATCTTCGAAAACCTGCCGTTTATGATATTGGTAAATATCCCTGAAATGCCATCGGACAAACCGGTCGAACATTTGCTCATAGGCATCGATCCGGGCATTCAGGCTATCGTCTTCGGCTTGCAACGAAACACGCAATGCCGTTTGATCAAAGGGTGTGGGCGATGGTGTAACCGTATCCTTTTTCACCTCAAAACGATAGACACCCCCCGGTGTCAGAAAAAAGCTGCTTTTCTGCAAATTCACCGCCAACAAGGCAAAGGTTGTCCGTTTTAACTGAAACGTCATCCGGAAATTTCCGGAAAGGTCGGTACGGGTGGCTGCCAGCGTTTTTTCCAACCGTGAAAACTGATCGGCATAAACCTGCACCCGGATGAGTGTTCCCGGCGAAAATCCTTCCACATGCCCCGAAACCACCACTTGCTGTCCTTGCAGCCAACCGGCCCAAAACACAAACCATAAAATAAAAATTCTTTTTTTCATTGATTCCCATCGATGATGAAAACTATTTTTCCGGTACAATTGTCTTTTTTTATTTCTATTTATACACCGGGTTTTCAGGTTCCGAAACAAACTTACAACACAATATCCATGGGCACCATGCCGCTGATATCGCCGCCATGACGGTAGACATCGCGAACCACCGAAGAAGAGATGGGGGTGTATTCGGGCTCGGTAAGAATAAAAACCGTATCAATATCCGGGTAAAGCCGCCGGTTGATTTGTCCGATACTTCGTTCAAATTCGAAGTCGGCGGAAGTACGTAAACCACGCAGGATAAACCGGGCATTTACTCTTTTGCAGAAATCCACCGTGAGACCGGTATACGTCTGCACCTCAATGGAAGGATCATGGCGAAAGACCTCCTCGATCCATGCTTTCCGCTTTTTAAGCGGAAACATCTGTTTTTTTTCCGAATTTTTTCCAATGGCAATGATGATTTTGTCAAACAGCGGCATTGCCCGCCGGATCACCGAAACATGCCCCAGCGTTATGGGATCAAACGAACCGGGGAATAAGGCAATTTTTTCCATTTTTTAGGTATAATTTGAAAAGGTAAAGATACGAAGAGTTGACAAACTTTGGGCAACCCAAATTCTCCCATCGGCCATCTAAACGGCAGCGGTCGTAATCATTGTACAAACAACTTGCTCCAGATTATCGCGCAACGAACGGTATGTTTCGCGAAAAGCCTTACGGCACCCGGCGGCATCCAACCAGCTGACCTGCGAGATATCTTCTTCCCGCTGTGGCTTCAGGGGGCCATCATAATCCGTTTTCATCAAAAACCAATGGGTCTTTTTCAGATGCAGTTTTTCTTTGTAAAAATAAAAATGAAGACTCACGGGCAGTTCTTTGGTAATTTGCAATCCGGTCACACCGGTTTCTTCCGACACTTCGCGCAAAGCACATTCCTGTATTTCCTCTCCAGTATCCACTTTGCCTTTGGGAAGATCCCAGATATTCCAGCGCCGGATAAAAAGCAGACGATTTTCCTTGTTTTGCACCACTCCTCCCGCCGCTTCCACATACCGGAAACATTTTTCCAGATGGTGAAACATTTTTACGGCCGGGTATCCGTAAACAACACTGTCGGAACGGTTACCGTCATCAATCCAACGGTTCACATAGTCACAAAAAGTTTTTTTGTCTTTCGTGAAAACGGAAGGAATGTCAGGATAATTCTTAGGATTTTCCGTAATAATCAACCGGTTATCGAGATAATAAATGGGGAACATGGCTTCTGTATTTTTTGAACAAAGATAACGACAGGAACACGAAACATCAAACTTTTCATGAAGATTTCAATTTCCTGTTGGAAAAAATCGTTTTTCTCATCAGGGAATTTTTTATTTTTGTTTCATGATTTTCAATCCGGAAACCGCCGAGCAGGTTGCCTTGAATCTGCTAAAAATAAAAGCCATAAAATTACGTCCTGAAAAACCATTTCTTTGGGCATCAGGATTGTATTCGCCCATTTATTGCGACAACCGCCTCGCTTTGTCCTATCCTGAAATCCGGCGATTTATCCGGCAGGAGCTGACGCGCGCCGTACGCAAACATTTTCCGCAGGCAGACCTCATTGCCGGTGTGGCCACAGCGGGTATCCCCCAGGGTGTCCTGGTAGCAGAGACACTGGAACTGCCCTTTGTTTATGTCCGTTCCGAAGCCAAAAGCCACGGTATGACCAACCGTATTGAAGGCCGCATTGAAAAAGGGCAAACAGCCGTGGTGGTCGAAGACCTTGTTTCCACGGGAAAAAGCAGCCTTGCCGCCGTAGAAGCCCTTCGCCAGGCGGGCGTATTGATAGCCGGAATGGTCTCATCATTCACTTACGGCTTACCACTGGCCGACGAAAACTTTAAAAAGGCTGACTGCCGACTCATCAGCCTTTCAGATTACCACCATTTAATCCAAGCAGCCTTAAACCATCATTACATCGAAAGGTCCATGCTCCGTTCGCTGGAAAGCTGGCGCGAAGATCCCCAAAAGTGGAGTGAACAGCACCGGGGATGAATTTATTTTACATATTTTTAAATCATTATAATCCAAAAACAAGAAATCATGAAAATAGACGGAAAAAAAGCAGTCGTTGCCGCACCCCCACATAAAGTTTTTCAGTTTTTGAGCAACTTTAACAATTACGAAAAACTCATGCCCGAGCAAATCGTTAACTGGCAATCGGACGAAGAAACCTGTTCGTTTACCATAAAAGGAATGGCCGATATCCGGTTGAAGTTTTCCCGGAAGGAGCATCCCCGTTTCCTTGAACTGGTACCGGATGGAAAAACTCCCGTCAATTTTACGTTACAGGTAAACATAGCCCCGTACCCTATGAACGAACAACAAAGTGAAGTTTCGGTTCACGTAGATGCCGATTTGAATCCCATGCTGGCCATGTTTGCCCGTAAACCTTTTGAAAACCTGGCCAACACCATTTCGGGAGAACTCAAAAAGGTTTTCGAATAAATTTCACGGGTTACGCAATTCCCTGAAATTGCTGTTAAAGAATCTTAATTCTTACCAGCTGTTTTTTATTATTTGGTAATTTTGTGAGAAATCATAATTTTCACCTATTATCAAATGTTCCGTTTACACAATAAACTTTTTATTATGAGAACAAAAAACAGCTTATTTCGATTATTGCTCCTGCTTTTACTGAGCTGGGGCACCGTTGCCGCTTTTGCGGTAACTCCTGAGCAAAGCGAGCATCTGCTATGCCGCTTTCCAACTTTGCATAACAACACCATTGTTTTCGAGGCTGCCGGCAACCTCTGGAAAGTGGACCGGCAGGGAGGCACAGCCGTCAGGCTTACCGCCGATGAAGGATACGACATGATGCCAAGATTTTCGCCTGATGGCAAAACCATTGCTTTTACAGGCCAATATGATGGCAACGTGGATGTGTATGCTATTCCGGCGGCCGGCGGGCCTGTCAAAAGACTTACTTATCATTCTGATGTCGTAAGAAAAGCCCCAACCCGCTGGGGGCCCAACAACATGGTTATGACCTGGACGCCGGACGGAAAAGATATTGTTTTCCTTTCAAGACGCAATACTTGGAATTCATGGTTCGGACAACTTTTTCAGGTTAGCTGGCGTGGGGGTTTGCCCGAGCAGCTGCCGCTGCCCAAAGGCGGTATCCTATCGTATAGTCCCGATGGAAGTAAAATAGCCTATAACCGTATTTTCAGGAATTTCCGTACCTGGAAACACTATTACGGCGGATTGGCCCAAGACATTTGGGTTTACGACCTAAAAACCCACGCCATTGAGCAGATTACCCATTGGAAAGGTACCGACACCTATCCCATGTGGTACAAAAACACGATTTATTTTGCTTCGGACAGAGGCCCTGCCAAACGGCTGAATATCTGGGCTTACAATACCGAAACCAAAGCTTTCCGCCAGGTGACCCATTTCAAAGACTACGATGTGGACTGGCCTTCGCTGGGAAATAACGGTATCGTCTTCCAAAACGGCGGGTCACTTTACGTGCTTGACCTGCCCTCCGAACAACTGCATAAACTGAACGTGATTGTCCCCAACGATGGCCGCACAACCCGTCCGCGCTGGGTAAACGTTAATAAACAAATCCGTAGTTTCGACATAGCCCCCAACGGCAAACGGGCACTCTTCGATGCCCGGGGCGATATCTTTACGGTACCGGCCAAACATGGCGCCATCCGTAACCTGACCCGTTCTTCCAATGTCCAGGAACAGTATCCGGCCTGGTCGCCCAATGGACAATGGATTGTATTTTTAACCGACCAAACCGGCGAAAACGAGCTGGCTATACGCCCCTCCGATGGTTCCGGAAAAACGAAAATCTTAACTCATTTTAAAAAAGGCTATTTCCTGGATCCTGTTTGGGCTCCCGGAAGCGATAAAATTGCTTTTGCCGACAACATGCACCGGCTGTGGTATCTTGATATAAAAACAAAAAAAGCGGTACAAGTGGATCAGGACAAACTCAGCCCCATTACCGATTACCACTGGTCGCCCGACGGAAAGTGGCTGGCCTACAGCAAAATCAACAAGAGCGGCCTGCCTCAAATCTATTTTTACAACCTCGAAACCAAACAAAAAACAAAGGTAAGCAACGGGATGTATGCCGACAGGGAGCCGGTTTTTTCGCCCAATGGAAAATACCTCTTCTTTGTTTCGGCACGACATGAAAACCCCACTTTCAGCGAAACGGAATTTAACATTGCCAACCTGAAAATGGATGGGATTTACGTAGCCACTTTGCAAAAAGGTGAAAAATCGCCGTTTGCCCCCAAATCCGATGAAGGCATCCCGGAAGCAGCGAAGAAAAAGAATACCCCCAATACACCGTGGAAGCCGGGTGCTACCGCTCCAATTACCATCAACTTGAACGGGCTTATGCAACGGGCCGTTCCGCTGCCCATTGCCCCCAACGACTACGGCAACCTGCAGGTGTCGGGCAACAACATTTATTTCCAAACCCGTCCGCTGCAAACCATCGAAGGCCCATTACCCGGCAGTGGCGAAAGTGCCATAAAGGTGTATCATCTGGATAAGAAAAAAGAAGCTACCGTCATCGACAACCATGTGGGAGCTTACGTTTTAAGTGCCGATGGCAGCACCATCCTTTACACCCAAAAGGGTAAATTCTTTATGATTTCCTCCAAAGCCACCCATGGCAAAGAAAGCCATATGCTGGCACTCAGCGGAATGAAAACGCTTATCCATCCCAAAGCCGAATGGAATGAAATGTATCATCAGTCGTGGCGACTGTTTCGCGACTACTTCTACAATGCCAAAATGAACGGCGTCAACTGGGATGAAATAGGGAAACGTTATGCCAAATTGCTCCCCCAGCTTGGTTCCCGCGAAGACCTGAATTACCTTATCGGTGAAATGATTGGCGAATTAGGCAATTCGCACACTTATGTCTGGGGCGGAGATGATAATGACCAGGGAAACTACAATCCGGTGGGCCTCCTCGGCGTTGATTTCGGTCTGAACAAAAAAGCCGGACGGTATTATCTGAAAAAGATTTACCAAGGCGACAACACCCGTCAGGGTTACGGTTCACCCCTGACACAACCGGGAATCAGTGCCAAAGAAGGCGATTACCTGTTGGCAGTTAATGGGCAACCCCTCAAAGCACCTGAAAATCCTTACAGCCTTTTCGTAAATACCGTGGGAAAACAAGTAACCCTCACCTTGGCCAACAGCCCTTCGGGAGAAGGAAAACACACGGTGGTTGTCAAGCCCATCTCCAGCGAACTGAATCTGCGCTTGCTAAACTGGATACGCACCAAACGAAATTACGTCAATGAGAAATCAGATGGGAAAATCGGTTATATTTACCTTTCCGATATGGAAGCCTTGGGAATGGACCAGTTTATCCACCAGTTCTATCCACAGATCAGCAAACAGGGATTGATCATCGACGACCGTTTCAACGGCGGCGGATTTATCGATCAAATCATTTTGGAACGTTTACGCCGCGTACTGATCGGCATGAGCACCGACAGGGCACGTGGTGCCATGCGCTATCCCGAGCAGGTATTAAATGGATATAAGGCTACCCTGATCAACCACTATTCGGCTTCCGATGGCGACATGTTCCCGTACTATTTCAGAAAATATGGTTTGGGCCCGTTGATCGGCACCCGTACCTGGGGTGGCGTCAGGGGTTACAGCAATGTCTGGACTCTGACCGACGGCGGCAAACTGGTGGTTTCGCAAAACAGCATCTACGGGCTCGATTCCAAATGGATTATCGAAAACCACGGTGTTTCACCCGACATAAAAGTAGATAACCTGCCCGGCGATGTAATGGCCGGAAAGGATAAACAACTGGATACAGCCATCGATTACCTCCTGAAAAAGATCAAAGAAAATCCGAAAAACCTGCCGCAGCCGCCAGCCGATATACCGGCCTACCCGACAGGAAAAGATGCCTCCGGCATGAATTGACCGGATGTCTGCAACACGAAAAGAGGCTGTCTTGAAAGAGATAGCCTCTTTTTTTTCTTTCCGCTGCTTTGGCTTGCAAAGCAGGAAGTGCATCAGCCTTTGGCAAGCCTTTTTTAAAAATATCCACAACAAAAAACAGAAACCATCTTTCAGAATATATAACCCTGTAAAACAATAATATAAAATACATTTCCCTTTCATTGGCCAAAAAATTAATTCAACCCCAAGCCTTCATTATAGAACCAAAAACAATAAATTTTGATCTATTCTGCTTGACATTTTCAAAGATTCCGGCGTATATTTGTAAAATAAAAACCTCTGGCTATGAAAAGATTTACGCAATATCTTACGGTATTTTTGCTGATGGGGGTTCTCTTCTCTGCCTGTCAAAAGGATTTTGAAAAATATGGAAAAATCTCCATCTCCAAATGGAACCCCAGGTTATCGGTCCCTTTTGCTAAAACCACCATTACCTTTAGAGATATTATCGGAAACGATTCAAACATTATTGCCAATTCCGACAGTTCGCTGGTTTATGTTTATCATGAAGATTCGGTGATCTCCATGTCGGCAGACAGTCTTATGCAGTTTTCCCCTGAGCTTTCTCAGCAATATACTTTTTCACTCGGGGCTTTACAGTTCGATGATTTTTCGGACAGCAGCCATTTGAGCATCAATGATGTTTTGCCTTATATCGATCCTGCCACAGCTGACACACTGCGCAATCATGACCAATCGCGTAATATTTTCCCCCCGTTCCGCTTGAACAGCTCCTTTTCCATTGACATGCCGGTAATCGATAACTACGAACATCTGACCTTTTCACAAGGCACGCTTCACATCAAAGCAACCAACCATCTTCCCATAACCATTGACACCATTTATTATGATCTCATTGATATAGCCAACGGTCAAATAATTGCTTCTGTGGAAGACTATAATTTACCCTCAGGCACTACGCAATCCACTTCAATAAACCTTGCAGGCAAAACACTTGGGAACCGTTTACGTATTCAAGCCCGCGCGTTTAGCAGCCAGGGAAGTTATCCCGACAGTGTTTTTATCAACTTGTCTAAAGGCATTACTTTCACCTTTAAAACCAACAGTTTACAGGTAATTTCCGGTGCGGCCATTCTTCCGGAACAAATCGCATTTTCGGAAAGTAAAATACTTGATCTCACATTAAACCATGGTGAAAGGTTGTACAATATTGCTATCTCTCACGGCTTGCTGAATTATTCCATCCAGTCCGGTTTTCAAATCGGCATCAATGCGCAACTGAGCCTTCCTTCGGCCATGCAAAACAATAGTATTCCTGAACAAAATATCTCTATTCCGGCGGGTGGCAACCTGTCTCAAAACTGGGATCTTTCAGGGGCAAAACTGGATCTCACATCAGACAATAGCCACAAGTACAATCGTTTACCAGTTCACTTTAGCGTTACCCTCGCTCCGACTAACCAAATGGTTGTTTTTGATTCTTCCAACAAGGTAACTGCTACCTTTCAAATCAACGGCATTCGATTAGCTTCCGCCAAAGGGTATTTCGGAAAACAATCTTACCAGTTGGAAGACAATGGCATTTCTTTCAATTTGGATTTTTTAAACAAACTCAAAGGAAGCCTTGCTTTTACCCACCCTGAAATTGTTTTTCACTACCGGAACGATTTCGGAATTCCTATCAAAGCCAAGTTTTACCTGAAGGCCATGAAAACAGAAACCGGAGCATCACAAAATTTAAACTTTGATTCCGTTTCGTTCAAATATCCAAAAGTGGAGGGACAAACCGTCTATGGGTCCATTGATATCAATAAGGACAACTCCTCCATTGTGGATTTTCTTTCGCTGCTCCCCGATACCATAAGCTTCCACGGCGGTTATATCACCAATTCATCCGGTATCGAAACCAATTTTATTGACCAAGAGGCAAAGTTTTCGGCCAGTGCAGATATCAGGATACCCTTTAGTTTCAAAAGTTCGGGCGTTGAATACACCGATACCGTTACCGATTTCCACATCAACCCGGATGATATCCCTGCCGATTCGGGCACTTTGGTTGCCGCCATCTCCAATGGATTACCGTTTAATGTAAGCGTCCAACTTGCTTTCCCCGACTCAATCACCGGAGTAACCTTACGCACACTTGATTTGGGGACTATTTCATCAGCCACAGTCAACAGTTCCGGAACCGGAAATACACCCACTGCAAGTGTTTTGAAGATCGTCATTCCTGGCGGTTTTTTTGATGATGTTCAAAAAGCAAACAGTATGATTGTTCATTTATCAGTATCCACGTATAATAAGGGAACCGTTCCGGTCCAGGTTTTTGCCGATGACAAGGTAACGATTGCCCTCAGCGTGCAGGCAGCACTGAACCCTTAAAAGCACGAAAACAAAAGAGTACCGGTAATTTTTTTATGATTTAGGGCGCCCGGGCGTGTCTTTCGTTATAGTCA
>CAYYRE010000116.1:0-9965 GCA_964473895.1 uncultured Lentimicrobiaceae bacterium | reverse complement strand
ACAAAAAGTAGTGTTCTAAAAAACCTTTTAAATAATGCCCTTACACCTAAAATAAATGACCGTGAAATATTTATGAAAGGGATTGATTACTCCTATTACTACGAAGAAAATGACTGAATGAATAACCGGTCTAAAATAGAAAACGACAGGCCAACAACAGATATTGTTTATAGTTGTGGGAAAATGGATATTTCAGTCATATTGTAGCAGTGGTTCCGGGCATGTTGTACTATTGTTTTACCCGTTTCTTCTTTTTTTTCGGCAAATGTCACAAGGTTTTTATACGCGGACAAGATACTTATTTACAAAGGGATACACTTGGTATGCGGCGGTCGAAGCCGTTGGAAAAGTTGAGGAGGGGATGCCGGAAATTTCTTTTATGTTTCAATAACAGTGAGCAGTTCACTGAGGATCATGGCGGTGGCGCCCCACACTATTTTGTTGTGCAGGAAAAAACAGGGGACTTCGATCTCTTTTCCGGTGCGGTGATGTATGGTTCGCACCGTTCGACAGGAGGGGGTTAAAAATTCTTTGAGTTTTATTTCGAGAATGGCTTTGGTTTCGGTATGGTCCGGCCGGAAATCCGGTTTTTCGGTGGTATATCCCACAAAAGGATAGACGTCGAATCCGCTGGGCGGGATAAAAAGTTTGGTAAGCTGTCCCACAACTTCCACTTTTTGGGGGTTGATGCCTGTTTCTTCCTGCGCTTCGCGTAAGGCTGTATGTTTCAGATCCATGTCGCCGGGGTCGGCCTGCCCGCCCGGCAAGGCTATTTGGCCGCTGTGGACGCCTTCGTATTGGGCTCTTTCGATAAGGATAAAACAAGTTTCGCTGTTACAGGGGTAAAATAAAACAAGTACAGCGCTTTGTTTGGCTTGGCCCGGTTTTTCAGGCTGAAAATCTTTCCGGGTGGGCGGTACCATTATCCGTTGTGCCGAAAAGCCGGGCAGTGGTTGTCGCATCTTTTTTTTCAAAGTTTCGATGAAAGCAGAAAAGTCGGTCCGGATCATTTTTCTTGTTTTTGCGGCAAATATTCGGTATCGATATTTTGCATGGAACGGAAAAGGTTGGCAGTAGCTTTGGGATGGATTTCTTTTAACGTTTCCAAAAGTTTTCGGGCCGTGTTTCTTTTGGTCAGGTCGCTGTACGGGCATTCCTCTATTTGCTCCGGAAATTGCCGGATGGCGGCATATTGGCGGGTGTCTTTGTCGGTGAGCAGCAACAACGGCCGGATGAGGTCCATGCGCCCGCCGAACATGGAGAGCTTTCCCGGAAGGGAGGAAATATGACCGTGGTAGGCCATGTTGATGAGCAGCGTTTCCACCGCATCATCGCGGTGATGACCCAGTGCCAGCTTTTGAAAGTTGTGTTCTTTGGCAAAAGTGAACAGCGTTTTGCGGCGGTGCCATGAGCAGACAAAACAAGGTGCTTTTTTGCCCCTTTCTTCCATGCCGGCACGGATGTTTAACACATGCAGCGGGACATCCAAACGACCGGCATGTTGTTTTAACCAGTGGATATCGGTTTGATAAGGGACATCTTCCACCGTAATGTGAATGGCTTCCAAATGAAAATTCACCCGGTTGAACTTGCGGAAAGCGGCAAGGGCATCCAGCATCACCAGCGAATCTTTTCCGCCGCTGACGGCAGCAAGCACGCGATCCCCATTGTTCAGCATCCCAAATTCGGAAATGGCTTTGGCCACCTGGTTTTTCACATGTTCCAGGTGACGCTTTTGCCAGGTGCTCCATGTTTTTTCTGCACTCATGGTGGCAAAATTAGTGTTTTTAATGGCACTGTTGGAGTCCGGATGTTGGGAGGGTAAGACAGGACTTATCCGGGCTAATCCCTCCATGGAATCAGTTTCGAGCGGTAATAGTTTACTTTGAGGTTGTCGAGGCGTTGGGCTTGTTCGGCGAGCCGTGAGCTGTAGTCATCCCAGTTTCGGAGGCTGTCGGGTGTCCAGCCGATTTCCGCATGACCAATGAGCCGTGGAAAAGCCATTTGCTCAATGTCTTTGAGGCTGGTGATTGTTTCGGTCCACAGCGGCGATTCGATGCCGGCAATGTCATCTTTTGTAACGCCTTTGATCAGGGTGTCGGGTTCCCAGTTGTAGGCACGTTTTACATTCACATATCCTGCCCAGTGTAATCCTAACCGGGTGGCGGTGTCATATTTCATGTCGAGGTAGCAACGTCCGCCGGGTGATAAAATAACTTTGGCGCCTTGTTTGATGGCGGCCCGGACATTCTTGGCATTGGCCCAGTATTGCACCATAGTTCCTTTTTGCAGCGGTGTTTGGGCAATCTCGTCCCAACCGATGACCTTTTTGCCGTGGGCTGCCACGATTTTTTGTGCTTTTTCAATAAACGGAAGGTAGTCTTTTTTGGGGGTGGCATGCGATTCGTCGCCTCCGATATGGAACCACGGACCGGGCGACATGGCGGCAATTTCGCCGATCACATCGTTTAAAAACTGATAAGTTACGGGTTTGTGGGTGCACAAGGTACTGAATCCTACGTGGATGCCGGTGTAGAGTTTTTTTCTTTTGTTGTCGCAGTTGAGTCGGGGATAAGAGGCGAGGGCTGCATGGATGTGTCCCGGCATATCGATTTCGGGCACAATGGTAATGTAGCGGTCGGCGGCATAGCGCACCAGTTCTTTAAACTGTTTTTGGGTATAATAACCGCCTTTGCCGCCACCCACTTCGGTGGATCCGCCGATTTTGGTCAGGTCAGGCCACGATTTGATCTCGATGCGCCAGCCTTGGTCGTCCGACAGGTGAAGGTGCAGCACGTTCAGTTTATACAACGCCATCAAATCCATGAATTTTTCCACCGTTTTAACACCGAAAAAATGGCGGGAAACGTCCAGCATGGCCCCGCGGTAACTGTAAACGGGATAGTCGGTAATATCGGTGGTCGGCAGCGCCCACGGGCCGGGTTGCAGGGTGCGGTTTTCCACCTTTTCCGGAAAAAGCTGCCGCAGGGTTTGGATGCCCCTGAAAATTCCTTCGGGTTGATTGGCACAAAGGGTAATTCTTTTTTTGGTTATGGTCAGGTGATACCCTTCCTTTTCCAGCAGAAATTCCGGCGTTTTGTTGATTTTCAGGTAAATTGCTTTGCCTTCCGGCTTTTTATCGGTGG
Source organism: uncultured Lentimicrobiaceae bacterium (assembly GCA_964473895.1). Lineage (GTDB taxonomy): Bacteria > Bacteroidota > Bacteroidia > Bacteroidales > F082 > Sulfidibacterium. Next base: position 6,819 of record CAYYRE010000116.1, on the reverse strand, counting down.
CTACCACGGGAACGGGATATCCGGTGGAAGGACGCAACAACCGGGCCAAAAAGAGGGCGGAGGTTTTTAAACCGGGATGGTTTTTTTGGTAAAAGATGGCGGTTCCGTAATCGAAATAAAAGGTTTTTCCCGTGTACTTTACGGATACCGGTTTGGGAATCAGACCTATGAGGTAAGGGTTTACGGTTGCTTTGGGCTTAAACGAAAGTACCGGAAACAGTATCAGTGCCAGCAAGAAAGCCGGCACCCACTTTTTAAATAAAGGTTTCATGGGCGTTTTTTTAATGTAACAAATATAGAAACTTCAGAGCATTGGGGCAAACAGCCGCCGCTATTATTGAAGTTGTTTAAAGTTTACAGAACATAAATTTGCTAAGAACCTGATCAATCAGCAAATAAATGTCTTTTTTATTTACCTACCCCTACACCCCTTCAAGAAGGGGAATATTCGGTATTTATTTGCTGATTGATAATACATTAAAAACAATATTTTTAGGTGAACTTTAAACAACTTCATTTTTAAAAACCGGACGTACGTCATCTGAAAGTTATTTTCTTCCCAGTCTTTTCATATTGCGCAGGAAGTTGACCACATGCGAACGGGTGGTCAGGACAAACTCGTAATAATTTTTATTGCTGTTGGGATTCAGGATGCGTTTGTCTTCTTTCAGGTTTTCGATGATATCGTTAAAGTTGTAGTCGGACGACAGCACTTGCAGAATGCCGTTGGCATAACTGAAATAGTACCATTGGTGTTTGCCGTGCCGCAGGATCATTTCGATGACGGCTCCGCTGCGGTTTTTGCGGATTTGGATGATGCCGTCCATGTATTTGTTCAGTGTGTTGTTTCCCACGTTACCGATGCCAATGGGCCCATAAGAAAGAAACGAGCGCGAAAGCGGATCCCATACGAAACGTACGTCCACCAACGACAGGGTATTTTGCAGTGGCGGCGGTATCTTTTTTAATTGTCCGTAAAGCGAGAGCTTGTTCATAATCTGTCCTGCTTCGGAAGGGCCAAGGAGTTTTTCCAATGCCAACGGGTAGAGCCCTTTGGTAATATTGACTGATTTGGCCGGAATCATTCGGAGGCTGTCGGCCATAAGGTCCAAAGCATTGTTATCAAAAAAGAATTTCATCATGACCACCACATGTAACAGGGTGCTGTCGGCCACCACAAGGTGACGGAAACGGCCAATGATTTGGGTTTTCAGCATGTGGTTTTTCATGCCGAGATGGAAAATACCGTCACCATTGAGTTCGCATTTTTTGGTATCAAGTACGACATAATTGGCCTGCAGGTTGTTGTTTTTAAATCTTTCGGGAGAACCCATCCGGAAACTTCCTGTTTTATGATCAATGTTGAGTTGTCCGGTGGCCGACACCATGACTTCGTCGGAGGGGTTACGCAGGGCCTGTAATACCACCGGGTAGTAATGATGGGTTTGAAAGCTGTAGGCCAGTCCGAACCAAGCTTTCAGACTGTCGGCAGTTTTTGAGGAGGCATTGAACCGGAAGGCAATATGGTTGGGGTTGATGTCCTGGTTTACTGCCATCCAGTTTCCACTGTTATCCACACAGTCTTCGTTGAGTTGGTAGCCGCCCGTAAAATGGAGCAGCGGATCCTGTGCATGCATGGTAACCTTTCCGGTGAAAAAATATTCGGGACTGAGGAAAAAGATTTCTCCTTTGGGAATACTTCCCGTGGCTACGGTATGGCCTGTGCTGTCCACACGGATATCCGTCATGGCGATGGGTTGCACGGTGGCGTTCATGTCTTTATAATCGAGTTTGCCCCGTGCGGTATAGCGCCGTCGCGAAAGGATGTTGACTTCCGCATCGTAAATATTATGGTACAGGTTGGCTGTATCCACCAGAATATGGGCGTTTTGGAGGGTGGCCAGTTTTCCCTCCGGCAGGATGGTGACGGCTTCGTTGCCGGGGAATACTGCGGCATCGGCTGTTTTTATCAGTTTAACTCCTTGTACGTCGATGGTGTATTGTTCGATATTATAGAAAGCTTTTCGAGCATAAAAACGGAGTGAATCGCTTTGGGGACCTGTTGCAATAAACTGGGGCCCGGGCCGGTGCCAGCCAATGAGTGCTTTCGGATCCAGCGAATCAGGCGGGATATGGGAGGCATCCCCTGTGCTGTATAGGCTGAGCCTGTCCTGGTTCATGAGCCATTCGGCTTCGTCGAGGGTGGAAACGTACCGGTTAAACGGAAAAGTGAGAAAAGAATGGCTATTGAGATGATTAAACCATCCTTTTTGTATTTTAAAGTCGATGCGGGCGCGGTAGTTTCTGGCAAGGAAAGTGGTATCGCCGGTTTGGGCGTTGCGCAGGGTGAAATCGGCCGAATCGGCATTGAGCCCGCGGTCGGTAAACAGGAAATGGTTTGACAGCAGTGAGGAATGTCCAAAGATAAAAGTGCCGGTTCCTTTAAAATCAGCCGGAGAAAGACTGATATCCCCTTTTAAAAGGGCATTGCCATATAACCGGTACCCGGTGCTGTGGTTGGAAACCTGCATGATATTGTTACGGGTATTCCAGCGTATGGCCACGGAATCGTTGTAAACCGAAGGAAAATGGTAGGTGACCGAATCGGTTTTTCCGGAGAAGCGGAAGGCTTCATCAGCCAGCAATGAGTCGGGGAAAAAGCGAAAATCCTTTGACTTTACGGTAGTAACAAGGTATTGTAGTTTTCCGCTGCCGTGAAATCCTTGCCTATTGAGTATTAACGTGTCGTAGAAACGTCCTTTGCCGCCGTAGGCAGGCAGGCCTTGGGGGGGAAGGGCATAAACAAAACCCAGTGCATGGTCGGGCATCACCCGTAAAGGTTGGGCAATGGGCCGAAAAATACTGTCGGACACCAGGCTGCCTTTAAATGCCAGGCCATCGGTATTGAAAGTCATGATGGAATCAAACACAAAAGGGGAGACCCGGTAGTAAAATTTTCCGGGAAGGAGGGTGCTGTCCTGGATATGGCGGCTGTTGTAATAGACATAGCATTCCGATTCGCTAACAAATTCAGGGAACTTGGGAACATGCATTAATCCCGACTTGTTAAACGGGAGGTCCACATAAAGTTTGCCGGTGAGTTTTTGCAGGGTCTGTTTTACAGGTACTACATAGCGGCGGTTCCGGATGGTGTCTTTTTTCCAAACGCCGAAAGCGAGCGAGTCCACATAATTCATATTGATCATGAAACTGTCGTACACAAAAGTGCTTTTACGGGCATAGAAGTGGAAGAGGCCGGCACTGACTTTGCCGCTGAAGGTAAAATCGCGGTTTTTCCGGAGGGCGATTTTTTGGTTTTTGGGGTAAATGTAGACTTGTTGCGAATCGCTGATAAAGATGCGCGGAACGCCGTAGATGTTGAGACTCATGTTTTTCAGGTTCAGCGAAGCGTTAGGTTTCAGTTTTTCATTGGAATTAAAATGGATGACATCGTAGTCGGTACGGCCGGCTTTGGCATCGAGAAAATAGTTTAACCGTTGGGTGGCCATAGCGGTTTGGGTATCGGCATCATAGACAACAAACCCGTGGTTTGAGAGGCGCATCAGAAGGTCTTCTGCCTGGGCAGGAGGTTTGTTCATAAATCCCGAAAGGGCTGCCACACTGATGCGGCGGGTGGCGTATACCTTCATAAAGTTTTGTACGATGTACAAGGGGTTGATTTCGTCGATCCCCTGAAGTTCATAAAATTCGCGCAAATTGAAATAGCGGTCCGATTCAAAGCGGGCGGGTTGGTTGTCGTTCACCCCCCTGATTTTTTTAAACAGAATACTGTCGGCATGCAGGTTCCACACCAAAGCAGGAACATACAGGTCCATTTTGTGGTAGGAATCGAAAAAAGGGATTTGGCGGGAGCTTCCCGAAAGGGTGTAAAGTTGTAGTTTTTTGTTTTTTACTTCGTATCGCATGATGAGTTGGGGGTGATAGATGGAGTCGTTGCCGAGCAGCAGCCGGGCATCCACATTGCCCGAAAGCAGTTTGTCGGGGGCAATGGAGAATTGAGTGGCCCGCAGGGTAAGTACCGGTTGGTTTTGGCGGAAAAAGATGATTTGGGGTTTTTTATTCCGGATGGTGGTGGCAAACCAGCGTTTTCCTTCGACTTTGATGGCGCCCCGGAAGGAGACTCCCGGATAGAGGTTGGGAATAAAAAGGTCGTTGTCGTAGGAAATAAACCGGGGATAGACCGACTGATTTCCCGGTTTTCCGGTGAGTACGCGGTCAGACAGGCGTCCGAAAACGGCTTGTTTTCCAAGAAACAGCGGGTAAACAAGTTGTACCGAGTCAATATGAAAAACGTTGGTGTTCAGGTAAAAACGGTAACTGTCGGCGATGCGGTATTTTTCGTTGAAACCTTTGTCAAAACGGTTCCAGGCCAACCGCCCGCCTTCACCCATCCATTGTTTGGTACGGTAGAAAAAAAGGCCGCTTGTTTGGAGAATCATAACGCTGTCGTTGCGGGTGGCCTTGATGAGGTTCAGGTGTTTGAAACGGATATAAAAAGCCGTATCGTTATGCAGGCTGAAGTCGGCCCGACGGAAATGCCAGGTGGAGGTGGAGCGGCCGTATAATTGGTGCTTCTCCAGTAAGTTTCGGGTAAACCTGAGGAAGCGAAGGAAGTCCTGAAGTTTTCTTTGCCGGATCATTTCAGCGGCATAGCGTTGCCAGTTGTAGAATTCCTGACCGTTGTGTCGGGTTTCTATGAGCAGGTTGGCATTGTACAGGTATTGGTACAGGTAGGGAAAGGTGTGCAGTCTTTTGGAACGCATCATCCCGATGAATTTGCGGAGGCTTTCCTGTTCGGACGGTGTAAAACCTTTGTTGTTCCAGCTGTTTCCCCAGCGTTTGGTGAGTGTGCCGGCTTTGGCCTGTTCGGACGGGTTCCGGGTATTGAGCAGGATGGCAGAGATTTGCCGGTAAAACAGGGCGGGGTCTTTGGAGAGGGAGTCGTTTTGAGCCGTTAAACGGAAGCCCGACAGGCTTAGGCATAAGATCAATCCCAGTTTTAGCATAAAGACCTTCTGCATGGAAACTATTTTTTTGTAAATCGTGCGGCCACCCATTGGTTGCGGCTGCTATGGCTGTCGTAATGCAAACGCCATTCAGAGGCTTTTGTTGTCAAGTCGTGCAGGTCGGTTTCATAAAAGCCGCTGAAAAAGATTTTTCCGCCGGTTTTTAGGGCATTGGCATAAGCCGGCATATCGTTTAACAGGATATTTTTGTTGATGTTGGCGAGCACGATGTCGTAATGTTCCGGTTTGTCTTTTAAGAAACCGGCATCTCCCAAAACGGGGGTAATATTATGGATGTTGTTGAGTTGCATATTTTCCGTCACATTGTTGTACGACCAGGGGTCGTTGTCCACTGCATCGATGTGCCGGGCTCCTTTCATGGCGGCCAGTAGGGCCAGTACACCCGTTCCGCAACCCATATCGAGTACTGTTTGCCCCTTGAAGTCTTCTTTCAGCATCAGTTCGATGATTTGGGCGGTGGTTTCGTGATGAGCCGTTCCGAAAGCCATTTTAGGATGAATCTGAATGTTATATTGAATGTCGGGACGGGGTTTGTGGAATGGGGCATAGATAAAGCACCGGCCGGCGATGTTTACAGGCGGGTAATTGCTTTCCCAAACGGCGTTCCAGTTTTGTTCGGGGATAAAAGTTACGGAGGCTTCTCCGGAAGCCAACCGGTCGGCACATTCGGGAATGTCGTGGAGCATCTCCGGGGAATAGTCTTTTTCCTGAATGTAAGCGATGAGGTGGGTATCGGTTTCTTCAAAGCTTTCGAAACCTGCATCTGCCAGCAGGGCAATCAGGATTTCGTTTTGTTCCTGCTGCTGTGGTCGGGGACATTTCAGTTGGTAGTAGTTCATAACGATGAGAAAGCTTGCCGGCGGAAAGCACTGCTTTCCGCCGGCCGGTGTTTTTTATTGGAAACTATCGGCAATTTTCAAAAAGTCGTCGGCTTTGAGCGAAGCGCCGCCAATGAGTCCGCCATCCACATCGGGATTGGCAAAAAGTGCACGGGCATTGCCCGGATTGCAACTGCCGCCGTAAAGGATGGTGACTTCCTGTGCCACATTGTTGCCGTATTTTGCGGCTACGAGGCTGCGGATGTGGGCGTGCATTTCCTGAGCTTGTTCGGGGGTGGCGGTTTTGCCGGTACCGATGGCCCAAACGGGTTCGTAGGCAATGACTATGTTGGAAAACTCGTCTTCGTTGAGATGGAACAAACTCTCTTCGAGTTGTTGCTTGACCACATCGAAATGGATATTTTTTTCTCTTTCTTCGAGGACTTCGCCACAGCAAAAAATGGGTTTGATGCCGTAATCGAGCAGGATATCCACTTTTTGGGCCAGCTGTTGGTTTGTTTCGTGAAAGTATTTTCTTCTTTCGGAATGTCCGACGATGCAATATTCGATGTCAATGGAAGCCAGCATGGGGGCAGCGATTTCGCCGGTGTAGGCCCCTTTTTCGTGTTCGCTGACATTTTGGGCGCCAATGTGGATGCGGCTTTCTTCGGCGTAATCGGAGGCCATTTCGAGGTAGAGCGCCGGAGGACAGGCAATGACTTCGCATTTCAGGCTCATTTCTTCCATGCCGACCACTATCTGGTCTATCAGCTCTTCGGCTTCCTGGAAAGTTTTGTTCATTTTCCAGTTGCCGGCAACAATGTTTTTTCTCATGATATTCGGTTTGAATTTTTTATTTCACGGGCAAATGTACATGAAATTTTTTCATTCGAAATTTCACACAGACGAATGAAAAAATTTTATGGGAAAGCGAAGCGGTTCCCCCTGTAAAA
>CAYYRE010000115.1:0-10036 GCA_964473895.1 uncultured Lentimicrobiaceae bacterium | reverse complement strand
AACACAGTTCGGAACCATTGTGGCTGAGCTTTATCCGGATAAAGCACCGGTTACGGTAGCTAATTTTGAGAAATATATCAAGCTGGGAAAATACAAAGATGCGGTTTTTTACAGGTCGGTTACCCTGAAAAATCAACCCAATAAGAAGGTGAAAATTCAGGTGATTCAAGGGGGATTGTTTCAGAATATTAAAGTCATGATGCCTCCCATTCGGTTGGAAACAACCAAGCAAACCGGTTTGCATCACCTCAACGGGACGCTTTCTATGGCTCGGGATAAGCCCAATTCAGCAACGAGTGAGTTTTTTATCTGTATTGGAAAGCAACCCGCACTGGATTATGGCGGAAAACGAAATCCCGATGGGCAGGGATTTGCCGCTTTCGGCCGGGTAATCAAAGGGATGGATGTGGTTCGTAAGATTCAGCTTCAGCCTACCGATCATCAAATGCTGGTGCCGCCGGTAAAGATAGATACCATGTACCTTGTCCGCCCGCAGTGACAGGGGAGGAGGGGTGCTGTGTGTTGTTTTTTAACGTATTAACAAATTCCCCTCCTTGGAGGGGGTAGGGGTGGGTTATAATCATTCTTCTGCCTGCCCGACTACCGGTCAGGCGGACTTGCCCGACTGGGCTTGGTTAGGCGGGCCTGCCAGGCTAACGCAGGCAGACAGGCCTGCCCGACTGGCCTGGTCAGGCGGGTGTGCCGGTTCGTCGCCATGAGTGTTTCATCTAACCAACCTCCCGGCAACCGGGAAGAATAAAAGGTTACAGGCTCAGGCTGTACCTGAGGGTAATGGTGCGCAAGGGTTCGGCTTTCAACGGCCGTAACGAATACATCCGGTTGGTGATATTGTTGCTCAAAAGCGATATCTTACTGCTTTTGCTCAAATCGTAACTGAACCTGACATCCCAAACCATGTTCCCGTTGTTGTGGTGGTAATAATAGTTTCGGTACAAAATGGCCTGTAATGTGCCGCCGGTGGCCAGTGTGACATCCTCAAAATCGAAGATAGCTTTGTCGAGGTTGACAATTTTACTGAAATAGCGCATGGAGGTGCCGATGGCAAACCGGTGGAAATCCAGTTCAAGATCCAGTTTGGCCGTATGCAGGAACCGGTATTTCAGAATTCTTGATGCAGGGTTTACACTGGTGGTGTTGTACGAAAAAGCGGTTTGTCCTCCCGGATTAAAGTCGTGGGCAAAGACTTTGCCGGGTTCCAGCGTAACGGGATGAACATAAGTGTAACCGGCCATGACATTCAGTGTGGTATGCCGGCTGAAGCGGGCCTGACCGGTCAACGAGAAATCAATTCCCGTTACACGGGATGCTCCGGTATTGACAAACTTAAATCCGGCATAGGCAAATGTATAAGTTGAATCCCAGAACCCGAAAAGGTATTCCACCGTATTTTTGTATTCCTGATAAAAGAAAGCCACATCGGCATATCCCCTGAATTTATTCCATCGAAAAGCCTGTTTGGCGCCAATTTCGGCATTCCAGCTGGATTCGGGTTGCAAGCCGGGATTGTCGAACACACCAAAGGTGCCGACTTTGGTACGGACATACCTTTCGGCGATGGTCGGGAAACGGTACCCCTGGCCGAGGGAGACCCGCAGGTAGGTGCCTGCGGCGACGCGGAACGAAGAGCCGAAGCGGAAAATGGGTTTGAATTTCCTGATTTCGCCATTTAGGTTAAAATATTCAAAGCGCACACCGAAAGAGAGGTTGGCCACATCGCCGTATTTCTTTTCCACCTCGGTGTACCACGACAGGTTCCATAAAAAGTTGGTGTCTGAACCCGATCCGGAATACATATTGGCAACCGAATGGATGTAATGGCTCACCGCTCCTGTAATTAAATCCACATTTCCCACTTTTTTGAATTGTTTCCGGAATTCATATTTATTGTAAAGAACGGTAGAACGGTTCGACTGGTCCAGGTTGGCCACGGAATTGGAATACATGATCCGTGAAATCAATTCGTGTTTGGCGCCGTGGGTTGTGTAATAGTTGATAAACGGATCCACATAAAAGATAAAATGGTCACTGCGCAGGATGGCTCCCGGATATCCCCTGTAAAAGCCGGCCGTATCGTCTAACCATGCCATGGCAACGGCTTTTTTCTGTTTCATGAAGTTGGCGTTGATGCCGAAATTCAGACCTTCCGTTTTTTTGGAACGTCGCCGAATATTAAAATTAAACCGGAAAAGCTTGTTGGCCATGTCTTTGTTGGTGATTCCCGAACTGTCCACAATGGGGGGGATGACCACTGCGGGGCCTTGGTAGTTATGGTCATAATTGACGGTACCTCCAACCACCAAATCAGTGTATCCATCGCCGAGGCGGCGCGAATGGCTAAAGGAAAATCCGGCCAACGGAGCCAAACCGTTCCACCATTTTAATGCCGGTTTGCGCGGGGCCGAATAGCTTCCGAGATAGGTGTTTACATAGGTGTGCGGTTTTAAACCCGGGTATTTCATGCGAACATAAATGGCACCGCTCAGGGCGGAAGAACCCGAAAGTACCGAAGCGGCCCCTTTTACCACCTCAATTTGCCGAATGTTTTCCACCGGGATAAAAGACCAGTCGGGTTTACCGGCATCGCCGCTGGCTATGGGCATGCCATCCACAAAAACCCCTACCTTGGAACCTACGCCGTATGTAAATCCACTGCCGCCGCGGATTTGGGGCTCTTCGTCGAGAATGGTAACACCCGGTGTAAGGTCCAAAATGGTGGCAATATTTTGTGTGTTGCGGTCTTGAATGATTTTCGGTTTCATTACCTCAATGGAAACCGTTTGGTCTTCAATTTTTTTATTGAATTTTCCCGCTCTTACGACCAACTCCTCTACCGTGTAGCTTTCGGGTTTTAAAGCAATGGTTTTTAGCGAAACGGCTTTGTTTTTCATTATCACTACTGGTAATGTCCGGGTTTTCATGCCGGTATAAGAAATCTCAATCAGTTGCTTTCCTGCGGGCAGTGCCAAGCGGAAATATCCGTTGTAATCGGTCACGGTGCCTTTGGAAAGATCGGATTTCAAATAAACATTTGCCCCGATAAGAGAGGCTCCCGTGCCGGATTCTACCACACGTCCGGTAACAAAACCCGTTTGTGCCGATAATCTTCCCGGCAGGCACAAAAACAGCGGCATCACGATCCAAATCCACAAAAAACCTCTTTCCGTTTGCATACTTTTCTGACTATGGGCGTATTGGTGAAAAAGCTTAAAATGTTATTCCGTTTTGCCGGCTCGCGTTATCGTACAAGGATTTTTTGCACCAAAACATTGTTTTCGTTTTGTGCCTCCACAAGATAAATTCCCGGAGGAAAGGAAATGGGAATGGTTTCGGTTTGTCCGCTTTGTAACGTGGTGGCATATTGTATCCGGCCGATGATATTGAATATTCTGACTTTGTAAAGGCCTCCGGGTGTTCCTGACAAGTTTATCTTGAGTTTTCCTCGGTAAGCATAGGCTTTCAGAAAACCTGTCCGCTGCTGCGGGATGCCGGTGGGGTGAAAAATTACTTTTAAATCATCGTAATAAACATAACTTCCCGCTTTGGCATGGGTGCCGTTGCCGGCGGTCAATACAAAGAGTATATATTGCGGGTTTTTGTCAGAAAAATAATGAAAAGGTACGCTAAAGCGTGTCCATTCCGGTACTTTTTTGGCCGGCAGGTTAAACGAGGCTTTGGCAATCCATGTGGATGAATCGTTGTTGGCCGGAGGACTTTGGGCATATCCCGTATGCAAAATGGCGGTTACATTTCCGAAATCTCCTGTAACCGGAAAAGCCATATACCAGCCAGTCAGGCTGTCGGGGCGGGCTGTAAACCTGGTGTTCCACATGCCGTTGGTGGTGTCGGTAAAAACGTAGCCTTTATCGGCATTCATATCCGATGGGGTATGAATCCTTCCGTTGGTTAGAGTTCCGGTGGCTACCTTCCCGAAAACACTGACATTAAAAAGTTTGACGGAGTAATTCCCCGAATGGGCAGTGTCCGAACGTGCCCAGTTCACGGGTGCCAGGGTGTTCAAATCAGGGTTGTCACTGGTTTTAATGGCGCTCCAATCCACCGGTTCGGGATGGTTTTTCGGAAGACCGAACGGAACTTCCCAACGTTCGAACCCCGGGTTTTCTATGGTGTCGGCAGTTTGTGCCCTCAACGAAAATCCGGCCCATAATATGACAAGAAAGAAAAGTATCAGTTTTTTCATAATTCGAATATTTGCAGGTAAAAGTAGAAAAAAATGATGAGAAATAAAAGAGAAAACTCAAGTGGCCAATTTTTATTCCAAAAACGGCGTGGGTTTATTAAACCGTCCGGCTTATGGTTTGTTCTCTTCTTTTTGATGGTTTCCCCCGAAATTCAAAACAGCTGACAGGTACAGGTTAATGGAAAAATAGTTGAGCGAGGCGGTATTACTCAGAGGCCCTTGCAGAGGGATGCGATCCACCGGATTGTATTCCACCGGATCGGTGAAATTGGCAGCCTGTTTTTGATTTCGTGCCTTACCGAAAGTAATTTCCACCCCGGAAATGATTTTTTGTCCCAGGATGTTAAACTCGGCGCCTCCGGTAAAATGGTAGTTATTGGCTGTTGTGTTCGGCAGTGTCATATAATCTTTATATACGCCAAGATCGTAATTTTTCAAGTAATTAAAATCGGTTCGAAATCCCAACATAAAACCTACATTGTGCTGGTTTTTCCAGCTATAGCCAATGGCTGCGTTGGTGAGGCTTTTGGAGCCGGAAGCTACCGACAGCCATTGGTGCAGAAACTTTTCTACGGTGGATACGGGATTGGGAAAAGTTTCAAGGGCAAGATAAGGTTTCATACGAAAAAAATGTTCGGCACTAAAATAAATCCGGCTGGTGGACCCCGGAAAATCATAAACCAAACCTGCCGCAATGGAAAAGGGCATCCGGGCATGCGACTTTACTTTGCTGTCTTGTTGTGTGGCAAAAATAACATAATCGGGTAGCAGGTATCCATTGTATGTAATGTTGGCCTGACTTTGCGAATGCAATATCTTTTTGCTCATGGACAATACGGTAAACGAAGGAGTGGTTATGTTTAGCCCCAAACGCCAACGCTTGATTTGATAACTGACGCCTATCTTAAAAATCACCCTGAAATCGTTAAAATTAATCAGTTTTCGGGTATTATAAATGGCGGAAAAAATGGAGGAATCTTTTACCGTTACTGCCGAGTTCTCAATGTCTCTTAAATACTGCATGGCCACCGAAGAAACAAACATACTCATCCCCACATGGAGGCGTGGAGAAATATCATAAGCGCCGGCAATACCTACCCAGGTATCATCATAGCGGTTGCGGAAATCAAAATAGGCATTGTACTGTTCTTCACCCGGCTGTTCCTTTAAAATGTCAATATCCTTTTGCAAGGTGTAATTGATTTCGGTACGTTCGTGAAACCGGGTAAAAACCGTTGCTCCAATGGTGAATTTACTTTTTGGAGGCCTGTAAACGTAGGTTACAAAGCGTGGCTGCACCACAAAATTCATGGTGCCCGGATCGGCGCCCTGGCCCAACAGGTTTTTTAAGTTGTAAGAACGCCACGAAAACATAACGGCCGACAGGGATAAATTGGAATTTTCCCCGGCTTCCGAAATGTTGGCCGGGTTGTAATAAATAGAGCTGCTGCCTCCGTCACCGGCAACCACTGCACCCGACAGCATGGTAGAAACCGAATTAAAACTCTGTGCCCAGTAATAATTAAATAACTGCGCTTTGGCTGTTTGTGGTTGGTAAAATGCCCATACCAAGAAAAACAATATAAAAGAAACGCTCTTTTTTTTCAAAATACAGGGAATGAGTTCGTTAGAAATCAATAATGTGAAAAGGTCACCGGGTCATTCGATACCCGAAAAATGTTTCATAAATTGGATACGTTCATAGGCCGCCGGATTTTCCGCTTTGTTCACACTGAGTTTTCCCCTGAATTCATCAATGGAATGGTAATTGTGCCGGTCCATCCAACTTTCCAGTTGCTCCAGCATACTGCCGATTTCCTGAAATCCTTTCTGGTAAAGTACCGAAGCAATTTGAACGGCGGTAGCTCCCGCCAGCAACTGTTTAATCAAGGCCGTACCATCGTGTACTCCGGTGGAAGCGGCAATATCACATTTTACAAAAGGTGAAAGCATGGCTACCCAGCGCAGCGAAAGAGCAATCTCGGCCGGGTTGCTGAAAACAAAGGAAGATTTCACCTCTTCGTGTTCAATGTCAATGTCCGGGGAATAAAACCGGTTGAACAGCACCAGACCTTTAATCCCTGTCCATGAAAGTTTGATCATGGTATGGGCCAGGCCGGAAAAGTAATAACTTAGTTTCAGGGATACCGGAATATGAAGTGTTTCCGTTATTTTCCGGGCAATATCAAAATAAATATGCTCGTTGTTACAGCCTTCTTTATCGGGGTCGGAGGGTAAAACGGCAATATTCAGTTCCAGGGCATCGGCACCGGCTGCTTCGATTTTGCGGGCGTAATCAATCCATTCTTCATCGTTGATACAGTTGATGGAGGCAATGATAGGTACCGAAACGGCTTGTTTGGCTTTTTCAATCAGTCGGAGGTAATTGTTTACGTCGTTTTGTGCCGTATAGTGACGGATATAATCTTCTGCTTCGGGATATTGGTTCATAAATTCATCTTGCATCAGCGTGTGGCTGGCACTGTTGTGGATTTGTTCTTCGAACAACGATTTTAAAACCACCCCACCAATGCCGTTTTTTTCCAGCTCAATAATGTTTTCCACCGAATTGGTCAGTCCTGAACTGCCGGCAATGATGGGATTCCGTAATTTCAATCCGAGATATTGGCTTTCTGTGTTTATCATTTCCGTAAAAGATTAGTCACGTAAAAAAATACCACCGTAAAAATAAAACAAATTGTTGAGTGTCCTGAAATTTTTCCGGGGCACACCAATGATATTTTCAGCGAAAGCCGGTAAACGGCCAAAAAAAATGCCCTGAACAAGGTTGTCAGAGCATTTTCTTTTGCAGTGAATTGTTTGTTATCGAATGATCACTTTTTTGGTTTGCACAAAACCGTTCCGGCCGGTAATTTTCGCAATATAAAGGCCGTGGCGAAGATCGGAAACATTCATTCTGATAGAACTTTCAATATTTTGTTTTTTCACCAGTTGACCTGCCGTATTGAAAAGTTCAATGGTTGATGGCGTTTTCACAACCACGTTCAGGACACCATTGGCCGGATTGGGATAAAGTTTCACTTCGTTTTCAGCCTTGAGTTTGTCAATACCGGTTGCACTGCTTTTGGTAACAACAATATTATCCACCAGCAAAAAGACATCATCGGTACTGACGGATGAAAACATATCATAATAACCGATAATGACATTACCATCGGCCGGAAGGGCATCTTTGCCAAAATAAGCCCAAACGGTATCTTTTTTGTTGACATTACCCACTTTGTACAACACGCCGGTATCGGTAACCTCTGCGGTTACTTTAAGCCATTGCAAACCCGGTCTTGAATAGGTTCCGGGCCCTACCGATACCGAATCCAGGCAGTTGTTGTAATATCCAGTCTGATTTTGGGTGCCTCCGGTGTAAAGGCTGAGGTCTTTGACTTCTACACCGGCTTTGTATAGTCTTCTGTCGCGGCTCGAGCCGTTGTCTCCCGTAAAAGCAAGATCCAATCCGTCATCGGGAGGTGCCACGGTGGTGTCGGAATGTCCTACGCCATAATACAAAAACTCCGTGGTGGCTTTACTTGTACCGGTCCAATTAAACCAAGCGTTAAATGTCAGGGTGTAATTTCCTTTAAGATTTAACCCTTTGGGGAAAAGCCCCACAAAACTGGCCGCTCCTTCCGAAGTGTTGACGGCGATTTTCAAACAATACTTTCCCCCATCGGGCGCCGGAGTGTACGAACCATAAGGAAAGGCGAAATCCACCACATTGGAAGATCCCATCTCAACCTTTGTAAACCTTGTGCTTGCCTGCTGGTCTTCAAAGTTTTCCGAGAAGACAACAGTTTGTGCTAAAACAGAGGAACTGAGCACAAAAGCAACGATTACGCTTAATAAACAGGTAAATTTTTTCATAACAACTTGAGTTTTAGTTAAACATTGATTAAACACAAACAAAGTAAAATTTATTTGTAAAGAATGTCAAAAAATATAGATTTTTTAACGGATTTCCTTGTTTTGTTAAAAATTCTTTCTTCTTTTGGGATAACCGGTTCAAAACTTGGGAGAAAGGTGCCCGTTCCTCTCTGGATACAAGAAAAGTTATTGAACACGTAGTGTAATTCCGGAAGGAATTGTAAAGTTTTTGCCGAAATTCAGAAAGGATGTGGTTGTTTGTTTACCGGTAAATGGTTGCTGTGTAATAATTTCTGTTTCCCACATGGTCAATGACATCCAAGCGGAACAAGTTTTTGCCTTTTTTCAGGTATTGGTCAAAAGTATAGGTCAGTTTGCCGGTTTTGGCATCGTACTCTAAAAGAATCCAGTGTCCGTTGAGTGTTCCTTCGTAAGATTTTATGCCGCTCTCCGCATCCTTTATTTTCAATAAAAGGAACTTTTTTCCGGTGACTTTTGTCCCCTGGCCGAAATTCAGGGGCCGGATCTCCGGGGCCATGGTATCGGCCATGAGCGTGTAAAGTCCCAAAGCCCGTACTTTGCTGATGATACGGTTGTTTTGCCATGTGCCGCCGGCATAACCGAACGATTCCGTCGCGTCAGGGGCATAGGCGATATAAGTTTTGTCTTTTAGTTTTGCAGGTACCGAATCGTCGCGGATCGAAAGGGTAAAGTATTTCTGTACAGGGACAAAACGGTTGTGGATGGCATACACCGGCGAAAGGGTTGTCTTTTCGGCCGGCCTTGTTGCTACCCGCAACCTCAGGGAACGGTAAAAACAGTTTTTTGGGAAAAACAGGGCAAGATCGCCGGATTTGATTTTTGCCGGCCGGTCAAAACGGATGAAATCACCTTCCGGCTGTTGGTGATGCCGGGTGGTTTTTGTCCTTACCGGACTGTCTTTCACCGAAAATTTCAGCAACGAGGTGTTTCCGTAAATATCCTTTACCACAAAAGTAAACCGATGGGTAACCGTATCTTTAAAAATAAAAATGCCATGATGGAACACCTTATGGTATATGCCCAGCCGGTTATTGGTGTCCAATTGGGTGCGGATGACTTGTTTCCCCGTTTTTTCAAGGTAATGGTAGTCAACCAGACTGTTGACATAGCGGGTGTTTTTGAAAGCGATGCTGTCGGTTTTCAGGACAAAAACGGGGAGGGTGTCGCGGTAAAGTTTGAGTGAATAGATGCCGTTTTTGTTGCGGATGCCGTTCATGGCATCAAAGGTGCGCAGCCCGAAAGCCACGGGTCCGGTGGCATCAATCACCGGAATGTTTTTAAGAAAACAATTTTTGCCGTGGCCGGCCACCGGCAGAACCAGTGTGTCGTGCCGGCCGTTGATGCGGCTGTAGGGAAAAACCGGATAAACCAACAATTGGGCAATAAGGGGAGGTTCGGTATCCTTGACCCGGATGCTGCCAAAAAGCAGGGGGTTGATGGGATGTTGTGTCCGGGCATCCCGTATTTCGAAATGCAGATGGGGGCCCAATGAGCCTCCTGTGTTTCCCGTGTAAGCGATTATTTCCCCTTTTTTAACCCGTAAACTGTCTTTAGGTGGAAAAATTTGTACCGTAAAACGCTTTCGCCGGTATTGGATAGCCTTTACATAACGCTGGATGCGGGGACTGAATTTTTCGAGGTGACCATACACCGAGACGTATCCGTTGGGATGGGTGATGTAAAGGGCTTTTCCGTATCCGCCCAGGGTAATGCCGATACGCGAAATGTATCCGTCCGCAACGGCATATACTTTTTTCCCTTGAACCCCACCGGTTTTAATGTCAATGCCGGCATGCAGGTGCCCGCTGCGGATTTCACCGAAAGTTCCCGAGAGATAAAGGGGAAAATCTACCGGCGAACGGAAAGCATGCTGCGGGAATTTTTGCTGCGCCTTGC
>CAYYRE010000114.1:0-10149 GCA_964473895.1 uncultured Lentimicrobiaceae bacterium | reverse complement strand
TTACCTACAATGATTATAAAAAATGCGTCCCCATCGCGAGGAGGTACGACGAAGCCTGTCTGACTGCACATAGCCAGGCAGGCGATCTCTTAATTTACGATGATCTACTTAGATATTTTTTTATCTCGCCTCTTAAAATAAAATATAGCCATCATCCCGAAAGTAGCAGACTTTTAATAAAGTTGTTTGAAGTTCGCCAAAAAATATTGTTTTAATGTATTATCAATCAGCAAAAAAATACCGAATATTCCCCTTTTGGAAGAGCCTGTCCCGTCTTACCGGGAGGTGACGGGGTAGGTATATAAAAAAGACATTTATTGGCTGATTGATCAGGTTCTTAGCAGATTTATGTTTTGTAAACTTTAAAACAACTTCAATATCAATATGTCTGGAAAAAATGACACATCCTGATTTGTTCCGTAAGAAACGCCAATGGAGAAACCCTTTTCTTTTCCTATTTTTGCCGAAAATCAGGAGATTGAAAAAGACCCTTACACACATTCTACTGCTGTTTCTCGGCCTCATTACCCTGCCCGCTTCCGCACAATCGTGGAATGAAACCTACTCTTTTCACCTGACCTATTCCAATGTTCTGAAAACCAACCCTCCTTTTGCTGCTGCGTTTAACCAATTGGCTTATAACAACGATGTGAGTGTGCTGGGGTTGTCGCTCGATCTCAACTATCGTGCCCGGTTTTCGTTGAGCCGGTCGCCATCGGGCATTCCTGTTTTGCGTTACCAGGTCTCTTTGAACAGCATCTCCGGCAGTACCCGTTTTCGTGATTTTGGTGTGGATACTTTGTTGATTCCGCAAAAAGTAGAGGCTGTTTTGCGGGTTTATCAAAACCAACAACTCGTCGATGTGTTACACCAGGAGATCTTTATCGGGCGCGAACAAGTCCTGCTCCCCGTATCAGACAAAATACCACTCTCTTCATTGTACATTACTTTTCAAATTCTTCAACCGGTTTTTACTAAAGACAATTACACCCGTTTTATCCGAACGGCAGGCCTCATCAACCATTATTACGGTTATGAGGAAATCATTCGTGAACTGCCCCGCCTTGTCCCCAAGGTACCCGATATCCATCCGGCCCCTTCTGCTGTTTTTCTCAACTACATTGCCCTGACACGTCTCGCCGCTTATATCAATAGCCGCCATTTTGCCCAAAAGTTGCATCTGAACAAAAAAGACCCATTACATTTCCGCAGGCATTATGCTGCCGTTTTGCGTAAACTTACCCGCATGCAAACACTTTCCGAGGAGTTTTTTAAGCAAAAACAACGGAATACCGGAAAAGATAAGACCCTTTTTGCCCGCGGTTATGCCGGATTGTCGATGACCGCCGTGGCACAGGCCAAACAACATCAACCCTTTGTAGCAGCCAGCTTTACCGAATTTTCACGTATTTATCCCGACCCAACAGAACAACAACGGCTGAAACGGATTTCCCGGTATTATGACGCGCACAACCTGCCGGGGCAACCCACGGTATCACAGGAAATTTACAAGGCTTTTCTTGGGGCTGCTTCGTTTTATATCCGCGGCAAGGCTTTTGTCCGGGCCCTTGACATGCTGTCCAATGCAGGGTATTTCCAAAAACATTTTGCGGATGTTTCACCTGTCCCCGCATACGACACCCTTTTGTTGCATGCCCGTGACGGACTGGCTTTTTCGTATGTTCATGTTGCCGGCATAGCTCTGCAGCATAAGAATGAAAGTTTGGCTGCAGGCTATTTGATGCGGGCTATGAAAAGCCTCCACGAGCCAAAAAGTACCGGCCGTCCGGAAAAACCTTTGTGCTATTCCCAAACGGCCAGGGCATTCGACAGCCTGGCCGCACTGGCACGTACCCAACAACAACCCGAAAACGCCCTGGAATTGCTGGGGTATGCCGACAGTGCCTGCCGGGGACTTCCCCAAACCCGGGAACTCACCACCGGCGTTTGCCGCCTTTGGCTTCAGATAAAACTGGAAAAAATTGGCGGAATGGTACAAAACGGACAAACAGAAAAAGCGGTTGACTTGTTGCTCTCCACCCCCGGAAACCTTCCTCCTCTTTGCCGTAAAACACCGGATACCATACGGAATGATTTGTTGCGGGAAAAAGCTGCACAGGTATCCAACCGGTTGTTGTTTAATACCGAACATGCGTTACAACAAAAAGATATTCAACGGGCCATGACGCTGATGAGAAATGTTTCCCGGATACAGGCAAAATTTGGGCTTTCCCCTACCCCATTGTATGACAGCATTGTCCGTAAAGCAGCCTTACCCTATATCCTATCGTTGGTCGAACAAACACGTCTTGAAATCTGGAGAAAAAATTTTCAGCGGGCTGATTCTCTGATTCGTTCCATCCGGACCATCAGCCGGCAATACGGCATAGAGCAAAATCCGCAAATCACAGCTTCCCTACGGCAACTGTCGGAAAAAATAGCCACATCCTATTGCCAATGGAAACAACAACAAATTCAATACCTTTTACAGCAGACCGGAAGAGCCATAAAAGAAAACAATCTATTCCTTGCCGAAAGCAATTACCTGAAAGCCCAAAAAATCAACAAAAGCCTTTCAGGCTGCTCCCCGCCTCCCGATACCCTCCGGATTTTACTGACGGAATACACACGGTTGTTCCGTTTTGCACACGATGCGCGTATGCTGACACAACAGCTTTTTCAGAAAGGCTTTACGGCGGTCATTCCCGAGTATGCCATGCTGGACCTCCGGTTCCGCAAAGGACATTTTGAGCGGTTGGGTTTTCCCTTTACGCCACTTTTTACTTTTGTGCAGCAACAACATGCGGATCCCATGACTATGGAGGTTATCCGTTTTTACCTGCGTATCCGGCGCTTTCAGGAAGGCTTTCGCTATTTGCAATTGCTGTCGGATCCATCGCTCGCCAAAACGGAGCAAAAACAGTTGGGGCGTGCTTTCGTCCATTACCATATTGTGCCGCAGCCATCTGCTCTCTCCTCTGCCGACTACACTTATTTTGCATCAGCCTATAAAAAGGCCCTGGCATCCGGCAAAAAATGAGTATTTTTATCCCATATCAAATCACTCCTTTATGAACCTTCTTTTGATCAGCAATTCCACCATGGCAGGCGAACCTTATCTCGGCTGGTCCATGCCGCATATCCTTGCTTTTTTCCGGCAACATAAAGTAAAAAAAGCCTGTTTTATCCCTTATGCCGGCGTGAATCTGCATTCCCAAAGCCTCTCCAGGTCATATGATGTTTATACGGAGCGGGTAGCTTCCGAATTTCAAAAAGCGGCTATTCTCACAGAGAGTGTGCATCAAACCATGCATCCGGTACAAATGGCGTTGGAGGCTGATGCTTTTGTGGTGGGTGGCGGCAACACGTTTCATTTGGTGGCCGAATTGCATACAACGGGACTCATGGCGGTAATCCGGGAAAAGGCCCTTTCGGGAACTCCTTTTGCAGGATGGAGTGCCGGCGCCAATGTAGCCTGTCCCACTTTAATGACAACCAATGATATGCCCATTGTGGAACCAGCCAGCTTTGACACGTTGGGATTGGTTCCGTTTCAAATCAACCCGCATTATCTCGATGCCAATCCCTCGGGACACGGTGGCGAAACACGTCAGCAAAGGATAGAAGAATATCTTGCGGTCAACCGGACAAAAACAGTGGCCGGATTGCGTGAAGGTTGTTTCCTGAAATTAGAGGAAAACCGTTTAACATTGCATGGAGGAAAAAGCCTGCGTCTTTTTCGGTGGGGAAAAGCGCCGGAAGAACTGCCGGCCGGAAGTGATGTCACTTTTTTGATGGGATAATCCGGATCATTACCCGAATTGTTTGATTTGCTCTGCCAGTGTTTGCAAATTGGTTTCCAAAACCTGAATGTGCATCTGTGCCTTTTCGTAACAACTGCGCCGTTCAGCCAGTTTTTCTTCAATGTAACGCGTCAGGGTTTCTCCTGTTTTTCCATGAACCAACGGCCGTTTTCGTTTGGCGTGCAATAACCTGTGGGCAATGGCTGCCGGGGGCATATCCAGGAAAATACTCAGTCCGTTCCGGTTGATTTCTTCTATCCCTTGGTGATAACAGGGAGTTCCCCCACCGGTGGCCACCACAACGCCCTCCATCTCAAAAGTCTTTTTCAACCGGTCGTTTTCCAGATGCCGGAAAAGCGATTCATCATATTTTTCAAAAAACTGATGGATCTCAATTTTAAACTTCTCTTCAAAAAAGTCATCCAGGTCCACAAACTGATAACCTAACAGCCGTGCCAGCTTTTTGCCCAACGTGGTTTTCCCCACACCCATAAAACCGATGAGATAAATGCGTTGTTCCATACCGTTGTTCTGCGTTTTCAAAAATAGTTTCTTTTGCGGTTCGATGGCCGGTTTTTGTCCGATAAAAATATTTTGACCACTTGCATGTTTTATCTTTTTTACAATCAAAACAAATCTTTACTTTTGGAAAAACAATTTTGCAAAATGAAATCATTTACTCGCACTCTGCTTTTTTCTCTTTTCGGGATGGTTGTTGCCGTTTCGACATTAAGGGCACAAACCGTTCTGCAGAAAACAAAGGCACATCACTGGGCCGATTCGGTTTACCAAAGCTTAACGTTGCAACAACGTATCGGGCAACTGATCGTTTTACGTGCCAATGCCCCGTATGGTCCTTACGAAAAAAAGGTGGGAAAATACATCCGTCAATACAATTTGGGCGGCATCAGTTTTCTGGCGGGTGATCCCGTAAAACAGGCTTTGCAAACCAACCGGTGGAATTTGCAGGCCCGCACTCCCCTTTTTGTAGCCATGGATGCCGAATGGGGCCTTGCTATGCGCTTAAAAGGAACGGTGCGTTATCCCTATCAAATGACGGTTGCTGCAGGTGCCTCCGACAGTCTGATAACCCTCATGGGAAAACAAATCGGTTTGCAATGCCGGCGCATGGGCATTCAGATCAATTTTGCACCGGTGGCGGATGTGAACAACAACCCGCAAAACCCTGTGATCGGTATGCGCTCTTTCGGGGAAAATCCAAAACAAGTGGCCACGGAGGCTTTTGCCTACATGAAAGGCTTGCAGGAGAAAGGTGTCATTGCCTGTGCCAAGCATTTTCCCGGTCATGGCGATACGTACCGTGATTCCCATAAAACGCTGCCAGTGGTTCTTATTTCCAAAAAAGAACTGGAGAAAACGGCCCTGTATCCTTTTCAGTACCTGTTTCATGCCAGCCCACCGGTTGCTGCCGTTATGGTGGCGCACCTTTCGGTGCCTGCGTTGGAGAAAAAGAAAAACCTGCCTGCTTCGCTTTCCCATGAGGTGGTTACACACTGGCTCAAACAAAAAATGGGGTTTAAAGGGCTTGTTATTACCGATGCGCTGGACATGAAAGGCGTTTCCATGCAATTTCATCACGGCAACGGAGCGTTGAAAGCTTTCCTTGCCGGAAATGATATTTTGCTTACGCCCAACGATGTGCCGGCAGCTATTGAAAAAATAGCCGCTGAAGTGCAAAAAAATAAAAAGGCGGCCCGCCGGTTGGAAGAAAGCTGTAAAAAAATACTCTATTACAAATACCTGAGCGGTGCGGCCAACCGTACGCCCATCGATACGGCACATTTGATGGCCGATTTGAATCTTCCGGAATATCACCGGACGGCTGCCACCCTTTTTGACCGTGCCGTTACCGTAGTAAAAAACGATAAACTTTTACCCCTGCAAGATACGCTGCCTTCCAAAACGGCCATTGTTATTGTGGGTGATAACCATGAAACCGCTTTTGAAAAAACTTTTCGCCGGTACTATCCTGCCAAAGTATTTTATTTGAAGAAAGACGCGCCTGAGGTAGAAAAACATTTTGTACTGAAACAGTTATCGCATTACGACCGGGCGATATTGTGTGTTGTAAACACCCGTATTTCAGCGGCCCATCACTTTGGTATTACCCCGGCGGAAACGGACTTCTTGGAAAAAGCGGCCCGTAGAACACCGGCAGTACTGAACCTGTTTGCCAGTCCGTATGCCCTTGATTTTTTTAAACATCCTGATGTTTTTAAAGCCATTGTGGTATCCTATCAGGATGTTCCCGAAACACAAAAAGCTTCAGCCGAAATCATTACCGGAACACGGGCTTCGTTGGGACATCTGCCGGTGAGCACCCGGCTTTTCCGTGCCGGTACGGGCTTGGCACTACCCAAAATCAGATTGCGCTATGGCACACCGCAGGAAGTGGGCGCCGATACCAACGTGTTGCGAAAGGCCGATTCCATTGCTCTTGCCGGCATCAACATGCATGCTTATCCCGGATGTCAGATTTTGGCCGCTAAAAACGGAATTATTTTTTACGACAAGGCTTTCGGCTATCAAACGTATGCCGATACCGTTCCCGAAAACAGCCACATGCTGTACGATTTGGCCTCCATGACCAAAGTACTGGCAACCACGGTGGCCCTCATGAAACAGCAGCAGGACAGTGTGATTGATATTCATAAAAAAATCTCCCGCTACCTGCCCATGCTCCTGTATTCCAATAAAAAAGACCTCGGCTTTAAGGAAGTGCTTTCGCATCAGGCCGGTTTGCAGGACTGGATTCCGTTTTATCTGAGTACGTTGAAGCTTCATCTTTCCGAAAAAGAGATTCCCAAAACAAATGTATTGCATTGGATACAGGTGGTTATTGGTAAAGAAAACCCCGACAGTATCGGTCCCGATACGACCCTGTACCATCATCACATCAGCGAACTTTATACGGTGCGTGTGGCGCAAAACATGTATCTGCAGAAAGATTATCACTATCACATGATGCAGCAAATTTTGGATTCACCCCTTGGAGAGAAGAAATATCAGTACAGCGGACTGGGCTTTTACCTGTTCAAAACCATGACGGAAAGACTCAACGAACAACCTTTCGACCAGTATCTCTACCATAACATTTATCACCGTATGGGATTGTATCATTTGGTCTTTACCCCGAGAAGATATTTTCCTTACACCCTGACCAATCCCACCGAACATGATACCGTGTGGCGTATGCAGCAGGTTTGGGGCGATGTGCATGATATGGGTGCCGCCATGCTGGGAGGTGTTTCCGGAAATGCCGGCCTTTTCGGGGATACCCACGATGTGGCGGCCATGCTGCAAATGCTCCTGGATGGCGGGAGGTATGATGGCAAGCAAATTCTTGACAGTACGGTGATTGCCCTGTTTAACCACCGTTATTTTGCAGCCGACAGCAACCGTCGCGGTCTGGGATTTGACAAACCGCTTTTGAAATACCTGGATCATAAATCCAATTGTCAATCGGCTTCGCCTGCCAGTTTCGGCCATTCGGGATTTACCGGCACTTACATGTGGGCCGATCCGCAAAACGGGCTGATTTATGTTTTCCTTTCCAACCGTGTTTTCCCCGACATGAACAACACCAAGCTGGCCGATGAGGACATCCGTACCAATATCCATCAGGTGTTTTACAACGCTTTCCTGGAACATCCGCTCCCGCTGGTCCGGGAAAAAGAAAAAAGGCACTGAGGTCTTTTTCGACCCGAAAAGCGTATCCGGGATTAACCTTCCGGTGTCGAACAAGGACTGCGGGCAGGAGATCCGGAAGGTTGACGTGGTTGATAAAGAATGTCTTTTAATACCGGATGGCGAAAAAGAACAGAGAAAATATGATTTGTATTTTTTACTCCGCTTTTATCCGATAAAATCCGAAACCGTAACCACAGAGGTTTTTATTCCGGGATAAAGAGATTCAATGGTATCGAACGACCGGGGACGTTTCTTTGCCTCCCATTTTACCTCTATGGCTTCAAAATTATTTTCTTTCTGTATAATAAAGTCAACCTCGGTTTTATTCGTAGTACGCCAAAAATTAATCTTTTGAACAGAATAATCATCGTGTGCCAAAAGTTCCGTAAAATAAAAATTCTCGAACAGGTTACCTTTGTCTGTCCTTAATTCCAGATTGATAAAATTGTTCAAAATAAAGTTCCGTAAACCCAAATCAAGAAAATAAATTTTCGGCGTTTTGGTGATTTCTTTATTGTAATTTTTATGCAGTGGAAATATCCTTTTGCAAATAAATGTTTGTTCGAGTATGTTAAGGTATTCTTCTACCGTGCTTCTTGCCATGGCCAGCGATTTTGATATGGAATGAATGTTTAATAAATTACCACTTTGCATGGCCAATCGTATCACTAACTTATTGTATTTGTCAATTTCCTTTAGGCGAATAAGATCCATCAGATCTTTTTGAACGTATGACTGGTAAATATCTTTTATCCTTAATTTTTTATTCATTGGCAAAGTTTCTTTTGCCACAGCCGGATAGGAACCGAACAATAAAATTTGATTCAGGGCTTCCTGTTTCGTGATGGGTGAAGCAAAATGAATATATTCATTGAATGATAGCCTGTTTATTACAAATATACGAGCTCTGCCCACAAGGTGTTCTTTGGTTTTTGCTTTTACCTCCAACTGCGAGGAACCACTAAAAATAATCTTGATATTTCTTTTCAAATCAAAGATTTCTTTTAAAAAGAGGCCGGGTGATGCCAGTCGTTGAACCTCATCAATAAAAACATATTTTCGTTTCTTTCCCTCCCCGATAAACTGAATAAAATCAGCAATGGAACTAAACAAGAACTGTAATTGCAAATCATCCAAATTGAAATAGAAAATATTTTCGGAAGAAACTCCTGAGTGTAAAAGGTTTTCAATCAATAAATAAATCAATGAACTTTTCCCTACCTGTCGGCTTCCGGTAAGCCCGAGAATAAGTTCATTATCCATATTCTCCCAAAGAGCGTTAAATATTTCCCGTTTTTTCAGGTTGAAAGAATAATCTACTTCCGTTCTCCACGGATTTTGCAATAAAAAGATTTCTCTAATCATGATCTAGGTAATTCTTAGCAAAGATAGTAAAATTATCTGGATATTTTTAATATATTAAAACGAACAGAGAGGTAACCTGTTTTATTCATACAAAAAATCGAAAAGTAGTGAATAAAGGCGGGGTGTCCGGTGTGTAATAGCAGGTATTGGCATGCCTACAAGTGAGGACCGGAAACACAAGGAATCGGGGTTTTAAAATCCTGAAACTCCCTGCATCCGGATTATGCCATTGGCATTCCTTCGGAACAAACCTGAATGAGCGGAACGAAAAGCGTATCCGGGATTAACCTTCCGGTGTCGAACAGGGACTGCGGGCAGGAGATCCGGAAGGTTGACGTGGTTGAAAAAGAATAGCTCTTATATCTGCTTAAAAAGCGTTTCCAGGTTATCAGGATATCGTATTTTTTCGAGGAACAGCCCTTCTGCCGGCACGGAAAATCCGGCACTGCTGCGGTTCTGTGCCTCAATGACTTGTTTGATACCGGCTGGTTCCATCCGGCCGCGTCCTGTTTCCAACAGTGTTCCCACTATGGCCCGTACCATGTTGCGTAAAAACCGGTCGGCGGTAATGGTGAAGATGAGCAAAGGTCCTTTTTGCTCCCAGCCGGCTTGCGATATATGACAAATGTTGGTGGCGGTTTGGGTATGCAGTTTGGAAAAACTGGTAAAATCGGAATACATTAACAGGTATCCTGCCGCTTCTTGCATGGCTTTTACATTCAACCGTCCATAGAACGGCATAACAAGTCCCTCGTGAAAAGGATCTTTCTGCAAGGCAATGTAATAACGGTACGTACGGCTCACGGCATCAAAACGGGCATGGGCTTCCGGGGATGTCTCCCAAACACCGTACACCACAATGTCGGAGGGAAGAAACCGGTTCAGTTTAAAAACAAATTGTTCCGGCGAAAACGGAAGGGGATTATCCAGATCGAAGTGCAGGTAAAATTCGCGGGCATGCACACCGGCATCTGTTCGTCCGCAACCGGTAACATTTAGCTTTTGACGGCATAACAGGCCTATTTTTTCATTCATTTCCGCTTGCACCGTATGGGCATTTTCCTGTTGTTGCCAGCCGTGATATGCTGTTCCGCGAAAAGCCATTTTGAGAAAATACCGGGGCATACGACTTTATATTTCTTCGTTCAGAGCCTGCCACAACAGGTCTTTCAGCTGCGTTAATCCTGTTTGAGCCACCGAAGAAATAAAAACATGGGGCACGTCCGGCAGCCCTTTCTCAATTTCTTCCATCAGTTCATTGTCCAGAAGG
>CAYYRE010000113.1:0-10239 GCA_964473895.1 uncultured Lentimicrobiaceae bacterium | reverse complement strand
AAAACCTACTGCTGCGCAAAAGGAGATGCGAAATATTTGCACGCCCGGTTAAGTGCCCCGAAAAACTTTATCCTTTCCCTGCTTTACCCGCTGCCTGCAAATAGCCGCACCGCATTCTCCGGCTCATCAGGGATGTTGAGATTAAAAACCGATTACCCATAACACTACTCAACATATATTCTTACTTTTTATTTTTTTATATGTTTTATGACTTTTTACTGGACCTTTTAGCCCAAAGGTGATGCTATAGTAATTCATGTCGTTTTTTATTAGACCATAATAAAAAGATACTTTTCTTCAATTATTGGCAAATTTTTTTACCTCTTCCCGTTTCTTTATTACCGTTTTTTCAGTTTATTCGCATTATTTTTTTATGTTATTTTTTTCACATTAAATTGTGTAACACTTTCCGCAATCGTTTTTTCCGGCCTTTTATTTTCAATAGTTATTTTACATAGAAAATATAAGAATATTTTTATTAACCTATTTTAGTATTGAATATCAAGTTCTTATAATGGTTTTTAATCAATACAGCTCTCTGTTGGTTTAAATTTTTTATTTTTAATTGTTGACTTTTCAAAATTTGTATCTATTTTTGAAATCGAAAACAAAAGATAAAAACAGCATGCGCGCTGATTGTACAAACATCATAAAACAACAAGCTAACCGGAATGTGTTCTCCCGCAGGCAACAGCACGGGCCTAACGACTCATTGCGAAAAGCACCATAAGCCTATAATGTGATCAGTTTATTATAAATTGTGAAAGGCTTATGAGTAAAATCATAAGCCTTTTTTGTTTAACCAAAAAAAAGACAAAGACCATGAAAAAGATTGAAGCCATTGTCCGGAAAGCCAAGTTTGAGGACGTTAAAAAGGCGCTTTACGAAGCAGGCATCGAATGGTTTTCCTACTGGGAAATTACCGGTTTGGGGAAATCCACCGAAGAACAGGTTGTCAGGGGCCAGGTATTTGAGTCGCATTACATCCAGCGCATTATGATTTCCATTGTTTTGCGCGACAAATACCTTGACACCACCGTCAGGGCCATCATGCAGGCCGGCCGTACCGGCGAAATGGGTGACGGAAAAATTTTTGTTTCCGACATCGAAGAGGCGTACCGGATCCGTACCGGAGAAAAAGGGCCCGAAGCACTGTACAATAAAGAAAACGGAAAAGCTTAGCTTTCATTAAAACATCAAAAAAGAAATACCTTATGAAGACAATCTACAAATCTGTGGTTCTGTTGAGCCTGTTAATTTCTTTTCCCGCTATGGTGTCGGCTGCCCCGGCTTCCATGCCCCGTGTCAACGCCGGCGACACCGCTTGGATGATCATGGCCACGGCATTGGTTATGCTCATGACCATTCCCGGCTTGGCCCTTTTTTACGGTGGTCTGGTACGGCAAAAAAATATCCTGAACATTTTCATGCAAAGTTTTATGATCATGGCAATTATCAGTATTGAGTGGGTCACCGTGGGATACAGTCTGGCTTTCAGCAGTGCAAAAGGCATACTCGCACCTTATATCGGCGATTTTCAATGGGCCCTGCTGCGGGGAATCCGTTTAAGTGACCTGAGTCCTTATTTTATCTCCCATGCACAACCCGGAGGTGCTGGAAATGTCGGCACCATACCTCATATTGTTTTTGTATTGTTTCAAATGATGTTTGCCGTAATTACCCCTGCGCTCATCATCGGTGCTTTTGCCGAAAGAATCCGGTTCAAAGGGTTCATCATCTTTTCGCTGCTCTGGTCGGTTTTGGTTTATAACCCGGTGGCGCATTGGGTATGGTCGGCGGATGGTTGGCTGGCCCAACGGGGGGCGCTCGATTTTGCCGGAGGGACAGTTGTACACATCAACGCAGGCATAGCCGCCCTGGTTATGGCGCTCATGCTTGGAAAACGGCACGATTACAAAGGTCATGCCGTACCTCCGCACAACATTCCGTTTGTGGCCATTGGGGCGGCGTTGTTATGGTTTGGCTGGTTCGGGTTCAATGCGGGGAGCGGGCTGGCCGCCGACGGGTTGGCGGCCAGTGCTTTTCTGGTAACCCACATTGCGGCTTCGGCGGCGGCACTCACCTGGGCATTGTTGGATTGGTTTATCGGCGGAAAACCCACACTCGTCGGTGTTTCCACCGGCGCTGTTGCCGGGCTGGTGGCCATTACCCCCGCGGCCGGTTTTGTCGGCGTGGCCGGCGCACTCACCATTGGCATTATGGTTTCGCTGGTTTGTTTCGTTATGGTAGCTTATGTAAAAACCAAACTGGGCTACGATGACACTTTGGATGCTTTCGGTGTGCACGGCGTAGGCGGAATAGTAGGTGCTTTGCTTACCGGAGTATTGGCCTCACCTTTTATCCAAAGCCAATACAAAGGACTTCTCTACGGAAATGCCCACCAGTTATGGGTACAGTTTGTGGCCGTAGCGGCAACCGTTGTTTACTCGGGGGCATTGACTTTCCTGCTTTTTGTATTCACCGACAAACTGTTCGGGTTACGTGCCACCCCCAAAGAAGAGGCCATCGGAATGGATGAAGCCATGCACGGCGAAACCGCTTACACGGCATTCGACTGACAGGTGGCAATGAACACTTCAACATAAAGTTGTTTAATGTTTGATGAAAAATCCATGGCGGCAAACCGGCACACCTGTCTGCCTGCGTTAGCCAGGCAGGCCTGTCTGACCAGTTGTCGGGCAGGCCCGCCTGACCAGCAAAGTCGGGCAGGCCCGCCTGACCAGTAGTCGGGCAGGCAGAAAAATGATTAAAAACCCACCCCTACCCTCCCATTAAAGCGGAAAGTAGGCTAAATTTTATTTTGAGGTGCTGTAGATAAAAAATATCTAATTAGATCATTGTACATTAAGAGATCGCTTCGTCGTACCTCCTCGCGATAGGGACGCATTTTTTATAATTGTCGTAAGTTATTATACAACAATTTGGGGCCATTTCCCCAAAGTTTATCCCTACATACATAAAATTTATTTACTGATAATCAATATCTTAATGTAATTTTCGCGTCATGGCGATGAGTTTCATGGGCTTGTGGGCAGGACGAAGAAGCCTGCCTGGCTACGCAGTCAGACAGGCCATCTCCTAATGGATAAAAAGAAACAATTTATTAAAATGCTTTTGTTTCAAGTTTTACAAAGAAATATCCTTCCAGCACCTTTCCGAAGGAGTACTACGGACAAAATAAAATTTAGCCAGGAAGTATAAGGATAGGTATATAAAAAGAGATGTTTATTTGCTGATTTATCAGGTTGTTAAAGCATCCTTCGTTTTGTCCATTAAGCCCAAACTTTAAACAACCACCATAAACAAAAGAACCGGCTTTTCATTTCTGAAAAGCCGGTTCTTTTTATTTTTACCTTTTTAACCAAACCCTTCCCCCCGACAATGACGATCGGGCACAAAAAAGAGACCGTCTCAAATAAAAATGAGGCAGTCTCAAAGAATTTCTACGGCTATATAGAAAAATATGAACCTTTGGTTCGCCGACTATCTGCGTTCGTCAGAAACAGTCAGTCTTTTCCTTCCTTTGGCTCTTCTTCTTTTCAACACTTTACGGCCGTTTACGCTGGACATTCTTTCACGGAAACCGTGTTTGTTTTTTCTTTTCCTTACTGAGGGTTGAAACGTTCTCTTTGTCATCTTCCTGTGATTTTTGGGAGTGCAAAAATAGACTATTTTTTAAATCTGGCAAACTGTAAAACAAAAAAAATCGTTTTACGTTCCCAAAGCGCATAAAATTCCCCTTCCGAAAAAGGTTTCGAAAGGGGAATTAGTTCCGGCTTTTATTTTTCCGGAACGTTTTTCAATGTTTCCACCAAAAAATCCCAGAATTTCTGGACAGTGGCGATATTTACTTTTTCGTCGGGCGAATGGGGCCAACGGATGGTCGGGCCGAAAGAGATCATATCCCAGTTGGTATAAACCGAACCGAGCAGTCCGCATTCCAAACCGGCATGAATCACCTTTACTTCCGGTACTTTCCCGAATTTATTTTCATAAATCTCTTTCATCTCTTTTAAAATGGGAGAATCCGGATTGGGTTTCCACCCGGGATAATCCCCCGAGCTTACCGCTTTCAGTCCGGCTGCTTCGTGAGAAGCCCTTACTGCGGCAGCAATCTCATTTTTACCTTCTTCGGTAAGGCTGCGCTGCAAACTGGCCAGCTCGATTTTTCCGTCTTTGGCGGTTACTATGGAAAGGTTTGTGGAGGTTTCCACAATACCTTCCAGTTCTTTGCTCATGGCAATGGCACCGTTGGGACAATCAGCCACGGCTTTGAAAAGCATTTCCTGGCCTTTTTTGCTCATCACCTTCGCCGGCATGTCGGCGTGTTCGGCTGTTACTTCCACTCCCGGGTCGGTTTCTTTGAATTCGTCTTTGACGATTTCTTCAAATTCTTTGACAAATTTTTCAAAATCATCTTTTTTGTCTTCGGGAACAACCACCACTGCCGAAGCTTCACGCGGAATGGCATTCCGCAGGTTACCGCCTTCCATTTCGGACACACGCAAACCGAATTTGTCGGCTGCCGTCACCAGCAAAGCATTGATGATTTTGCTGGAATTTCCGCGTCCCAGATTGATATCCAAACCCGAGTGTCCTCCTTTTAAACCTTTTACAATCACTTTATAGACAGCCATTCCATCGGGAACATCCTCTTCTTCATATTCTGCGGTTCCGTTGGTATTCACACCGCCGGCACAACCGATATACAATTCGCCTTCATCTTCCGAGTCGAGATTCAGCAAAATATCGCCATCGAGCAGGCCGGGTTTCAGCCCTTCGGCACCGGTCATCCCGGTTTCTTCGTCAATGGTAAACAGGGCTTCCACAGGGCCGTGTACCAGGTCTTTCGATTCGAGCACCGTCATGGCGGCAGCAACGCCCATGCCATTGTCGGCACCGAGGGTAGTCCCTTTGGCAGTCACCCACTCACCATCAATATAGGCGTCAATGGGGTCTTTTTCAAAATCGTGGTCAGTATCGGCATTTTTTTGCGGTACCATGTCAAGGTGGCCTTGCAAGATAATCCCTTTCCGGTTTTCCATACCTTCGGTAGCCGGTTTTTTAATGATCACGTTGCCCACTTCGTCCACAATGGTTTCCAGACCAAGGTCTTCACCGAATTTTTTCACAAATTCAATGACTTTTCCTTCCTTTTTGGAAGGACGCGGAATCTGGGTCAGGCTATAGAAATTTTTCCACAGCGCTTTGGGTTCCAGATTTAATATTTCTTTACTCATGATTTTTGTTGTTATGGTTTATAAAATTTATTTTTGAATGTTTGGCAATTCCAAACCGTAGCCTTTTTTCTTGTCTTCGCGTTTCAGCAAGAAAGCAAAGAGGAACGAGAGTATCCCCAACAAGGTAAACATTAAAATATCGTTTTCGTAGTTATACCGCAGGTTCAATTTTTCTTCTTTCACCAAAGGGAAAGTAGCCCTGACAATGGCTTGGCTCAAAGCTTTCAGCGACTCTTTCGAGTTATCCAACTGTAATCCCTGTGCAGCACTGACCCCGGCAGCAATCATTTTACGTTTCAACGCTTCTTTGTTCACCTGTTTTTCAGGTGCCGCCTGATAAAAGGTTGTTTGCACAATGGAATCCACCACTTTGCCGGTAGTTTTTTCAATGGCAATGTTCAACTGTTTTTCTTTCACAGCAGTGTTGTTTTCGGCCAACACTTTATGAAAACTTTCGGTGATGGCCGACTTGATCAGCATTTTGTTAGGCGAAACCGCCGGGTTGGAAGCCTGTAATACGATGCCGAGCAAAAGCGGAATCAGCCACAGACCAATGTTTTGGATGTAGAAAATAACGGCATAAGCGGTTCCTAATTGCCTTTCGGGAATAATTTTCGGTACCGAAGGCCACATGGCCGAAGGAACGAGTGAAAAAGCAATACCGAGAACAGTGACCATGGCAGCAGCAAATACCCAGTTGTTTAAAAACGGAACGGATAAAAAGCCATGTACAATGATGAGCATCACCGATCCGATGATCATAATGGTTGCCCCTTTTCCTTTTTTATCATAAATCCCGCCGAACAACGGGGTCAGGAAAATGGTGCCGAAAGGCAGCAGCATGGGGATAAGTCCTGCCAAATTGGGCGCCACATGGTATTTATTGACCATAAAATCGGGAGCATAATACAAAAACGGAAAGACCGCACCGTAAAACAACACACACAATATGGCAATGTACCAAAAGGCTTTGTTACTCACAATGGAAACAATGTCTTTGATCCGGAAAGGCTCTTCTTCTTCTATCTCCAAATTTTTCTCCGATGCGTCGAGCTTTTTGTCCAGAATGATGTACGTAATAAAAGCTACAAGCCCAAGAAGCATAAGCACAAAGGCCAGCAAAATAGGGGTACTGTAGGTAAATTTAATAGCAATGGGCAATGAAACGGCCAGGGCCAGGGCGGTTCCCAAACGGGCAATAGACATTTGCAGCCCCATGGCAAGGGCAAGTTCTTTGCCTTTAAACCACTTCACAATAGCTTTTGAAAGTGTAATCCCCGTCGCTTCGCTTCCCACACCAAAAATAGCAAAACCAAGGCACGACAACAACACCTGTGTTTTAATGGAACCGTAAAGTGGAAGAATCATGGTAGTATCTGCCGGCAAAGCCGTCATAGCCCAGTAGTTCAACCCGGTACCGACAGCCATTAAGGTTGTGGACATCAGTCCCGTAAGCCGGATACCCAGTTTGTCGAGAATAATACCACTGAAAATCAGCATGAAAAGAAAGACATTAAACCAGGCATACGAACCGGTGTACAAACCGAAATCGGAACTGGTCCATCCCAAAGCCGTTTCCAGAATCGGTTTTACCGATGAAACGGCATAATTGAAATAGTAAGCTCCGAACATGGAGAGAGAAACGACGACCATCGCTGTCCAGCGAGCTAAAGGTGACTCACGCAGCGATTTCTGTATTGCTTCAGTCATAACGATTTATTTTAATGATTGATTTTTAAAAAAGATTAACGGGCGAAAATAAGAATTTATTTCGGGACAACCGGGAAAA
This sequence comes from uncultured Lentimicrobiaceae bacterium, assembly GCA_964473895.1. Taxonomy (GTDB): domain Bacteria; phylum Bacteroidota; class Bacteroidia; order Bacteroidales; family F082; genus Sulfidibacterium. The sequence continues at coordinate 3,189 of CAYYRE010000113.1, read as the reverse complement.
TCTTGTTAATCTGTATTAATTCTTATTTGCCCAAATACGTTACATTTTTATCCCGGCCGGATAAAAGCAAATTCCGGAAACCTTATTTTCTGAATACATGTACCATTTGTTTGGTTTGAAAAAAGTCTTCTGAAAAAAACCGCCATAAAGGGTACGTTTTTACCTTCACTTTACGGTTTTTTCTGACACGGGCCAACTCCGCCCCGATGCCGGTTCCCTTCAGGTAGAGGATGCCATTGGGCAAAACATGTTGCGAACGGGGGTTTACTTTTTTCAAGGTCCACCGGGTAAAAACTTCAAGGTCGGTCACCGCCCGGCTGACTACAAAATCAAATGAGCCGTTGATTTCTTCGGCTCTTGCCTGCAGGGCTTCCGCATTTTGCAACCCGAGCGCACGGATCACTGCCTGGACCACTTTTATTTTTTTTCCGATGGAATCCACCAACAAGAAATCGGTTTCGGGAAACAATATGGCCAGCGGAATTCCAGGAAAACCGCCGCCTGTCCCGGCATCCATAACTTTAGCCTCCGGTTTGAACCGAACCAGCCTGGCTATGGCAAGCGAATGCAAAACATGATGCAGGTAAAAATGTTCCATGTCTTTGCGGGAAATCACATTGATTTTTGCGTTCCATTCACGATACAGCCCACCCAGTGCATTGATTTGCTCTTTTTGCCGTTCCGACAGATCCGGAAAATATTTAAAAATTAATCTTTCATCCATATTTCATAAAGGTTGCCTGTTATTTTGTCCTTCCCGTAAGGGCTTTTCCCACCAACAAAGCCACAATCATGGCAAGATAAAGCTGCCCGCTGATGCTGACAAGAATAGAAACATTTTTGGCAATGGGCGAAACGGGAATAATGTCTCCGTAACCAAGTGTTGAGATGGTCACAAAGCTGTAATAAATAAAATCGGATCGGGTAGGAATTACCCCTTCCGGGAAATGAAATGCTCCACTGGAAAGCAGATAAATGATGCTAAAAAAAACGGAACCGAGTATGCCCAAAAGAAAATACATGTTAATGGCTTCGAGAAACTCCAGCGGTCCTGCTTTTTTACTGCCGGCAATACGGCGTAATAAAAGCACTATGGCCAAAACAAAAAACACCAACTCAAAAGCAGCTGAAAGCGCTTCCAACAAAGTCATATTAAACAAGTTGGAAACCCACTGCAAAAGAATAACCACCGCACTAAGGTAAAAATAGGTGTTGGTTTTCTTTTTAATGGCAAAAACCGTCATGATAAAAATGCCCGAAAGCACCACATTGTAAGCCACCCGCCGCCCTTCGCTATCGGAAAAAGGAGAAAGAACAAAAACATAAACCAGGATAAGAAACAGCAGGAAAAGGTTATGCCTTTCCTTTGCTTTTAACTTTTTGGACATAGGGCAATGGGGTTTGCAACAAGCAAAAATAACAATATCGGGAAAACCGGGCCAAATAGAATTTGGTCGTCAGCATTTTGCCTATTGCATTCAAACAAACTTTTTCAACAAATGCAACAACTCGGTCCGCCCCACCGGTTTTGAAATGTAAGCATCGAATCCTGCTTCCAGACAGGCTTCCTTGTCGCCAGCCATGGCAAAAGCGGTTTGGGCAATCACCGGTACTTCCGGTCTGATTTTTTTCAATGTTTTCAGCACATCGAACCCGCTTACCCCGGGCAACCGGATGTCGAGCAACACCACGTCAATCTCGGGATGTTCTCGAAAAACCCTGACCCCTTCAGAGGCATCGGCAGCTTCCAAAATATGCACATCCACGCCCTCCAGTACTTTCCTGAAATAAATCCTGCTGCTCATATCATCCTCCACTATGAGCACCGTGGCTTTTGGCAATTGCAAAGTGTCGCCGTTATGATTTGCTTCCTGAACAGTTTGCCGTTTCCGCTCCACCTGCAAATCCTTGGCAGGGAGATAAAAGTAAAACATGGAGCCTTTGCCGTATTCCGACCGCACATGGATGCTTCCGCCCAGCATTTCGGTAATTTTTTTACACAAATAGAGCCCAATGCCCGTCCCCCGGTAAAGTTTCGTATTGTCTTGCTCGATTTTATAAAACCGGTCGAACAGGCGTTCCTGATATTCTTTTTCGATACCGATGCCCGTATCCCTGACAAAAAATTTCATCCGGTCGTTTTCCAACGAAAAACCGAAAGTTACGGAACCCTGTTCGGTAAATTTAATGGCATTGTTCAGCAAGTTCACCATGAGTTGGTTCACCCGGACCGGATCGGATGTCATACGGTAAATCTCTTCTGGCATATCCAAAACAAGCCTAAGGTGTTCTTTGTTTTTTTCTTTCAGAACCTGGCGGTAGGTCTTTTCCAAATTTTGCATCAATTCGTTAACCGAGAAAGAGGCTTCGTTGATTTTTACCTGTTCGGCCTCAATCATGGAAACATCTAAAATATCATCAATGAGTTGCAGCAATGTTTCGTTGCTCCGGTTAATAATGGCTATGTATTGTTCCCGTTCCTCCTCTTGAATGGTGCCATCGGCCAGCAGATTGCTAAAACCCACAATGGCGTTGAGCGGGGTGCGGATTTCATGCGACATGTTGGCCAGAAAGGAAGATTTCAGCTTATCGGCCGTTTTGGCCTTTTTGTATTGCGAAAGATAAGCCCGTTTGGCCATGGTCATGAGGACATAGGCGGTACCACCCAGCAAAAGAATCGCTGAATAAAAATCAAGAATCCGAACCCTTTCGGATGGATAATTTCCTAATGCATTGGGATGGTTTAACTCGAACAAAAACAGAATAATAACATTGGTTATGATAAGAAGACTCAAAAAAACCAACTGTCTTCCCCGCATCATAAAAATCAAGTAACTATACAATAAAATCAATAAAAACAGCCATGGGCCTCGACCACCAAAATTAAAATACCATATTAAGTTGACAATAATAAATGTTCCAATGATAAAAATCCATTTGGCAACAACAACATGATAATCATTTTTCACCATAAAAAAAACAAGCAGAAAAACCGGAATACTAAAAAAAGGAATAACCGTTAAGACCCAATTGAAGCCAATTATAATATTTAAAAGGATAGATATTGCAGCAAAAAAAACAGCCGTTAAACTCAATGGGATAAGAAATTGTTTTTCAAATTGAATCCAATCATCGTCGTGAATCTGATTTTTCCTAAAGTTCGTGCTGATAATATTCATAACCTGTATT
>CAYYRE010000112.1:0-10383 GCA_964473895.1 uncultured Lentimicrobiaceae bacterium | reverse complement strand
CTTCCAAAAGGGGAATATTAGGAATTTATTTGCTGATTTATAATACATTATAAAGATATTCTTTCTCAAACTTTAAATAACTTCATTATTAAATTCCCCTCCTCGGAGGGGGTAGGGGTGGGTTTACCATCATACTTCTGCCTGCCCGACTACTACCGGTCAGGCGGGCCTGTATTTTATGATGAATAAAATTCATGTTCGTTTCATCCGTTTACGTCACAAGTATTTGCCGCGGTTTCGTGCTGCTTTTCAAGGACTTATTTTTCTTTACCGCTTTCTTTCAGTACGTCCAAGGCGGCCTGTTTGGCGGCCGCCAGTGTTTCACGGTCCACTTTGTGCATCACACGGCCTTTGGTCAGGTCTTCGCTCAAAATGTGGCGTTTCAACAGAAGAAATTGCAACATGGTGTTGTTCACCTGCGTTTCTTTGCTGTAATTTTTCACAATGAAAACCTGTTTTTTCAATGCTTTAAAACTTTGCACCAACGTGTCCATATGTGGAAGTTGCAGCAATTGCTTGTAAGTTTCGCTCATGGCCGAGAGTTCGCGGTTCATGTTGGGAGTAACGAGCAAAGGCTGAAAATTACGTCGGTTATCGATATGTGTTTTCAGGTTTGACAAATCGATTTTTTCCTCCATCCGGTCGATACGCACCAATTCTGCCTGGCGCATTTGCTCCATTTGCCACAGCCAAAAATTATAACGGTCTATTTCGGCATTTTGTCCGGATACTTTTAGGATGGCAGCATACTTTTGGCGGATGAGTTGTTTTACACGGTTTTTGTTTTCATTGATATCGGGACGTTTGTTACGTACTTCCCGTATGAGCCGGCGCATGTCTTCGGCTGCAATTTGCGGACCGGTAATCTCTTTTCCTTTCCGGCCGATGTCGGTGGAAAGAATACCGAGTTGCACTTTTTTGCCTTTTTCCGATTTCAGCACTTCAATGAGGTGTTTTTTACTTTCAAATTCCCCTTCTTCATCCACAAACGGTTGCCCTGCCGGTGTACTGGCCAGCGAATCGAACAGTTGGTTGAACAGGTTCCGGTCGATCACCTCTTGTTTTTCTTCCTCTTCGCAACGTAAACGGGCCACAAAGCGGTTTTTAATGATATCGAAATCCACCCCTTCAATTGTCCATTCTTTGTCCCCTTCGCAAAAGGTTTTTCCTGTGAAAATTTTGGAAACAATCTCTTCCAAATTGATTTGATCGATCATTTTGTAAGAAGAACAGAGGTAATAGCGTTTGCTAAAAGCATCGTAATCCCAATTGAGGACATCGTCGATGTAAGCGCCGTGCCGGTCCATGACTTCCACAATGTTTTTATCACCGGTATATCGCAACAGGGTACGTTGAAAATGCGGATTATCGCCGCTGGTGGCTTTTTCTTTGCGTTCACCGTGCGAATTACGGTAAAGGATAAAGTTTTCCGGATTTTCGTAGCGCGTAATGCCGGCCTCTTCACGGGCAAAATTACTCGCGGTCAGCATGATGTCGATTTTATAAGGCATACTCACGTCGCACAAGCCGCTGATGGTGCTGCGTGAGTTCAGGTCTTCCACATTAGAGTCGGAAGCACTTTCGAACAATGTGTAATAAAATTTGATATAATCGGGGTCAAAATCGGTTACCCGGCTGAAGTCGCCCTCTTCGGTACCAATACCGTACAGGTTGCCTTCTGTATCGGGGAAAAGGTGCAGCATGTCGCCGGCAATCATTTTGAGTGAACGGACGCCGGTAAGGTTTTGTTGCATCCATTTCAGCATCATGGCCGCCAGCATTTCCGATTTGCCCACACCGCTGTCGCCGCTGATTTGAACTACAAATACGGCCCCATCCTCTTCTTCCACGGCAAACATGGAACCATGAATGGGAATACCGCCCATTTCTTTGATTTTTTCGTTCATTACCGTAAGGCGCGGCTTTTTGATGTTGCCGAAATAGTCGGCTTCTTTGCGCAGGGGCGAAACAATGGCTTTGATGTTACCCCGTGGTCCCGGAATATCAAAAAATCCAACCTCGGGGAAAGAGATGAGTTTTTCCGGGAAACCGTAAAAACAGATGGTATCGGGGATAAACCGTTGTACCTCTTCCAGCGTGGTTTCCTGTTTTTGCATAAGCCGGAAATTGTCGGCGAGATATTTCATGTACGATTTATGGAAAACAAACAGCTCGTTTACCAGCCCCCCGTTAAAGATTTTACACCGGTAATCACCGGCATCCATGTTTCCGATAAACTGGCGGATACGGTTCAGGAAAAATGCCGGCATGGGGCGTATGTCAAGGACTTTTATGTATTCGTTGGAATTGGTTTTTGCCAGTGCGGCAATTTTTTCCTGTTTGTCCTGTTCGCCGTGTACCCTGTCCAGCCGGTGGTAAGGATATTCTCTTTTTTTCGAATCGGTTACGATACGGGTATGGGTTTGAACGTTTTGTTCGGCAGCGATGACCCCGCATTGCGATAGCATTCTCGGAATCCATTCCAGTTCTTTTTCCTGCTGTTTGACCAGCACGTGTTGTGTGGTGTCGAAATGCTCAAAAACACTGATTCCGTGTTGGGCCATTTCGTTAATGGCTGAGTTTTGGCGGGTAAAAACCGATTCGGAAAGGCGCATAACCGTATGCACATAAGGATAATAGTGCTCGTTGGCCTTTGTTTTGTTCAGCAGCTTAATGAGGAAAAGAACAAACCAGCGGGTTTCGTTGTGAAGTTCTCCGGCAGGTACTTTCCGGTTTCCCTGGTCGGTTACCTCATTCCAAAGTAAGTCCCATTGTCCCGGAAGGGTTTCGTAAAGAAAATGTTCGATAATGGCCTCCGCTTCTTTGTCGTGCAGTGTTTGTAGTTTTTGCCCGAAAGTTTTCAGGAGGTCTGTCAGCACTTTTTTAAACCGGCTTTTTTCTTTCAAAAGGTAAAGGGTTGCCAAGCGTTGAGAGGCTGTTAATGTGGGATTGTAAACCCGTTGGTTGATCTGTTGTTGGATATCCCCGAAAAGTTTTTTCCCCAGCGTCAGGTTTTCTTTTTCCAGTTCCTGGTAAATTTCGTCGGAAAATTCTTTCAGGGCAAGTTCCACATTTAGTTTTTGCATGGCGATGCCTGAAATGGCCGAAAACTTCTCTTCGATGGTTTCGATGAGTTGCAACAATGAAGGCTCCTGGGGATCGTTTTCGAAAGGCAGGTTAAAGTGCAACATCAGCTCTGCCACATATTTACGTAACAAACTGTTGAGCCCTTCCATGCGGGCAATATCGTTGTGGTGGTGGCCTGTGCTGCGCAGCGAAATAATTTTGGTTTTCCCGGATGAAAAGAGCAGGTGCTCCATTTCGAGGAGTATTTCTGCCATAATCAGGTTTTCGTCCGGAGCATCCAGCACATAATGGTTGGGTTCGTAATTGAGTTTGTTGCTGATGTAATTCAATAGTGCCGATTTTCCGAAATAAGCCAATACTTTGCCGAAAGGCCAGTGTTTTATGGCCGGTATTTTCCGGTACACCTGGGGTAACAGGTTTTCGTAAACCGAACTGAATGCTTTGCTACGGATAAAAGCAGGCAAATCGGGGCAACGGCCCAACTCTTCGGTAAATTCAATCACCGCATTGGCCGAATCATCAATGGCATGGATGCTCACGCCGCTTTCGGAGGGAGCTGCGTGGTACAGGGTCCAACGGTTATCGATGAGCAATGTTTGCAACGGTTTTTTGGAAAGTTTCCGGACACGGTAAAAATCGTCGAGTACCTGGTCGATAAAAGCCCTTTCGGACGGGAGATAAAAGATTTCTTCCAATAGTTCATCGGTACTGCGTCCTTTGTTTGCCGGATGGGTTTTGGCTTTGTAAAACAATTGCCAGTATTTCAAAACTATCTCCAGAGCATTTTCTATTTCCTTGCGGAAAATGTCGTAAGAGGCATCGGTTCCTTCCAGATAGCCGCCAAGGGAAAAACGCAGGAATCCCGTTTGATAGGGGATAACCGCAATGCCGCGTTGTTCGGCCAGCACTTGTGTGTATTTTTCAAGGTCCTGGTAAGAGAAAAATTGTTTCAACTGAATGTTGAACAGGAAAGAACCATCCGAAGCGACCACACGGGCATATTTTCCGGCTTCTCCCGACAGGAGTTGGGCTGCGGTTTCTTTTCCGATCTGAAGTCTTTTCAGCGATTCGTTCCGGAAGTTTTTGTTGACCCTGAAACCGTTCAGCGCCCCTACCAGTTGTTTTTGGTAATAGGCAAAGAATGGCTCGTCTTTGTATTTGAAGTCATCGGGCAGTTCCAGCATGTCTAATTTGTCGAGGGCTACCAGTTCGTCCAGCAGGAAAAGGTGGAGCGGGCTTCCTTCAAAAATATTGCCAAAGCCGCCGGTTTGGGCATTTTTGTCCGCTGTTTGTCCTGTGCAAACGTCAATAATGTATTGCTCGATAAGACGTTTGATTTTATGCCGGGAAGCATTTCTCGGCATTTTTTCTTCGAGAATGTTTTTAATGCGTTTGGCCTGCATGGCGGTTTCCAGCACATTGACCAGCATAAACAGCGAATTGGTGTTGCCGCTTTCTTTGTTGTTTTGTTTGCGGGCAAAATCAATTACTTCCTTTTTTGCGGGAGTGGCTACTATGGAACCGAGCCGGTCGCCGGTGGCACCGAGGTTTTTCGTGGTCGATATGGACGAAACCATGTTGAGCCGGGCATATTTTTGGTCGAGGTTGTCCATAACATACCGCGAAATGGTACGCCATTTGGGTTCCGCAGGGTCTTCGGTTTTTACGGTATCGTTGTATGCCTCGTCAAGGAAAAGCGTGATTTTACTGGTACTGATGAATTTCAGAAATTCGAGTAGCGAAGGGTTGTTGAAATCGGAATATCCCGAGGGGTTGGCCGGATCGTTGATGACGATGGTCAGGTTTTCGCAAAAGCGATCCCAAAGGCTTCCTGTTTCGTCAAAAATCTGGAAAGTGTTTTTCATACGTTCCAAACGCAGCGTCAGCCGGTCGAAGTCGATACGTCCTTCCGGCGTAATCCCTATTTCCAGGTCGAACGGATTGATGTCGAACCGGTCGGTGGGAAACAGATCGAGGTATTCCCACGAAGAGTATTTGTTGAAAAGGATGTACGGTTTCAGTACTTTGTCTTCTTTTCCGAAAAGAACATCCCGAATAATCATTTGAACATCATCCGAAATGGAGGTCTTTTTTAAATTGGAAAGGTTGCTGATGAATTCTTTAATAATGTGTTGTTGTTCACCGGAAAGCGCATTGTATTTTTCGAGAATCCCCAGGTCAATAAGAACATTTTTCAACCGTCCTTCGTTATCGGCTTCGTTTTCGGCTTTGATGAGGTATTGTTTGTATTTTTCAAGAAACAGATTGATGCCGAAGTTTTTATGAAAGTGGTTTTTCAATGTTCGCTGGTAGGTGTCCGGATAAAGGTCTAAAATCAGCCGGCACCGGTCCACAATTTCCTGCCGGATGGGCTTTAATTTGCGGTGTAACAGATAATCGCCGTAGGTTTTGATTTGGTTTCTGCCCCCGCCTTCCACTATGGTGGCAATGTGCAGCTTGCGTGTACCCGAATAGAAATATTTGAGGGTGAGTGCTTCAAACCGGTCAATAAGTGTTTTGTTCAATTGTTTTTGGCGGGTACTGTCGGCGCACCGGATGATGACATCAAGATAATTGCTCAGTTTGGAAAGGGTGTATTTATCTTTGATGATCTGACGCGAGAATTCGTCGAATTTAAACAGTGTCAGGTTTTTCTCAGGACTATCGGTTACACCGAGTTGTTCCTTTTTCAAAGTTTGCAGTTCTTTTTCGTACCAAACGATTTTATCGTCCATACGTTTTTTGAACTGCTTTAAGTTGGTCAGGCTCACTTTTTCGAGAATAAGCCGCAGGTTCATTTGGCTGTTGGCCAAGGCGCCCAGTTTTTTGGTGTGGACTTTATCCAGGCTTTGGATGATTTTATTATGAAAACAGAAAACAAGGCTGGTATTGGTGCGGATGGCCATGGGCGAATTATCCACAAAAATCATCCGGCTCAAATAAGGAAACCACTTGGCTGCTCCGAAAGGATTGTGTGTAATGGCTTTGATTTTAACGGCAAAAACAGCGGTATTGTTTTTTTGTACTTGCTCAAAAAGTTGCTCTTCGTCTTCATAGTCAATGACCATTACTTGCGAACGATGGAAAAGTTCTTCCTGCAAAAGGCGGATCACCGTGTCGGGGCTTCCGCTTACAGCGGTTGTCAGCAATCCGTTCAATCCTTTAAACGAGGTGTTTTGTGACATCCTCTCGAGAAAGTCGGTCTTTTCGGGCCGGGTGGTATAGTGGGCACTTTGCACCACCATTTGTTCCAGCACATCCATCAAATAATTCCACTGCAACTTTTGCTGATCGTCATAAATACCCAATACTTCTCTGAAACGGCGCAACATGGATACCTCTTCGCCGAGCAAAATACTGAAACGGAATTTCAGGTTGGTTTGTGTAAAAGGCGGCGTTCCCATGGAAAAATCGTGGAAATTCAGGATTTTTTTTGCCTGTTCCTGTTTTTCTTCATTGATCAGTTCGGTGTCCATTAGGTTGACCAGGCGACTACGGAATTTGTTTAACCTGGAACGGTATTCAAACGCTTTGGACTCCTCGTGGGGGAAGAGCATAAGCGATACATCCACATAGGCCGGAAACGATTCTTTCAGCACAAGCAATTGTTGCTGGATTTGCTGCTGTTGAAAAGCCGGGTCATCCGGTTCTTCGTGACACAACCGGTAGAAGTTTTGTAATAGGTCCATGTAGCGGGGCGGCAGAAAGTTTTCAGCTTTCGGTGGTAAGGAAAGGTAAAGGTCGATAAAAGCGAGGGCATCTTCCCCCAGTTTCAGCTTGTTTTTGCTTAAGGTACGCATGACTTTTTATTTTAATATGTTTTTCGGAAAGCAGCGGTTTTTATTTCAACTTTCCTTTTTTATTCATTAAAAAGGCCGGAAACTTTTTGTTTTCCGGCCTTTGGTTTTTTGTTCATCTCTGTTTTAATAAGATTTTATGTGAACTTTTTGAACCGCCCGGCCGGAAGGGTCAATCACATTATTCAACGACTGATCCCATGCAAGGGCTTCCGGGGTGCTGCATGCCACCGATTTACCGCCTGGTACGGTTTTGGCTGCCTGATCCCCCGGGAAGAAATTATGGAAGATGGTCCTGTAAAAATAGGCTTCTTTGGTCATGGGGGTATTGATGGGGAAACGGTAAGCCGCTTTTTCCAGTTCCAGGTCGGTCACCTGTTTCGCAGCGACTTCTTTCAATGTATCGATCCAGTTGTACCCCACCCCATCCGAAAACTGTTCTTTTTGCCTCCAAGCCACCTCTTTGGGAAGATAATCACCAAAAAGTTCACGCAGGATGTGTTTTTCCATTTTCCCCTCTTTCACCAGCTTGTCTTCCGGATTTATCCGCATGGCCACATCCAAAAACGCTTTGTCAAGAAACGGAACCCGTGCTTCCACACCCCAGGCCGCCATGGATTTGTTGGCCCGCAGGCAGTCAAACAAATGTAACTTCGATAATTTCCTTACGGTTTCTTCGTGCAATGCCTGTGCATTGGGTGCTTTGTGAAAATAAAGGTATCCGCCGAAAACTTCATCGGCTCCTTCGCCCGAAAGGACCATTTTTACTCCCATCGAACGGATTTTCCGTGCCATCAGATACATGGGGGTTGCCGCCCTGATGGTGGTTACATCGTAAGTTTCCAGATGGTAAATAACATCTTTAACGGCATCCAAACCTTCCTGAACGGTATAAACGAACGAATGGTGTACCGAACCAATATGATCGGCCACTTTTTGTGCAGCTTCCAAATCGGGAGAACCTTTTAATCCGATGGAAAAAGAGTGCACCTGCGGCCACCAGGCTTCTTTCAGGTCGGAAGATTCGATACGGCGTTGCGAATATTTTCGGACAATGGCGGCAATTATGGAAGAATCCAAACCGCCCGAAAGCAGGACCCCGTACGGCACATCCGACATAAGCTGACGGTGTACCGCATTTTCCAATGCTTGTTTCAACTGTTGTTTATCGGTCACATTGTTTTTAACCGCTTCGTACGATTCCCAATCACGGTGATAAAACCGTACAAATTTCTTTTCTTTGCTGCTGTAATAATGGCCGGGAGGGAAGTTTTCAATTTGGGTACAATGTCCTGTGAGGGCTTTCATTTCGGAAGCCACATAAAAATTCCCCATCTCGTCATAGCCGTAATAAAGCGGAACAATGCCAATGTGGTCGCGGCCGATAAGGTACGAATGATCCTGGTTATCATAAAGAACAAAAGCAAAAATCCCGTTCAGATCATCCAAAAAACCGGTTCCCTTTTCAAGGTAAAGGGCGTTGATGACTTCACAGTCCGACTGTGTTTGAAAATCGTAATGGATCTTCAGGTTTTTTTCCAGTTCGCGATGATTATATATCTCGCCATTAACAGCAAGTGCCAATCTGCCATCGGCACTCATTAACGGTTGCGCGCCGTTTTCCACATCCACGATCGAAAGACGTTCGTGAACGAGGATGGCTTCATCATTCATATAAATCCCCGACCAGTCGGGCCCGCGGTGACGCATGGTCTTTGACATTTCCAACGCCTGTTCCCGCAGGTTTTCCGTTCCGGTTTTTACATCCAGAATGCCTAAAATAGAACACATAAAAAATTCCCCCTTACTCTTGCGTTGGTTTATCGGAACAAATGTAGAATTATTTTAATATGTCAACCCATGTCATGCAGAATAATTTTTTGCAATAATAAAACAGTGATGCTGAAACGGTGATTTCTACTAAAAAGCTTGGTTTAAAACGATTGAGGGAAGATGGTTGGGGGAAGTGGTTCCGGTTGTTTCACTGCAAAAAGAAAAAATATCGGGTAAAAGAGGCGAAAAAATTGGGCCTTTGGGTTTCTGTTTTCGGCAAGAATATCCGGCAAACAACAACGGCTGTTTCCCTTTTCGTTATTTTTGCAGCCCAAAAATCAGGTTATGACGGCGAACGATGTGGAGATCATGGCACCGGTAGGTTCTTATGCCTCGCTTATGGCGGCTATCCAAGGGCATGCCGATGCGGTATATTTTGGGGTCGGCCATCTGAACATGCGTTCGCGCTCATCTCAAAATTTTACGCTGGATGATTTGGCGAAAATATCCCGTATTTGCCAGGAGCATCATATCCGGTCGTATATTACGCTGAATACCGAAATTTATGATGAAGACCTCTCGTTGATGCGTCAAATTGTGGATGCTGCCTATGAAAACGGGATTTCCGCCATCATTGCTTCCGACCAGGCGGTTATCCAGTATGCTTTTCAGAAAGGCATGGAGATTCATATTTCCACGCAAAGTAATATTTGCAACATTGAAGCGGTAAAGTTTTATTCACATTATGCCGATGTGATGGTCACGGCACGTGAATTGCGTATTGACCAGGTGAAAGCCATTACCACTGCCATCCGCGAACAGGATATCCGTGGGCCCAAAGGCGATTTGATACAGATAGAAGTTTTTGCCCACGGGGCCTTGTGCATGGCTGTTTCCGGAAAATGCTATTTGAGTCTCGATAATTTGAATTCTTCGGCCAACCGCGGTGCTTGTTTACAGCCCTGCCGCCGGAAATATACGGTAAAAGATACCGAATCGGATCTGGAACTGGAAGTCGATGGCAAATACATTATGTCGCCCAAAGATTTGAATACCATTTCATTTCTTGATAAAATATTGGATGCCGGGGTACGTGTACTCAAATTGGAAGGACGCGGCCGTTCGCCCGAATATGTTAAGACGGTTGCTCAGACTTATCGTGATGCCGTGGATGCCTGGTTTGATGGAAAATACACACAGGAAAATATCGATCGGTGGAATGCCGAGCTCTCGCGGGTTTACAACCGCGGTTTCTGGGATGGCTATTATCTTGGACGTAAAATCGGCGAATGGACCGAAGAATATGGCAACCAGGCTTCGGAGAGAAAAATTTATATCGGAAAAATCACCAATTTTTACACACAAATCAGTGTGGCAGAACTCAAAGTCGAAGCCCAGCCATTGCAAACGGGAGACCGGATTATGGTTATTGGCCATACCACAGGTGTTTATGAAGATACCTTACAGGAATTGCGTTTGGATCTTGAGCCGGTAAAAAGGGTAGAAAAAGGAAACGTTTGTTCGTTTCCTTCCAAAATGTTGCTGCGGCGGGGGGATAAACTTTACAAAGTGGTCAAGGCCGACCGGTCGGTACCAAATCTCGTACAACAATAACCGGTTTTTACCGGTCAGGATATGTCAATCCGGGTTTTTCTGGATGCAATAAAAAACAAAAAGGATGGCTGAAAAAACCATCCTTTTGCGTACCCGAGGCCGGGGTCGAACC
>CAYYRE010000111.1:0-10433 GCA_964473895.1 uncultured Lentimicrobiaceae bacterium | reverse complement strand
GAAAGATTATTCTTATTATATTTGCCCAACTGAAGGAAAAAGGAAAAAAACAGGCTATTTATACCGGGCGACATGAGAATATTTTATAATATTTTTATTTACGGATATACCTTTCTCATCCGTCTTGCCGTGCCTTTCAACCGGCAAGCCAGACAATGGGTCACCGGTAGGAAAAATCTCTTTCAGCGGATGAAACAAGCCGTGGGTAAACACGAAAACATCGTGTGGTTTCATTGTGCCAGCCTTGGTGAGTTTGAACAGGGCCGGCCGGTGATGGAAGCTTTTAAAGAGACTTTTCCGAATTATAAAATATTGCTTACTTTTTTTTCTCCTTCGGGTTACGAACTGAGAAAAGATTATGCCGGGGCCGATTACATATTCTATCTCCCGGCTGACAAACCCAAGAATGCCCGGCGGTTTATCCGTACTTTTCAACCGAAACTGGCTGTTTTTATCAAATACGAATATTGGTATAACTATATCAAAGAGCTGTCGAAAAATAAAATACCGCTCTTCTTTGTTTCGGCCATCTTTCGGAAAAACCAGTATTTCTTCCGTCCGGGGACCAAATGGTTCAGAAACCAGTTGCAAAAAGTAACCTGGTTTCAGGTTCAAGACAAAACCTCTTCCGATTTGTTGAACAGTATTCGTGTGTTTCATCATCAAGTAGGAGGGGATACCCGTTTTGACCGGGTGCTGAAAATTGCCCGGCAGGAAAAACATTTTCCCGTACTGGAAAATTTTGTCCGTGGGTGCGAAACGCTTATTGCCGGAAGCACCTGGCCTCCCGATGAAAAACTCCTGAGCGGTTACCTGCAACATAATCCCAAAATAAAGATGGTGATCGCTCCGCATAAAGTCCATCCGGAGCATCTTGAAGAGATCCGCCGGCTTTTTGCCCCGTTTCACCCCGTTTTTTATACGGATCTTCACGGTAACAAAGAAATAGCACCGGAAAGCCGTGTTTTGGTCATCGACACCATGGGTATGTTGTCGTATCTGTACCGGTTTGGTCGTGTGGCCTATGTTGGCGGCGGGTTTGGGGTAGGCATTCATAACCTTCCCGAAGCTGCCGTTTACGGTCTGCCCGTGATTTTCGGCCCCCATCATGAACATTTCAGGGAGGCCATCGATTTGTTGAAAAATGGGGGCGGTTTTGCGGTTACGGATCAAAAAAGTTTAAACCAAACAGTGGACCAACTTTTGGAGTCATCCGATCAATATCAAAAAGCGGCAAAAGCTGCCAAAACGTATGTGGAAAATGAAGCGGGTGCCACCTATCTCGCCATTGAAAAGTTCAAGGAATATATTGTGGTACAGCAAAAAGAAAAATCCGTTGGAAATTTATAAATCAAATATCAACCAAAAACAATTAAAACATGAATACATTACTTAGAAAGGCATTGCGTAAGCCTACCGCAGCCGACACCATTTTTCTTGTGAAGGATGGAAAAGACCTCGCTCAACTCGGCCTCACCGAGGAGGAAATCAATTACGCCAAAAGACAGCACCGTAACAACCACAATGTGGTAACCATGAACCGGTATAAAAATATACTGACAGTGGTTTTTGGAGAAGTGGTGGGAACCCGCTCGGTACGGCTGGAAGCTTACCGTATGCGGGGTGACAAAGCCCAGCAGTTGCTTAATCAGGCCCGCGTGGAGCGTACCGTTGTTTATAATGTCAATGTGGAAAAAGAAGAAACACTGGCTTTTACCGAAGGTTTTCTCCTGGGGAACTACTCCTTTAACAAGTATAAAAAACCGGATAAGAAAAAAGACAATACCATTGTAGAAGTCGATGTGTACGACAATGCGGTAACAGAAGAAGACCTTGAAGACATTCGTACAATGACCAAAGCGGTTTTTATTGCCCGTGATTTTGTCAACGAGCCGGTATCCTACCTGAATGCCACCAAATTTGCTGAAGAGATGCAGCAACTCGGTAAAATAACCGGGATAAAGGTGGAAGTCTTTAATAAAAAGAAATTGGAAAGTCTCAAATTCGGAGGGTTGCTGGCGGTTAACAAAGGCAGTATCGACCCGCCGACCTTCACCATTATGGAATGGAAGCCTGCAAATGCCGTAAACAAAAAACCTTATGTTTTTGTAGGTAAAGGAGTGGTTTACGATACCGGTGGACTGAGTCTGAAACCGACCAATTTCATGGATACCATGAAATGTGATATGGCAGGCGGAGCTGCTGTTGCGGGTGCGATGTATGCCATTGCCCGGGCCAAACTGCCCGTTTATGTGGTCGGGTTGGTGCCGGCAACGGATAACCGTCCGGATGGCAATGCCTATACTCCGGGAGATATTGTGACCATGCATGACGGTACCACGGTGGAAGTGCTGAATACCGATGCTGAAGGCCGTATGATTCTTGCCGATGCCCTCAGCTATGCCAAAGAGTATAACCCGGAACTGGTCGTGGATATAGCCACCCTTACCGGTGCTGCCGCACGTGCTATTGGACCGCAGGCTATTGTGGGTATGGAAGCCAAAGCCGATAACGATTTCGAACAACTGAAACGTATCGGGGCGCTGACGCATGAACGCATCATTGAATTTCCTTTCTGGGATGAATACAAAGAAGCACTGAAATCGAAAGTGGCCGATTTGAAAAACATTGGCGGCGTGGAAGCCGGTGCGATTACGGCCGGGAAATTTTTGGAACATTTTACCAGCTATCCTTACATTCATCTGGATATTGCCGCCCCGGCTTTCCTCGACAAAAAAGACGGGTATCGTGGCGAGGGTGGCACCGGTGTGGGTGTCAGGCTGTTTTACCGGTTTATTCAATCAATAGCCGAAGGAGAATAAAAATCCTTACAGGATTCCTATTTTTTGCCCATTAAAAAAAGCCTGCCGGACGGCAGGCTTTTTTATGTTTATAAAATATCCGGACTTATCGCAGTGTAAGTGTGGCTTGTCCAATCGTGAAATTGCCTTCAAACACATCCACGTGATATACGCCGGGTTTTAACTCTTGGGTGGAACGCCGGGGCCATGAAACACAAATGTCCATGGCTTGGTTTTGGTAGTTGATCTCTTTTTTGGCTGAGTATTGCAACCGTTTGCCGTTGAACATAAAAGAGTATTTTTCGCTGTCGCTGATGACAAGGATCTTTTTATCAGGACGTGCAATACGCACATAGATGGTACGGTTTCCGGGAATGGCCACCGCATTGGAAGCCACTGTAAAACAAACTTTGATTTTGCTGACCCGGCGCACTTTATCCGTTTTGCGTTCACGCCCTCCGCCCGTAACATGAACGGCCGTGACCTTAAAATTATAAGTGTGTAATACACTGGCTTTTTGCACCTTTTGGCTCAGCTGTTGTTTTTCGTTCAACAGTTGTGCGTTTTTCTGTTTTTCCTGTTGCAGGACTTCTTTGATTTGATGATTCTCTTTTGTCAGGGCATGGTTCACCGTGTAAAGCGAATCCATTTGGTGTACATAACCCTGGGCAATTTTTTGCAAAGCATGGAGTTTCTTTTTGATTTTGTAATACTCCCATTTGTAGTTCATCATTTTCTTGATTTCCTGCGCTTTGGCTTGTATCAGGCTGTCTTTAATGGCCAGCGAATCGGATAACTGTCCGTATTCGGCTTTGATTTTGTTGTGTACGGCCATCAGCGAATCCAGTTGTGCCTGGAATTCGGTGCGTTGCTTCTCTTTTTCCACTTTTTCCTTATGGGCTTCGTCTAAGGCGCCTACTCCCCAGATAATAAGCCCTACGGCTACTACAGCCAAAATGGCGATAAGTACCAGCAATCCTGCCGGTTTTTTCCCGTTGTTTTTTACTGCTTTTTGTTCTTCCATGACCATATAAATTATTTTTTTGCAAAGCTAATACAAAATATGCCAAAACATGCCAAACCGGCACATTTTTAAACCGTTAAAATTAAACGGGGTAAATTTTTAAATCATCCGTTTTCCCTTCTTTAAAAGAACGCCATAAAAAGGGGAATTATTTTATTTGATGTGGAAAAAAGGAAATTACAAGGGATGATTCACCGGTTGTAATAGCAGATGCTAAAACAGCCAATGCACAAAATCCCTTTCGGATGATTAAAAAATGTCATACCGGAACCCATATTCCCTATTCTACTTTTATCTTATTTCCGGAGGAATGGGCAGCGAAAGAGGGCAGGTAGAGGCTCTGGATACGGGCAATGCCATTGGAAAACGTTCCTTTCTGGGTAACCAGTAGAGGATATTCCAAAACAAAAGTCCCCTTGGGCAAATGGCGGATAAAGAAATGGGTGGCTGCATCTTTTATTTCGAGATAGTACCACAGGCCTCCGCTGTTGCGATAGCCCGAAAGCAAAGTCTCCGGTTCAAACGCTGCGGCATGCATGTCCTCCAAATGAATAAAATCCACGCTTCGGCCGGAACGGATGATGAGCCGCACCATGATCCGGTCGCCTGTGTGGAGCGTTTCGTTTGGCGTGATGGCCACCCAACGCTTAGCGCCTGGAGAAAGGTCTTCCCTGAAAAGGGTTTTTTGTAAAGAAACAGCCGTTTTTTGGCCGGTGACTTTATCGAGTGCTTCAAAATATTGCCAGTAAACAGCTCCATAAGCCATTCCTTTGTTAGGGTTTTTTACGGTTATGGTGCCAAGGCTGGGGGATATTTCCTGACCGAACCATGTTTTTGATATAAAGCCTGTGCCGGGTTGATAGGTAACCGTTTTGGGAGAAAGGCTTTTGCCGCTGCCCAGGAGAATGCTCACCGGCTGCATCTCTTTCAGCAGGGGTTGTCCGTTCATCAGTAAGGCAAAAACAGCATCTGCCGTGGCTTTGGTACCGGGCCAGCGGGTGGCTTGTTTTTGCAGAATGAGCCATGTTTTCATCCGTTCTACTGAACGGCTGTCATGCATGATTTCAGCAAAAGCTTTCAGGATGTTCACTTCCGTGGAAACGGCCCCTTGCGAAGCATATGGCTTGTCGTTGCGCCAGTACATGGCTTTTTGGGCGGTCAGGAGCGATTTTTCGGTTAACGCCCGGAGGATGGCTTCCGCATCATAAGCATAACCCGACCGGTTGAGGGCCAAGGCCGAGAGCGCCTGTAAGTTATTGTCCAGTCCGGGCCAGTATTGGCGGATTTGTCCTGTAAAATAATCCAGTGCTCTCCCGTTTTTCTCATTTACCGGAAACAAAGTGAGCAGACCGGTGCGCCAACTGCAGTAACGGATGATCCCCGATGTCAAATGGTTTTTGTTCATTGTTTTGGGATAGCGCTTTTGTAACTGGCGGTACTTTTGCAACATTTCGTGGTCAACATAACGGATACCCTTTTGCATCATGGTTTTTACTTCGGGTTGTTGCTTCAGGTCCAACGCCTTGAAACGGACCAAATCAGACAGCCCCGATAATATGTTCTGGCTGGTAAAAAGGTCGGCAGGCATTCCCGGAAACCACGACCATGCCCCCGAAGGGAGCTGTGCCGTTTGCAGGCGGAGCAAGGCGGTTTGCTGTTTGTGCTGCATTTGGTTTAGGTCGAAAAAAAGTGCTACACGACGTTTTTGTTCCGTTTCATCGCGGGCTTCGAGTAACCACGGCGTAGCTTGCAGGACAATATCTTTCAGCGATTTGTTTTTTTGTAATTCCGACAAGAAAGCTTCGGGGCTTTGTTTTTTCCATTGTTCAAAAACCGTTTGGATACGGGGGTAGGTTTGCAATAGTTTGTGTGCCAGCGCCCGGGCATAATAGCTGTAAAAAATGTCTTCGGCGCTGGTAAATTCCGGCTTGTCCAGCGAGGGGAGTGCCTGTACGGCATACCAGGCCGGATGGGAAGTAAACGTGATGGTGTAGCTGAAATTTTTCAGCGTAGCAGAGTGTTTCTTCAGAAAATTATTAAAAACAAATGTTTTTTGCTGTCGTCCGTTGACAAACAACGGCAATGTTTCGGTAATGCGTTGCCGGTTGGTAAGTACCGGAATCATCCGTTGTTCACCGTCTGCATTGTTGCCCGAAACGGCCTGTATCCGGTAACCCAGCATATGGAGGCTGTCGGGAATGTGGATCCACCACGATACGCGTTCGGTTTTTCCGGAACGAAGCATTATGTTCCGTTGGACGCTTTCTCTTGTCAGAAAAAGAGAAAGGTTTTTCCCCGAAAGGGGGTCGAAAAACTGCAAATGTACTTTTACCGGAAGGGTTTTTCCCGAAAGATTGGAAAGCCGGGCCGTAAAGAGCAACCGGTCGCCTTGTCTGACAAAACGGGGCAGGTGCGGAAGGATCATCAACGCTTTGCGGGCTGCTATTTTTTTTACCAAAAAACCTGTTTTCATTGTCGGGGTGTATGCCATGACCATAAATTTCCATTGGGTCAGTGCATCGGGTACTGTAAACGAAAAAGACACCTTTCCGTTTTGGTCCGACTTCAGATCGGGATAAAAGAAAGCCGTTTCGTTAAAGTGGGTACGTAAAGGTTCGGGCGGGCTTTTCTTTTCAGTAGGCAACACTTCGGGGGCTTTGGCTTTGGTTTCCTGCTGTGCGTTTTCGACCGAAACGGCCGTAGATTGTCTCGCCACGGGAACCGCTTTCTGCATTTTTCCGGCCATGGAAAAAAACGGCCCCGGACGGCTGCCGGAAAATAGAGGGTATCCGAACCAGTTTATGGCGGGATAAGTCAGTACGGTTTCCTTTAAAAAGGGTATGTGATACGAGAATAAAAAACGGCCATAACCGGCATGAAAAAGATAAGCCTGCCAGGAAGGGCCTGCCGTTTTGGTCCGGTAAGGGAACATTTTCCACCGGTTGGGAGCGTAAACATCCAAAGAGGCATCATACATACCGGCTATCACAAAAGCTTTTTGCGGACGTGCCGACAGGTCCCCGATGCGCAATGTCCATTGCTCTTTTTTGCCCGGTTTCAGGAAGTTGCGGTAGGTCTCCAGTCCAATTTGAAGTTTTTTGTTGGTGAACGGTACGTCAACCTTTTGTGTTGAGGTAAAAAAACGGTTATTCCAAATACCGGTCAGCCGGAGGAAGAAATTTCCCCGGTAGTTTTCGGCTACCGGAATTGCAAAGCGGGTCAGTTTTTTGCCGGTGGTAAACCATTGCCGGCGAACGATTTCTTTCCCGTTGAGTACTTCAAAAAGCAGGTTCATTTTACCGGCTGCCGATCCTGCCTGTAACGTCAAAACATCGCCAGGTTGTGCTTTTGTTGCCGAAAGGCTGTGCCAAAAGACGGAGCGGACAGGAAGTTTTTTGGAGCGCATGGAAGACACGGTAAAAAAGCGTTTTACCGTAGCCCCGGCTTGTCCCTTCACCTGAGCGGTCACAAGATAATATCCTGGTTTGAGGGAAGAGAGACGGCCCGGGAAAACCAGGGTTTGGCCTTTTACCGACAATTCAATGGAGGCAATGGAAGTGGCCGGCCACCGGTTTTTGTCTGCTTCTTTCATGTAAGGAAGATGGGGAAATGTTTTAACAAATTCGTTGTGGGGCATCAAGACGGTGTCGGGGGCAGGCCACAATGGCGGCAGTAACACCCTGCCGGGGGGTGTCAGCCGGAAAAGCGATATATCAACCACCGCCGGAACATAGTCTCCCATAAGGTTCTTGGTTGTTATGGCAATGCCTTCCGATTGCTCACGTACCACATGGCGGGGCATGTTGAAACGGAGCAATACCGAAAGGCGTGACACGCGGATATCTTTTGTGGCCGTGTGTGTTTCGCCACTGACATCGGTTACCCGGACATGCAAAACAAACCGGTACACCGGATAGGCATCCTGTGGAACCATGGCATCAGATGTTGCTGTAAAATGGATGTTAAAACGACCATCGGATCCTGTAAAAACCCTGCCGGCAGCTATTTGGGTTTTCGTTGTATGTAATGGAATTTGCCCGCCATAAAAAACGGGGAAATAGCTTTCGCGTGTCACAGTGTATTTTACCGGTAAACTGTCGGCACGACCGCCAAAGTAGTAAGCCACTTTCCCGTTGAGTAATACCGTGTCGTTCAGAGCATAGCCTTTTTTCAGCGTGTCAAAAGCAATGTAAAATGCCGGCCGTTTGTAATTTTCCATTAAAATACCTTTCGACCCGGTGGAAGTTTGCAGCAAAAACCTGCCGTTCAGTGCTTCGGAAGGCAGAACAAACGAACCGTTTACAGCGCCGGAACTGTCTGTTACCAACTGCCATTCATCCAGTTTTTTGTACTGTGGGCTCATGAGCTTCACCAGTAGTTTCTCTCCGGGTTTTATCCTGGCATCATTGCCTTTTTGGGTAACCTGCACAGCTTTGAAATAAACGGTTTGCCCCGGGCGGTATATGGCACGGTCGGTAAAAAAGTAGGTACGTTCAAAAGCTTTTTGCCTGTATAAAGTGCCGTAAAACGAAGCATACGTATTTACCAAAGTCGTATC
Organism: uncultured Lentimicrobiaceae bacterium; assembly: GCA_964473895.1. Classification (GTDB taxonomy): domain Bacteria; phylum Bacteroidota; class Bacteroidia; order Bacteroidales; family F082; genus Sulfidibacterium. Next base: position 2,050 of record CAYYRE010000111.1, on the reverse strand, counting down.
CCCGTTTTTTACCGCACGGAAAAGATACCCGTTGTACCGGTCATTGTTATCCATGGCAATTTGTACAAAACCCGTTGCATCTGTTGAATAGTTGCCGAGGGAAATGTTTTTCTGCCGGCGCAAACGGTAATCATAAGTACGGGCCGAAACGGTTATGGCGGCATCCGGTACCGGCATGCCCGTTTGTCTGTTCAGCACATAGAAGTCCAAAGCTTTTTTCCGGTTGTTTTTCTGCGAAAGCAAAGCCAGTTGCGTCACCTCAATTTGACGGTAAAAGACGTTGGATTTTTTTGAAAACTTCGGATCATCAGAGGCAAAAATCACATAAGTGCCTAATGGAAGGGCCGGAAAAGCCACTTCCGCCGTGTGTTTGTGGAGATCGTGGGAAAAAGGAAACTCCTGCTTCCAGCTTTTGACAGGCGGTTGCAATATTCTCCTTTTCAGAAAACGGCTCAATTCTTCCGTATTTTCCTTTGCTTTTGCAGGAATCCGGATCACTTTAAACCACAAATTATTTACATTTTTCACGGTAATTTTTGAAAGAAAAGGTTTTCCGGGCAACAGGGCCTGTTGTGTTTCAAAAGAAAAAGAAGGCGCATTGAGCCGTGCCAGCAGATTTTTACATTGGGCCGAAAACGGGGCATCCGGGAAGTTATGCACCGCCTGCCGGCAGATTTTTTCGGCTTGCAGCAGGGGATTCCTTTTTGCGGGGTGGTAGCGGTCCATGGCAGTGTAAGCTTGTGCCAGTGTGTAGGCGATGCGTACCGAAACAGGATGGCTTTTGTATTGTTGCCACAGGTTGTTTAATGCACGGGTATAGGCTTTGCGGTAAACGAATCCCCCCGGTAGTTGACGTAAACCATACGCCAGCCGTCCGAGATTGGCATCCACCAAGGCGAGGGTGTCTTTATCCTGCAAATGATACCGCAACAGGTGTTGAAAAAGTTGTAATACCCGGGGTGTTGTCGCGAGCGTGTCTTTTGAGAAATCCAAGTTCAAAAAAGCCGGCAGCGGCGCCAGCAAAGCGGTGTCTATTGAAAATACGGGTCCAGGAAAATGCGATGAAATGCCTGCGCCGGAAAAATAATCAATGGCCCGGTGGGCCAGCAAGTCGTATAAGGTGGGCCAAAGCATTAGAGAAGTGCTGTCGGCAGGTTGCAATATGGCTTTGAAATCCTTTAACGGAATGCGGCTTAAGGTTTGTTTGCTTTTGACGGAAGCAAGATACGCGTGTGTTGTTTTCTGCTGCCACTGGCGGGCGTCCATGCTTTGCAAAGCGGTATCCGACAGGCTGTGTGTTTTTCTGTCTAAAATTTGTCTGAGATGCGTGGAGTAATATCCCTGATACAATTGTCCCAGCAGGGAATAAAGCAGGGCGCGCTCAACGGGAGTGGCCGTTTTTAGCTCGGTTTCAAAAAGCCGGATGCTTTTGAGCGGTACATTTTCTTCAAACCGGCTTTCCATGCTGATGCGGTAAAGCAGGCTTTTTATGATTTGGCTTTCGTTGCCCGACGTTTTGGCTTTAGTATAAATTTTTTGAATGACTTTTAACGCCGACCGGGGCAGGTCTTTTTGGGCATATTGTTCTGCACGTGCCCACATTTTCGGATAATCTTCAACAGCAGGATGGGTTTGCCACGAAACGGTTAAAAGCAACAAAAGCAACCCGGCGAAAGCAAAAATTTGTTTTTTCATAAGATAAAGGTATCGGGAATTCATTCATTTTCAGCAAAGATAGTGCCGCAAAAACAAAAAAGCAAAAGCAAAATACAACCTCCTGAAAAAACGAAACACAACAGAAGAGGGTTCAATATTTTATGCGAAGTTTGCTTTTTTCTTCAACTTGCAGTAAATTCGCACATTACATTTTATGAAAACTGGTATATTATTCATTTCATTTTATCTTTTTTCATTAAAGTTGTTTAAAGTTCGCCTTAAAATATTATTTATAATATATTATCAATCAGCAAATAAATACCGAATATTCCCCTTCTTGAAGGGGTGTAGGGGTAGGTGTATAAAAAAGATATTTATTTGCTGATTGATCAGG
>CAYYRE010000110.1:0-10485 GCA_964473895.1 uncultured Lentimicrobiaceae bacterium | reverse complement strand
TAAATATCTTTTTATATACCTACCCCTACACCCCTTCCAAAAGGGGAATATTCGGAATTTATTTGCTGATTTATAATACATTATAAAGATATTTTTCCTCAAACTTTAAACAACTTTAATGAATGTTTTTTGTACAAACGCTTTTTAATCGTTCAGTTTTAAAACCACAAGGAAGGCCTGTTGGGGGACTTCCACGTTGCCTACCTGGCGCATACGTTTTTTTCCTTTTTTCTGTTTTTCCAATAATTTCCGCTTACGCGTGATGTCGCCTCCGTAACATTTGGCCGTCACATCTTTGCGTACCGCTTTAATGGTTTCGCGGGCAATGATTTTGGCTCCAATGGCCGCCTGGACGGCAATGTCGAACTGTTGACGCGGAATCAGGTCTTTCAGCTTAACGCAGATTTTGCGTCCGAGGCTGTAGGCATTGTCCTGATGCGTCAGTGTGGAAAGGGCATCCACCGGTTCTCCGTTCAGCAAAATATCCAATTTGACCAGTTTGGCCGGACGGTATCCCGAAATATGGTAATCAAAGGAAGCATACCCTTTTGAGATACTTTTCAGTTTGTCGTAAAAGTCGAAGACGATTTCTCCGAGGGGCATGTCCACCGTCAGTTCTACCCGGCTGGTGGAGAGGTACACCTGGTTTTTGAGCTCACCCCGTTTGTCAAGACATAACTTAATGAGCGGGCCAATGTATTCGGTGCGTGTAATGATTTGTGCCCGGATAAAAGGTTCTTCGATGTGGTCGATGTATTTTTGCTCGGGCAAGCCGGAAGGATTGTGTACTTCGATGACCTCTTTTTTATTGGTAATAACGCGATACGACACATTGGGCATGGTGGTGATAACGCTCATGTCGAATTCGCGGTCCAGCCTTTCCTGAATGATTTCCATGTGCAGCAGTCCGAGAAAGCCGCACCGGAAGCCGAAGCCGAGGGCCAGTGATGATTCGGGTTCAAAGGTGAGCGAAGCATCGTTCAGTTGTAATTTCTCAATGGCATTGCGCAATTCTTCATAATCATCCGAGTCGATGGGATAGATTCCGGCAAAGACCATGGGTTTTACATCTTCGAAACCGGCAATGGCTTCCGAACAGGGGTTTTCCACATGGGTAATGGTATCGCCCACTTTGACTTCGCGCGATGTTTTGATGCCGGAAATGATGTAACCCACATCGCCGGTGCGGAGGACGTTGCGTGGTTCCTGTTTGAGTCTTAGTACCCCGATTTCATCGGCATTGTATTCCCGGCCCGTATTCACAAATTTTACACGATCCCCTTTCCGGATTTCTCCGTTGAAAATACGGAAATAGGCAATAATTCCCCGGAAGGGGTTAAATACCGAGTCGAAGATAAGGGCTTGCAACGGGGCTTGCGGGTCTCCTTTGGGCGGTGGCACTTTGGCAATGATGGTTTCAAGAATTTTATCCACACCGTAGCCGGTTTTTCCACTGGCTTCGATGATCTCCTCCTCCTCACAACCGAGCATATCCACAATTTGGTCTTTTACTTCATCGGGCATGGCATTGGGCAGATCCATTTTATTGAGTACAGGAATAATTTCCAGATCGTGTTCAATGGCAAGGTACAGGTTCGAAATGGTTTGTGCCTGAATGCCCTGTGTAGCATCTACCACCAGCAAAGCCCCTTCGCAGGCCGCAATGGAACGGGAGACCTCGTAAGAAAAATCCACGTGGCCGGGGGTGTCTATCAGGTTTAAAACATATTTTTCCCCCTCTTGTTCATAGTCCATTTGGATGGCGTGGCTTTTGATGGTGATGCCGCGTTCGCGTTCCAAATCCATGTCATCCAGTACCTGAGCCTGTGCATCACGGGCCGAGACCGTTCCGGTTACTTCCAAAAGTCTGTCAGCCAAAGTACTCTTACCGTGGTCGATATGGGCAATTATACAAAAATTCCTAATGTTTTTCATTGGGGGCAAAAGTACGAAATAATCGGTATTTATGCGGCTTTAAAGGCAAGGGTTTGTTTGCCGGAAACTAAAACCTGAATTCCACGGGATCGCTGCCTTCCTGTATGGGATAATGGCCCTTGAAAACGTTTCCGAGCAGCCCATCGATGGCGATTTTATCGCCCACATGAAAGATGTCTTTGTTCAGGCGGCAGAATTTTTTGTCTTCGTCCACATGCAAGGCAGTGCAGTTGACCACCGAAGCCTTTCCGAGACGAACGGCGGTAACGGCAGCATGAGAGGTGGCGCCTCCTTTGGCAGTCAACAAGGCATCGGTTTCGAATATCATGCCGATGTCGTCGGGAACCGTATCCGGCCGGAGCAATACTACGGCATCGTTGGGATATTTCTCCCGCAGCAGGGCGATGTCATTCATGTCGATGGCTACTCTGCCGTTAAGGGCCCCGCCGCCGATACCGATACCCCGTCCGGAAAGGTGCATTTTTTCGGGATGGGTTTTAAAACGTTTGATGGTTTGAAAAGAAGACATGTCCATATCCCGTATTTGCAGGATATACAGGTCTTCCGGGTTTTCCGACTCAAAGGTGAACTCAATTTCCTGCGGATTGTATCCGAGGTTTTCGGTCAGTTCCACGGCGATATCATACAGTTTTTTATAGAGTTTGGGATATTTTTCTTCGAGGGAAATGTTTTTTTCAGGTTCTCCGTGATTTTGCGATTTGCTTACCGGATACGGTTTGACCAGCCCGGCCACAATATCCTCGCCCTGGCTTTGAAAGGTGAAATCACCGTACAGGTGAACGCCCTGTTTTGATATTTTCGGATTTTGCGTAAAAACCACCCCGCTGCCTGAGCTGCTTTTTTTATTTCCGAAAATCATTTGCTGAATGATAACTGCCGTACCCCATTCATCAGCAATTTGAAGGTGCTCGCGATAGACGATGGCCCGTTCCGATGACCACGACTCAAAAACCAGGTTTACGGTGGTCATGAGTTGTTCAAAAACATTTTCTTCGAAATAAATATCCGAATCAATGAGTTTTTGTTTGTATGCATAGGCAATTTGGCGCATGATGGCGGGAGGGAAGTCTCCTTTTTGTTCAATGCCTGTTTTTTGTTTAAATCCGTTGATGATTTCATCGAATTCATCGCGGGTAAGTCCGAAGGCCATACCCCAACTTTGTAAAAGACGGCGGTACGAGTCCCAAGCCGACCATTCAAAACCGGGTTGCCGGCTCAGGGTTTCGGTGATTTCATCGTTCATGCCCACGTTCAGGATGGTGTCCATGGCTCCGGGCATGGAAATGGCTGTTCCCGACCGCACGGAAAGCAACAAAGGATTTTTAGGGTTGCCAAACTGACGCCCGGCTACTTTTTCCACTTTACCGAGATGTTGCCGGATCATGTCATTCATTTCTTTGCGTAACTCGGGATGTCCTACAATGGCGGCATGACGGCGAAACACCTCGGTGGTGATGACAAAACCGGGTGGCACGGGAAATCCGGCCATCCGTAATATTTTCAGGTGGTAAGCTTTTGATCCGAGAAAAACCTGGTTGTCGAGGTTCGGGTTGGCATGAGCCAACCGGGCAATGATCAGATCAGAGTTGTAGGACATGACCTCTTTGATCATATCCGGTGGCAGGTTGTCTGCCATCTCGCGCAACGATTCCAAGATGCGTAATACAAAATTATCCAGCGGTTGCATCAAAAAAGCTTCGGCGATGGTGCCGCGGTAAAATTCTTCCGAAACCTTGTTGACCAGCTCCATCCGTTTTTTGGCATCCAGTTTGCCTTCTTTGTCAAAAAGCTGTGGAATGACAATCTTCAACGGAACCTCGTATGTTTTTAAAAAGTATTTAATGAGTGTCTTTTTTACATTGTCGGCTACAAACTGAAAAATATTGATGTACTGATCGAAAGAGAAGCTTTGCGATACCAGGCTGTACTTCAGCATAAGCAGGTTGGAGTTGAAACTTTGATTGGTAATTCCGTCCAGCTCCAGCCCTTCTTTAAAATAGTTGAGGATGACGTAAATGTTGCTCAGGGTTTTCCCGGAAATATAGTTCAGGTTGATGTTTTGTACCACCTTCTCCATAAGGCGGGTGGCTACTTTTTCGAGACGGAAAGTAAGCCCGAGGGCTTCAAACTTGGGTTCGCGGTAAACACCATACATCGAAGGAATCCCAATGGCAATATGCCTTTTATGGTAAATGTTTTCCCAGCTTTGACTGGGTTTCGGATTGAAAATGATGGCTTTCAGCCGGTTCATAAAGCTGTAAATCAACTTGAGGGAGCTTTCGATGTCCTGCCGGTCCAATGCGGTACGTAACTTTTCAATATCCTTGTCGGGAATGTACGAATAGCGTTTCAGCAGGTTGATAATGTCCACGGTTTCAAAGGAGTATTTCTCTTTCAGGAAAGCATACAGCGAACGGATATCGCGCAGCCGTTCCATATCCTTTTCGTTTTTGTAAGTCAGTTGAACCAAAAGGGTTTCAAACGACTTTTCATCCAGCGAAAGAACTTCACGGGGCGTACCACCGCTCAGACTGCAAAGTTCCCTGACCATTTTATGTACCGGGGCAAACCACCGGCTTTTTTTATCAATGCTGTTGTACACATTTTGGGGCAAAGCATCTTTCAGGTTTTCCAGGTTTCCGTCATACCAAAACTGAAAGATACGATAAGTCAGATCGATGAGTGTGTTATTGCTTTCGGTATGCACCTGTTTTCTTAGAAAATGGATGAGTTTGTCTTCGCGGTGCGAGATTTCATCCATGGTGGTGGTTACTTTACGGATCTCGCCTTCGGCACCGATTTCGTTAAAATAAACCGGAAAAATTCGGGTGAGTTGTTTCACCTTTTTATAAAAAGGGGCGATATTGGAATTCAGAATTTTGGTGATCTCACGCTGAAACAGGTCGGTGTCGCTTATGAAGATGCCGCCCAGTTTCAGGTTGACAATGAGTGCCGAAAGCAGGTTTTCCATTTCCGACTGCGAATATTCGATGAGTTCCAGCCACACCCGTATGTTTTTGATGTGGTTTTCGTTGATGTGCAGTTGCCAGTCTTCGTTTACATATACCATGCCCGGTGTTTCAAAACCAAACTGAATCAATTGAGTTTCCAAATGGGTGATCAAAGTGCGTTGGTCGGTGTCGTCCAAATCGATGACCTTTTTGCCTACCGTGAGTAAAATATCGAGAACGGCAGATCCATATTCCGTTTTAAGCGCTTCGAGATAGCGAAACAGCTGGTCGATGAAATCAATGACATTTTCTTTGTCTATTTCTTTCATGGTATCCAGCAGCATCTTGTTCAGCCGCCAAATCAACCGCTCTTTTTCATCGCGAAGCCCCTTGAGCTTGAGAAGGTAAAAAACAAAATAAAACCTTTCCAAAAAAGTGGGAAAAAGTTCTATGGCTTGGGTAAAACGCGTCCCGATTTGATCGAAATCGGGCATGGTATCTGTAATTTCTTGCCAGCTTTTTTTTTGCTCCAGTTCGGTGCGGAGTTTGTCAAACCATGGTTTTCCAATTTTCTCCAGCAGAAGGCCGGTATTTATTTTGAGTACCTGTTTTTTCTCTTTGAGCCATTTTTCCAACCGGCTGTCCTCTTCCCAAAAATCGATGGAGGCCGCATAAATATTTTTGGTTAGTTCAAAGGCCTGTGTGCTGAATCGGGGGTCCTGTGCGATTTCTTTCAAATATTTTTTGAAATAACGTGAGGCTTCGATGTAACTTTTTTTATTGGAAGCAAATTTTTCGGTGAGGGTGGTACAACATTGTGTCAGCAGAGGGGTGAAATCCCTTTTTTCCCTGTATATTTTTTGCATGAATTCCAACAAGGTTCGCAAAATAAAGGTTTTGAGTGTTTCATCCACTTTGTCATCGTTGAGCAAATTGCCGAGAAGTTGTACAGGGATACGAAAAGCTTTTTCAGGCTCTTCCAGTCCGATATAAAACCAAAAATCGGTGAGAAGTATTTTGCGTAATTCTTCCGAAACAAATTTTTTATTACTAAAAGGGTGCTGATATTCGATTATGCAATCGTTTGCACGTTTGTGAATACCGTAATACTTTTTTGACAGATTTATAAACTCTTGATACTCAATGGGTATTTTAATGTTCCGATACCGTGTTTCGGCAAGGTTGGCTTCGAGCGCTTTGGAGACGAATTTTTTTTCCATGGTGTTGATAAGCTAATGAATTTTTACTCCATTTATTGGTATTTTTGCCGGTGAAACAGACAATGGACAAATTTAGCTTATTATTGAAACACTCATTACATGAATAATTAAAAAAACTCAAGCCATGACAAAAATTAAAATCGGTATCAACGGTTTCGGACGTATCGGAAGGAACGTCTTCAAAATTGCCTTCGAAAGGGACAACCTTCAAATTATCGGTATCAATGACATCACCGATACCAAAACGCTGGCCCATTTGCTGAAATATGATTCTACCCAGGGAAAATTCAACGGTACTGTTGAACACGATGATGGGGCTTTGATTGTCAACGGACAGCGAATCCCGGTAACGGCCGAACGTTCGCCGCTGGAAATCAAATGGGCCGAAACCCCGGATGTGGTGGTGGAATCCACCGGTATCTTCCGCCAGCGCGAAAGCAACAAAGGCGGTTATGGTGACCATCTGAAAAACGGTGCCAAAAAGGTGATCCTGACGGTTCCTGCCAAAGATGAGATTGACAATATGATTGTCCTTGGAGTGAACGATGACGATTTGCGTGATGAGGACCAGTGTATTTCCAATGCCAGTTGTACCACCAACTGTTTGGCACCCATTGCCAAAGTGTTGAACGACAGGTTCGGTATCGAAAATGCATTGATGACAACCATCCATTCTTATACCAATGATCAACGGATTTTGGATGCCCCGCATTCTGATTTGAGAAGGGCCCGTTCGGCGGCGGTTTCGCAAATTCCGACAACCACCGGTGCTGCCAAGGCGGTGGGGAAAGTAATCCCCGATTTGGCCGGTAAACTGGATGGCCTTGCTGTGCGGGTACCTACCCCCACGGGTTCGCTGGTTGACCTGGTGGCCAACCTGAAAACGGAAGCCTCGGCCGATGAAATCAATGCGGCCATGAAAGAAGCTGCCGAAGGTCCCATGAAAGGCATCCTGGAATATTGCGAAGACCCCATTGTTTCAGTGGATGTGATCCACAACAGCCACTCTTCCATTTATGATGCTTCGGCATTGATGGTACAGGGCAAAACGGTGAAAGTGCTTTCGTGGTACGACAACGAATGGGGCTATTCTACCCGTGTGGTGGACTTGATTGAAAAAGCTATGGCTTAGTAAAAAAGGAAATGCTCTTACCGGTAAAAGTAAGATTTTTTCATAGGTAAATTTAGGTTAATCAATTGAATGAAAAAGGGGGCGAAAGCCCCCTTTTTTTAGTTTGGTACGTTTTATTTTGCCGCGGGGAATTTGATGGGCGGAAATGTACTTACATCCGTTTCCGGAATTTTTGTTTTGTATTTGTCATTGATGGCCTGGATAAAATAATTGGCCACCGCTGCATTACCCTGTGGAGTTAAATGAATCCCATCCAGCGAAAAAAGATTACCGGTAATGTACTTGGTGGTAAATTTGATGCCGTTCATGGTCAGTCCGTTCTGGTCTATGTTTTTCATAATGGTATTGAAATCCACAAAAGCCAGGTTATATTGGTCGGCCAGGTTTTTCATAACGGCATTGAAATTGTCGGTGGCTGTTTTCACCGTTTGTATCTCTTTCTCGGTAAGAATGTATTCGTTGGCCACCGGTTTTATGGTTCCCCAGCCGGCACACCGGATGGAATCAACGGGTGTTTCCAGAATAACCAGTTCGTCGTTTTTCATTTGACGGATTTTCAATGCCGAAAGACTGTCGGGCAGCGGCATGTCCGGATCGGCAATGACCATGGGGTTGGCTCCCACTTTGAAATTAATCCGGTACGAAAGGCCCAAAGCCGCCATGGTTTGGTTATATTTTGCATAAGCGGCATTCAGCTGGTCGGCTTGTGTTTGGCTGCTTAATACAATGGCATTGTAAGGAATGGTATTGAAATAGGGTACCGAGGTGATATCGGGAATATCGGCAATGACGCCTCCGGTGGTTATCGAAGCAAGGTATTTTACTTCGGCTTCCATGCTCGCTTTAAAGCCGGTGCCCACAGCACCATCCATGGGGGTAATGGTTCCCGTACCTCCCGAAGTGGCATACCCCAACACATCATTGTTTCCTATCCAAAGGGTAAAAAAGGTGGGATGTACTTTGGCAGCGTAAGTTTCCAATGTGTCATTGGTATGATAGGCCATTCTACCGAAAAACGGATTCTTTTTGGCAAGATTCGGGTCGAAAAGGTCGGTTACACGGATCCCCGGGACGCCAAGATTATTGTAAGGTCCCATGGACGATACATTGGCCGTCAGGTAAAAATAGAGCATGGCCTGAGTGGCTTGCGGGTCGGCAGGAACAGGCCCCACCGTGGTGTTGCCCTGGCAATCGGTGGTGTGTCCCAGTACCAGTTTGGTACGCAAAACAGGTGTGCCGGTGGAGTTTTCCGAAACACCGACGCCCATTTCGGTCGGCATGTAGGGAATCCTGAAATTACCGGTCATTCCAACGGTTTGTAATTGATGTGCCAAGGTGTTGGCCCAACCGTATTTTTGCCCCGAGATGTAAAGGGCCCCGTCTGCATATCCTGCCGTCAGTGAATTTCCTACTGCCACATAACTGCTGAAATTTACCCCTTCCGGTGTCCCGGGTTGCGGATTGTTGTCCGAATTGGGTGTACAGGAGGCCAGAAAAAGCAGGCCGATAAAAATGGGTAAGTAAATGTATTTCAAAAGATTTTTCATTTTTCTCATATTTTAAGGTGATTAAAAAATTATGTCGGGTTCGCAATCGTTTCAACTTTTCCGGGAAGGCTTTTATGGAAAAGGCTCCCCGTTTTTCCGTCTTTTCAATTTTGACAATTTTACCCACATGACGATGTAAAATTAATCTATTTTATTATTATCATCATTTATTTGTTGATTTTTTTTCACAACGAAGGCAACTTGAATTTATTGTCATGTTTCTTTTTGAGGCAGGTTGGCTGCCGGCAACCGATCAGGATATTCTTCCTGTTTTTCAAATTTTTATAATTTTAAAGCGAAAAAAAATAACTCCATGAAATCAGTTGTAAAATTTACCGGTTTTTTGCAAAAGATACTGCCATCGCCGTTCAGTATTGCGGTTTTATTGACTTACCTGACTTTTGTTTTGGCTTGGTGGCTTACGCCGGTGAAACATCCCGGGGATGTACACCTTTTCGAACTGGCCGGATTTTGGGCCAAAGGTTTTTGGGAATTGCTGGGCTTTTCCATGCAGATGATGTTGATTCTTGTGCTCGGATATGTGTTGGCTTTGACACGACCGGTGAACCGGTTTATCGAAAAAGTAACCGAAACCGCCGACACCATGCCGAAAGCAGCGTTTTTACTCACCGTCCTTACACTTATCTTTAGCTTTATCAACTGGGGGCTGGGATTGATTTTCGGGGCTGTTTTTGCGCGGAAACTGGGTGAGCATTTTTCTGCAAAGCAACAGCTGGTTAATTACCCGCTACTTGGGGCAGCCGGTTATGCCGGCCTTATGGTGTGGCATGGCGGACTCTCCGGGTCGGCCCCGCTCAAAGTGGCCGAAAAAGGACATTTCCTCATGCAGCAAATGGGTGTGGTACCTTTGAACGAAACCGTTTTTTCGCACATGAACCTGCTGGTGGGACTGACTCTGCTGGTAGTATTGCCGTTGCTCATGTGGTGGGTTGCCCGGAAAAGCCCCGGTAAAAAAATTCATCTGAAGAGGATCGTGGAAGTGAATGGCTTCTCCAAAAATGAAAAACCGGAAGGGGCTGAGCGTTTGGACCGTTCGCGGGCTTTTTCCATTCTGTTGGGACTTACTTTTTTGGGGACTTCGGTGTATCTTGCTGTTCAGGCCGGGAACTTCAGTTTTGTTAACCTGAACTATATCAATTTTGCCTTGTTTACCCTCGGGATTTTGCTGACGCCCAATGTTTCGGTTTTTCAGCACTATGTGGCGAAATCCATTCATGCAGCAGCCGGTATTTTGATCCAATTTCCATTGTACGCCGGAATTATGGGGCTTATGAAATACTCCGGCCTCTTTTTGGTTTTTACCCATGCTTTTGTCCAAATATCTACTGCGGTAACGTTGCCTGTGTACACCCTTTTCAGTGCCGGATTGGTGAACTTTTTCGTGCCTTCCGGCGGGGGACAATGGGCAGTACAAGGGCCCGTTATTGTGGAAGCCGCCAAACAGCTCGGCGTTTCCCTGCCCAAAATAGTCATGGCACTGGCTTATGGCGATGAATGGACCAACATGTTACAGCCCTTTTGGGCTCTGCCCTTGCTGGGAATTACCGGTTTGAAGGCACGCGAAATTGTCCCTTATACTTTTTTGCTTTTCGTTGCCGGCGGAGTGATTTTTGTGTTGGGATTGTTGTTTTTCTAAACGAAGTTGTTTAAAGTTTACA
>CAYYRE010000109.1:0-10614 GCA_964473895.1 uncultured Lentimicrobiaceae bacterium | reverse complement strand
CCGTTCAGCCCGTAAAAAGCAATGTACAGGTAACTTAACAAGGGAATGGCATACGACAAATGGACACCGAATTGATCGGCGGCAACGCCCATTAAAAGCGGAAGAATGGCTCCTCCGAGGATCATCATAACCAACAACGAAGAGCCTTGTGCAGTGTGTTTTCCCAGTCCGTTGATGGCCAGTGTGAAGATGTTGGACCACATGATGGAATTGAACAAACCAATGCCAATGACCGACCACATGGCCAGCGGTCCGCTGTTCAGCAAAGCCGTCATAAGCAGGATGATGTTGACAAACGCAAAGAGGTAAAGTGTCCGTTGGGGGATGGAGCGTCCCATGAAAAAGACAAACAGGTTGAGCAAAAGAAAGATGCCGTAAACCAAGGCCACCTCTATCCCGTTGGTCAGGGTAATCACGCCGAAAGCCAGCAAAGGAATGGCGACCATGAGCAATATTTTAAGCCGGTTGTTTTTCATTTTGCTTAACGAAACAGCTCCGAGAAACCGGCCGATCATTTGACCGCCCCAGTAAAATGCAACGAATTTACTGGCCTGTGCAGCCGTCAGCCCGGCAATTTCAGGCAAATGCAGATAGCTGATCATCATGCTGCCGATGCAGACTTCCCCGCCCACATACATGAATATGGCCAGCATACCGAAGCGTAACTGCCGGAAACGCAGTGCCCCGAAACCTTTTTCCACTTCTTCTTTAGAGGTAAACCGTGGCAAAGGCATAAAAAAGATGAACAAAGCCATGAGCAGAAAAATAAGGCTGAAAGCGAGGTAGGGAATCTTGACAGCTGAAGCGCCTACGGCATTTTTAAAAAAGACAAAAATCAAATATCCTCCCACCACCGGCCCTATGGTCGTTCCCAACGAATTAAATCCTTGTGCCAGGTTCAGCCGTGCCGATGCCGACCGTTCCGGACCGAGAATGGCAATGTAAGGGTTGGCAGCTATTTGCAGTAAGGTAAACCCTAAGCCCATGACAAACAGCGCCGAAAGGAAAAAACCGTATAAATGAAATTGCGCTGCCGGATAAAAAAGCAAAGCGCCTATGGCCGATACAATGAGCCCGAGGATGATGCCTTTTTTGTATCCCATTTTGTTGATGGGATCGCCCCGGCTGACCGAAATGATGAAATAGAGCAATGAACCGAAAAAATAGGCCATGAAAAAGGCAAACTGGATGAGCATGGCCTCCGCATGGTTCAGTTGAAACGCTTTCCGCAAATAGGGGATGAGGATGTCATTTAATACGGTCATAAATCCCCACATGAAAAACAGAAAAGTCAGGCTGATGAATGCACCGGTGTACCGTTGGGCTGTATTTTGTTTTTCCATGAAGTAAAAATAAGGAAAATCCTGTTTGTTTTTTCAGCGGCAGTTATTGGTTAAAATCATATTGGGCCCCTATTATTGCTTCCAAACTGCTGTTTTCTTCCGTGCCATGTCGTGTTGTATCAATTTGTATGTCAGGGGAATCTTTTTTTCCAGGCGCTGTAGCAGTTCGGGGGAAAGATTCCGGTGCGAAAAAGGAACCCTTTTCACGTATTGCTGTATTTCACCGGCTTTGCGGCCGTATTTGTAAGCGTACGTAAAGTTGAGGCTGTCGGTGAGCCGGACATTTTTGTTGTATAGGTTGGGCACACTGATAAAGAAACGGCTGTTGGAAAGTTGTCCGTCATTGAACAGTTTGTTTTCTTTAAGATAGGCATACAGTTCTTTGGCGGTATTCACGGCCGGGTCCACAAGGGCTATGTTCCTATCCATATAAGGCCGGTAAATGTATTTCCCGTTTTCCCGGTAGTTGTAGGCAAACTGTAATGCTTCACGAAAATTTTTCATGAAAAAGGGATAATGTGTACAGCCGAGGATAATGGATTTCAGTTGAAGCGAGGTGCCCGATTTCCGGATGGTTTCGAGCAGCGAAATGACATGATAGCGGATATAATTGTCCACCGAATTCAGTTGCAGTTCGCCGGGGTTTTGTTTGTCCCCGGTAAACAGCATGTGGTTTTTCGAGAAATCAAAATGGTAGCGGGATAAAATGGCCCGGTCAACGGGTGCGATTTTGTTATGAAAAGAAGGTCCCCGGTAGTTTTTACGTATTTTGGTCAGCGAAGGATCGAGATAATCTTTTTCGCCGTCGATGGCAGCAGCCAGCCCCACACCGGCTTGTTGGAAAGTCTCTATGTTTCCGTTGTAACCCCATTGTTTTTTTTGTTCGTTTACCGTTTTGGGATACCCGTTGGAAGCTACTGTTCCTGCCGTGGCCATAATGCCGATGACGGCATTTTCGTCTTTTTTGATCGTTTGGAGGGCCCCCCGCACCCCGGCACCGATGACACCAATGACTTTCATGTTCAGTCCGGCCTGTTTGATGAGGTTTTCCACATCTTTTTTGGCATATGCCGTGGCCGTGTTACAAGCAATGACAATGGCTTTTACCGGCGGTTTGTCGGTCCGGAAAGTGCGTGCTGTTTGCGAAATATAATACTTGTTGCCCAACAAAAAAGCAGCATCTTTCAGGACGTGCTCTTTCAATAATTTTGTTTTGTGGTTTCCGGGATATTCGCCGTAAGGCATATTGGCTTTGTCGCCGAGGTAGATAAACGTTTCGTTTTGAAAATCGATCTTCCCATCTTTTCCCCGTTGGTGGGTTTGGTTGTTAAAATGATCGGAATTCAGGATGGCATCCAAAACGGTAAGGCCGCCCGTACCCGAATCGAAAATTCCCACGGGAAGATTGGCATCGTGCTGCGGGTAATTTTTAAAATTAATGTAAAAAAAGTTTCCGGGTGTGTGCAGGATGGCATCCTGTATGTTTGTGGGAACACGGGATGTTGGGTGGTTGCATCCGGCTATGGCCCACAGAAGAAAAATAAGGGGTAAAATTTTTTTCATGGCTTTTATTATTGAAGTTGTTTAAAGTTTACATAACGAAATTTTGCTAAGAACTTGATTTATCAGCAAATAAATATCTTTTTATACACCTACCCCTACACCTCCCGGTAAGACGGGACAGGCTCTTCCAAAAGGGGAATATTAGGTATTTATTTGCTGATTGATAATACATTAAAAACAATATTTTTGGGTAAATATTAAACAGCTTTGTTAAAATAAATCGTTCCCTGTAAATGATGCGCAATAAAAATGTGTTTTTGTTTAAAATTGATTCAAAGATATTTGTTTTTAACAAAAATTGCAAAAAATTCTAAAGTTTGTTGAAACAACCCTGTTGTACGGAAGAGATTTCGTTTATTTTTTTTGTGAATACCGGGTTAGATATACTGGCAGTAATGGTTTGGATCGGCGAGCAACCGGTATTTCAGAATGATTTTTTTAAAATCCTCCCAGGCATCCCGTTTCAGTTGCGGGTTGCGCAGCAGGGCCGAGGGGTGGTAAGTAGGCATGACGGGATAGCCGAACCATTCTTTCCATGTCCCCCGGTCGCGGGTAATGCGTGCCGAAGGTCCGAAAAAGGCCCGCAAGGCCACCGATCCGAGCAAAACAATGATTTTAGGCTGAAGCAGTTCAATTTGATTTTCAAGATAGGGAAGGCAGGCGGCTTGTTCCTGTAAGGTCGGCTTTCGGTTTTGCGGAGGCCGGCACCGGACGATGTTGCTTAAAAATACCTCTTTTTCGCGGCTGAAATTACAGGCAGTCAGTATTTTTTCGAGCAGTTGTCCCGATTTTCCCACAAAGGCTACGCCGGTACGGTCTTCTTCAAATCCGGGGGCTTCTCCCACCAGTAAAATGGGTGCGGTGAGGGAACCGCTACCGAAAACCACTTGATTTCGTTGGGTATGTAAAGGGCATTTTTGGCAGGAAAGAACCGTTTGGCGGAGTTGTTCCCATGGTGTCGAAGGCATGATGTTATGCATTTTTAAAAGAGTTGTTGAAACCGGTTTTGCAACAAGGCTTGCCATTCGCGCGACACAGGGAGCTGTTGGATACAAGCAAAAATTTGTTCGATGGAGGGGGGCGGAAGCCGTAACAGGGCCAAGTGGCCGTACCCGGTATCGGCAGCTTCCGTATCCGCATAGGATGCCTGAAAAAGTTTTTCTCCCGGACGGGCGCCAATAACCCTCAACTGCAGGTTTTTTCCCGAATCGGCGATCATTTGCAAAGCAAGGTCTTTAATGAACAAGGGTTCTTGTTTGACAGAATAAATTTGATGATTTTCTCCCTTTTCCAGCAGATAAAACAGGTACGATACGGCTTCCTCGCGATGAATAAAGCGGCGAGCCATTCTTTCATCGGTTATGGTCAGGTCTTGATTTTTTGCAATTTGACGGGCGAAAATATCCATGACGCTTCCCGGAAAACCGTACAGATTGGGCATGCGAAAGGATATAACCTGCGGTAAGGGTTTGGGAAACAGGCGTAAATAGTTTTCCATTAACAGCTTGGAAATACCAACCGTTGATTTGGCTGCGCGTGCCAAATCGGAAGAGGTAAACAGAAACTTTTTTGTGCCGTATTTTGCTGCCTGCTGCAACAAACCCATACTTCCGAGCAGGTTGGTTTTTATTGCTTTTTCGGGATGCTGTTCCCCATCACCGAGGCGGGCTACGGCAGCAAGATGGAAAATAATTTCGGGACGGGTGTCGGCCATTAAGGTTTGTATCTCTTTTTCAACAGAAAGATCGGCCGATACCGTGTGCAGATGTGGATGATGTTGCCATGTCCGGCAATGGGCATCGGTACGGCAAACGGCAATAATTTCCCCTCTTTTTTCGTGTAACAACGTTTCCACAAGGGCTTTGCCGAGAAAGCCGCTCGCCCCGGTAACCATGATGCGTTTTTCGTTGTTCACCCCGAATGGTACTTTTTACAAAAGTACATGAAATTTTTTCGTGAGCAAAAAGGCAAGGGCGAAAATACAAAGGAAAACGGACCTGTCGTCCATTCGGGAAAAGGTTGGTATTTTTCAAACAGCCTCACCGGAAGAACCATAATTTCTTAGCTTTGCGCAAACAAAAAGCAATTGTTTTGAAGTACCTGAACCAGACACCCGAATGGATCAAAGCCGGTATTTATGTATTTATCCTGATGATCATCGGGACAGCGGGTTATATGCTCATCGAATCCTATTCGTTTGTCGATGCCTTGTACATGACGGTGATTACCGTTTCGACCGTGGGGTTCAGGGAAGTATATCCTTTGTCCGATCCCGGAAAAATTTTTACTATTTTCATCATTCTTTCCAGCCTCGGAGTGGTTGCCTATTTTTTGTCCAACTTTACGCAAAGCCTTTTTAAAACGCAACTCAGTTTTTTCTTTGGCGGCAACCTGAGAAATTTAAAATCAAAAAAAATGGAAAATCACATCATTGTATGCGGCTACGGCCGGAACGGAAAACAGGTTATTGAGGAGCTGACTGCTTTCAACGAAAAAGTGATTGTGGTGGATAAAGATCATGAATTGGTGGTGGGCAATGTCACGCAGCCTTTTCAAATGATTGAAGGGGATGCCACCGAAGATGAAGTGCTGTTGAAAGCGGGTATTGGCAAAGCCAAAGCACTCATTGCCACCCTGCCGTTGGATGCCGATAATTTGTTTGTGGTACTGACGGCCCGTGCGCTCAATCCCGATTTGAACATTATCAGTCGTGCTTCGAGTGAAAGTGCCGAGAAAAAGCTGCGTATGGCAGGTGTCAACAGTGTGGTAATGCCCGAAAGGGTGGGTGGTGCCCACATGGCTACACTGGTGGCACAGCCTGATATGATGGAATTTTTGGAGCACCTGAACATACATGGTGACTCCCCGGTGCAGCTCATGGAGATTACCTGTACCCATCTTCCGGAAGACCTGATGCAGCGACCTTTGAAAGAGTTGGAACTGCGAAGGAAAACAGGTGCCAACATCATTGGTTATAAAACGGCTTCGGGCGAATACATTCTGAACCCGTCGCCGGAAACCAAACTTTACTCCCACTCCAAAATTTTTGTTTTGGGCACGCGTGAACAGGTGGAAGAGATGCGGAAAATTTTAAAAGGAACCACAACGCCAACCGATCTTATTTAAGGAAAAATATGTTAGTCACTTACATTATCTTTTTTTCGGGTTTTGCCATCTTGATTGGCGGGGCACAGCTTCTTGTCAATGGGGCCAGCAGCATAGGCAGTAAGCTGAGTATTTCGCAGATGGTCATGGGGTTGACAGTGGTTGCCCTGGGAACTTCGCTTCCCGAACTTATTGTAAATATTTTTGCAGGGGTCAAAGGAAATACCGATCTGGCCATTGGCAACATCCTCGGCAGCAACATTACCAACACCCTTTTGGTGGTGGGGGCCACCGCCATTATTTTACCGGTACATTTTCAGAAAAAAACACTCCGGCGGGATATTCCATACAGCCTTTTTGCCCCCGTGCTGCTTTTTTTGCTGGCCAATGATTTCATTTTCGGCCGGCCGGATATCATTAGCCGGCCCGATGGGGTGGTGCTTCTTCTCTTTCTCGGATTTTTTCTTTATGTTACATTTTTTAAACAACCGGAGAAAAGTGGGGAACTCCATGAGCAATTTAAGGAGTATTCGTGGGGATGGTCGTTTCTTTTTGTTGTGGCCGGTGGACTCGGGCTTTATTTCGGCGGGAAATGGATTGTTGACAGTGCCGTAAAGATAGCTGATTCGATGGGTATCAGCGAAACAGCCATGGGGCTGACCCTTGTGGCCGGAGCCACCTCGTTGCCCGAACTGGCGACTTCTATTATTGCAGCAAGGAAAAACAATGCCGATATGGCTTTGGGCAATGCGGTGGGTTCCAATATTTTAAATATTTTTTTGGTGCTCGGAATCACCGCCCTGATTAAGCCTATTCCTTATTCGGTGAACCTGAACATACAATTGGGACTGGTTTTCCTTTCAGGTCTTCTTTTGCTTATTTTCGGCAAGTTGGGAAAAACAAAAAATACGCTCAACCGGGCAGAAGGCGTCCTTTTGGTGTTGATTTATATCGCTTTTATCTGGTTTACGACGGTTTATCAGTAGCGTTTTCAGCCGGTCAGGAAATCATTCCTTTTTCCCCTGTCAGGGATAAAGGATACACCGTAGCTTTCTTTCCCGTCATTTTTTCAAAATCGTTTTGTATTTTTTTGATAAAAAGAGGTATCCGGTCGCTGCTGACAAGGTTCAGTGTGCAACCGCCAAAACCGGCACCGGTTAGGCGGGCACCGGCAACCCCTTCGGTCTCCGAAGCGATTTTTACCAAAACATCCAGCTCTTTGCAACTCACTTCAAAATCGTATGCCAGTGAATCGTGCGAATCGTACATGAGTCGCCCGAAACCCATGGCATCTTTTTTTTCCAACATCTCAGCAGCCGCCTGTACGCGCGTGTTTTCGTTCACCACATGACGCAATCTTTTTTTCAGTAACGGGTCTTCCACCAGTTTATCCAACCACTCGTGGTCTTCGCCGGTGAGCATGCCAAGGTAGGGAACTTCAAAAAATGAATTGATGGTTTCATGGACCCGTTTTAGTTCTTCAACACGTTGATTATAGATGGATTGCGATAATTCGTGTTTTACGTTGCTGTTTACGGCAACCCATTGGTATCCGTCGAGATGGATGGGAATTTCGCGGTGCGTTATGTTATGACAATCCATCAGAAGAGCTTGTCCGGGCCGTCCAAAAGCAATGGCATATGGATCCATGATGCCGCATTGTACCCCGGCAAAATGGTGTTCTGCCGCCTGTGACAGGAGTGCCAGCGTTTTGTCCGGTAGTGCCAACGAAAACATTTGGTTCAGGGCAAGTGCCGTGACCATTTCGATGGATGCTGAGCTGGAGAGTCCGGCATTCATGGGCAAGTCGCCGAAATAGATAAGCTCCAGTCCCTGTGGTTTCCAGCCTTGTTGTATGATTTCGTGGATGACCCCCATGGGATAATCGGTCCAATCTTTCGCCGGATGCAAAGGATTTTCCAATGAAACCGTTTTTTTCTTTTCCAGATTCAAGGAATACAGGCGGATTTCGTTTTCCGGAATCTTTTGAGCAAACAGATAGGTGCCCCGTGAAAGCGCAGCCGGTAAAACGAACCCGCCGGTAGTGTCGGTATGATCACCCATGAGGTTGATCCGGCCGGGAGCAAAAAAAAGAAAACGATTTTTACCGTTAACCTGCGGCTGATATTTTGATAAAAATGTGGTTGTGTCCAATGATTTGATTTTTCGGCAAAACTAAACCATTTTTCAAAAAAAATTATTGTGAATAAATAGCGAAAAGTGCGTTTTGTATAAAAAATGCTTATATATTTGCACTGTTAAATGAATAACAAATACTAAAATGGAAAATCATCTTTCGCAAAAAATACCGCATAAGACCATTGAGCGGCTCAGCCAGTACCGCCGGGCGTTACATATTTGTGCTGATAAAGGAAAAACCCATATTTTTTCGCATGAAATTGCGGCTTTGTTGCATATTACCGCCGTCCAGGTACGGCGCGATTTGATGTTGATCGGTTATTCCGGCAGTTTGCGCAAAGGATATAACATTCAGGATTTGGTAACCCTTATCGGGGAATTGATCGACAGTCCCGAAGGGCAGCGGGTGGCTATTTTCGGCATGGGTGATCTGGGGCGTGCCATCGTCAATTATTTTCGCGGTAAAAGGGAGAAACTGGAAATCACTGCCGGTTTTGATGTCAATCCGGAAAAGATAGGGAAAAAAATTGCAGGAATTCCTTGTTATCCGGTCGATAAGGTTTGGGATGTGGTTGCCGACGAAAACATCAAAATCGGCATTCTAACGGTTCCTGCCGACCAGGCAAATGAAACGGTTCAGGTAATGGTTGATGCGGGTATCAAAGGCATATTAAACTACACACCGACACCGGTGGAGGTTCCCGATGATGTTTATCTCGAAGAATACAACATGATTTCTTCGCTGGAAAAGGTGGCTTTTTATGTGAAGGAAAGGGGATAAGACGCGGTGGGTGAAAACAAAAAAAGCGGTTTTAACCGCTTTTTTTGCTTTCAGGAGAAGCCTTTTGGCTTTACACCTCGCTTTCGGCAAGGGCTTGTTTAATTTTATTTTCCAGTTCTTCCATGAGGTCAGGGTTGTCCTGGAGGATTCTTTTGACGGCTTCGCGGCCTTGGCCCAGTTTGGTATCGCCGTAGCTAAACCATGAACCACTTTTTTTAATGATATTTTTTTCTACGCCGATGTCGATGATTTCGCCGATTTTTGAAATGCCTTCTCCATACATGATGTCGAATTCGGCTTTGCGGAAAGGCGGAGCCACTTTATTTTTCACCACTTTCACCCGGACCCGGTTGCCGCGGACTTCATCGGTATCTTTGATTTGGCTGATGCGCCGGATGTCGAGACGTACCGAAGCGTAAAATTTCAGGGCATTGCCGCCGGTGGTGGTTTCGGGGTTCCCGAACATAACCCCTATTTTTTCGCGCAACTGGTTTATGAAAATGCACACCGTATTGGTTTTACTGATGTTGGCGGTGAGTTTTCGCAGGGCCTGTGACATCAGGCGGGCCTGCAGCCCCATTTTGGAATCGCCCATTTCGCCTTCGATTTCGCTTTTGGGGGTCAGGGCGGCTACCGAGTCGATGACGATGACGTCAATGGCACCCGAACGAATGAGGTTGTCGGTAATTTCCAATGCCTGTTCGCCGTTATCGGGTTGTGATACAAGCAGCTCTTCGATGTTGACACCCAGCTTGGCGGCATAGTAACGGTCGAAAGCATGTTCGGCATCAATGAATGCGGCAATACCGCCCTGTTTTTGGGCTTCGGCTATCACATGCAGGGCCAGGGTGGTTTTTCCCGAAGATTCGGGTCCGTAAATTTCCGTTACCCGTCCTTTGGGCAGCCCATCCACGCCGAGGGCGAAATCCAGTCCGATGGATCCGGTGGAAATGGAAGGAATTTTTTCCACTTCCGTACTGCCAAGGCGCATAATGGCCCCTTTACCATAGTTTTTTTCCAGTTTTCCCAGGGTTGCTTCAAGAACCTTCAGTTTATTTTCGCGTTCTTTATCCTTGGCCTTGTTTTCCTTATCTGCTGTCATATTATTCGAGATTTAGTTTTTTTACAATTTGTTCGGTATGTTCTTTGGTTTTTACTTTGCCGAAGACCTCCAGGATGTTTCCTTCTTCATCAATTACAAAAGTAGAACGGATGAGCCCTTCGTATTCGCGTCCGTACAGTTTTTTGGGTCCCCAGGCGCCATAGGCTTTTATAATCTTTTTTTCCGGATCGGAGATCAACGGAAACGGAAGGTTATGTTTTGCTTTGAATTTTTGGTGCGAGGCCACACTGTCGGGGCTGACGCCTACAATGGCATAACCTTTCGAAAGCCAAAAATCATAATGGTCACGAAAGTTGCAGGCTTCGTTGGTACATCCCGGTGTGTTGTCTTTCGGATAGAAATACAAGATCAGTTTTTTCCCTTTGAAATCGGCAAGGGATATTTCTTTTCCATCTTGGTCAACACCCTGAAAATCCGGTGCTTTGTCGCCTTTATGTAGTTTTGTCATGGGTAAAAGTTTAAAGTACAAATGTACATCAAATTTTTTCATTCGAAATGACACACAGACGAATGAAAAAATTTTATGGGAAAGCGAAGCGGTTCCCACTGAAGTTGTTTAA
>CAYYRE010000108.1:0-10633 GCA_964473895.1 uncultured Lentimicrobiaceae bacterium | reverse complement strand
AAAACAATCCTATGGATTTCATGTGGTTATAATTTTTATTATGTTGTTTTTTAACGTGTTATCAAATTCCCCTCCTTGGAGGGGTGTGGGGGTGGGTTTATCATCATTCTTCTGTGTGCCGATTTGCCGCCATGGAGGTTTCATGTGGTTATAATTTTTTATTTGGATAATTCAAATTTTGCCTGCTTGCTTTTTTGCTTTTATTTATGAAGCGGATATAATTTAGATTATGTATAAATAACAGGGCAAAAATAGTGTTTTTCTGCTTGTGCCGGTCGATTTGTTGTAAAATTCGGCACGAAGTGTTTTTTTTCTACCTTTACTTTTTCAATCATCAAATGATTATGAACCGAAACATCAATATTGAAAAGTTGAAAGTCACGCCGGAATGGGATATTGTTGTCATTGGCGGTGGGGCGACCGGACTGGGGACTGCTGTGGATGCTGCCACCAGGGGATATAAAACATTGTTACTGGAACAGGCTGATTTTGCCAAAGGGACCTCCAGTCGGAGTACCAAACTGGTTCACGGCGGTGTGCGCTATTTGGCCCAAGGCGACATTTCGCTGGTGCTCGAAGCCTTGAAAGAGCGGGGGCTGTTGCGGCAAAATGCGCCGCATTTGGTCAGTAACCAGGCGTTTATTATCCCGACGTACGAATGGTGGGACGGGCCGTTTTACACTATTGGACTGAAAGTTTACGATATGATGTCGGGCAAACTGGGACTCGGGCCATCCGAAAGGGTCAGTAGTGAGAAGGTTATGGAAGCCATTCCCAACCTGAAAAAAGAGGGGTTAAACGGCGGGGTGATTTATTTTGATGGGCAGTTTGACGACGCACGGCTGGCCATCAGTTTGATGCAGACACTGGAGGATAACCGTGGGACGGCCATAAATTATTGTCGTGTCACCGGCTTATTAAAAGATGAAATGGGATTTGTAACGGGCGTTCGGGTGTTGGATGTGGAAAACAATGCGGTGTATCCGGTCAAGGCCAAGGTGGTGGTGAATGCCACCGGTGTTTTTGCCGACAGTGTGATTCAAATGGATCATCCCGAAAGCCATAAAACCATTGTTCCTTCGCAGGGGGTTCATATTATTCTTGACCGGAAGTTTTTGCAGGGTGATACGGCCATTATGATTCCCAAAACGCCAGATGGAAGGGTGCTGTTTGCCGTTCCCTGGCACGGTAAGGTGGTGGTAGGGACCACCGATACGCCCATGGAAGAAATCAGTTTGGAACCCCGTGCATTGCCCGAAGAAATTGATTTTATCCTGAATACGGCCGGTGATTATTTGGTTTACCGGCCCAAACGTACCGATGTGCGCAGCGTATTTGCCGGCCTTCGGCCCTTGGCAGCCCCTGAAAAGGAGGGTGAAAAAACCAAAGAAATCTCCAGGGGACACAAAATTTCCATTTCCCCTTCGGGATTATTGACCATTACGGGCGGCAAATGGACAACCTACCGGAAAATGGCGGAGGATGTGGTGGAAAAGGCCATTTTGATTGGCGGACTGGAAGAAAAGCCCTGTGTAACGGAGCATATGCCGATACACGGTTATGCCAGGACGTTTGATGAAGACGATCCGTTGCATTATTACGGTACCGACCGGAATAAAATTCTGGTACTGTCGCGCGAGGACCAAAGTATGTCCGAGCCGTTGGTCGAAGGATTTCCTTATACGAAAGCCGAGGTGGTTTGGGCTGTACGTGAAGAGATGGCCCGTACGGTGGAAGATTTCCTGGCCCGCCGCAGCCGTTTTCTGCTGTTGGATGCCCGCAAAAGTATGGAAGCCGCTCCGAAAGTGGCAAGGATCATGGCCGAAGAATTGGGCCGCCGCCGCCGCTGGGTACGCGATCAGGTGGAGAAATACAAAGTACTGGCAAAGGGATATTTGTTGGACTAAAGAAAAAAATATCCAATAGCAAATTCCGGAATTTAAATGCAACATTCAAGAGTTGGATTTTATAAATTGGAAGGCGGATTTAAATACGGGCTTCTGCTTTTTAGTGGATAAGATTTCAAAAGATTGATGTATGGCTTTGGAATAATGGGACGGTTTTGACATTTCGGGGATTGTACAAGGTGTTTGCTTTGTTCCTGCAGCAGGCTCCGAAGGAGTTCCTTTGGAAGATGGAGCGGAATAGCCCACAGGAACGGGGCGGCATGGAGGCCTGCGGAGCCGGGGCGACCACAGGAAGCCCCCGGAAACGCCTGGCCGACACCGCCCCGGGACGAGGACTATGAGCGACAGCCCGGCCGCTGCCCGAAAAAAGAAAAAAATTGATTTAAAAACAGCATACTTATGAACCGGAAATACATTTTATCGCTCGACCAGGGAACTACCAGTTCGCGTGCCGTACTGTACGACCATGCGGGGAAAGCGGTGGCCATGGCACAAAAAGAATTCAGGCAGTTGTTTCCGCAGCCGGGATATGTGGAACACGACCCGGCGGAGATATACAGTTCGCAGGTGAGCGTGGCGGCCGAAGTGGTGGCGCAGCATAACATACCGGCTACGGATATTGCGGCCATCGGGGTGACCAACCAGCGCGAAACGACCATTGTGTGGGACAGAAAAAACGGCAAACCGGTGTACAATGCCATTGTGTGGCAGGACCGGCGGACGGCCTCCTATTGTGAGGCTTTGAAACGCGAAGGACTGCAACAGATGATTGCCGAAAAGACGGGTCTGGAAATCGATGCCTATTTTTCGGCCACCAAGGTGAAATGGATTTTGGACCATGTGGCGGGAGCGCGGCGGGCGGCAGAACGCGGTGACCTGGCTTTTGGTACGGTGGACAGCTGGCTGATGTGGAACCTGAGCAACGGCAAGGCACACCTGACAGATGTTTCCAACGCTTCGCGTACCATGTTGTTTAACATTCATACTTTGCAGTGGGACGAGGAGTTGTTGCGGCTTTTTGATATTCCGTTTTCCATGTTGCCCGAAGTAAAATCCAACAGCACGTTGTTTACCCGCACCTCGGGGCTTATTTTTTCCACGAAGATTCCGGTGACCGGAGTGGCCGGTGACCAGCAGGCGGCACTTTTCGGGCAAATGTGTACACGTCCCGGCATGGTGAAAAACACCTACGGTACGGGATGTTTTTTGATGATGAATACGGGGAAACAAGCGGTGCAGTCGCACAACCGGCTGCTGACCACCGTGGCATGGCAACTGCAGGACGGGGTAACTTATGCGCTGGAAGGCAGCGTATTTGTGGGGGGTGCCGTGGTGCAATGGCTTCGTGACGGCCTCCGGCTCATCCGTACGGCGGCCGAAAGTGAAAAAAAAGCGTTGTCGGTAAAAGACAGCGGCGGGGTGGTTTTTGTGCCGGCTTTTACGGGCTTGGGCGCCCCTTACTGGGATCAGGAAGCACGGGGTATGATTTACGGTATCACACGGGGTACCTCACGCGAACACATAGTCCGTGCCGCGCTTGAGTCGGTGGCTTACCAAAGTTACGATGTGATGCATGCCATGCAGCAAGATGCCGGTTTGCCCATTGAGAACTTGCGTGTGGATGGCGGAGCGGCAGCCAATGATTTTTTGATGCAGCTGCAGTCTGATGTTTCGCAAACCACAGTGCAAAGGCCTTTGATGTTGGAGAGTACCTCGCTTGGAGCAGCCTATTTTGCCGGCTTGGCCGTGGGTTTCTGGAATGATATTCCTGATATTGAACAGCAATGGCAGGTGGACAAAACTTTTGTACCCACGCTTTCGCGGGAAAAAGTGGACAACCTGCTCAACGCATGGCACCATGCCGTGAAACGGGTTTTAACATCAAGTGTTGAGCCGTAACATCTTTTCCGGAAAATTGGTAAAGACGGCGTCCGCACCCAGCTGTTTCAAGCGCAGGAAATCTTCGGGGCGGTTGACGGTATATACCCATACTTCCAGCTGATGGGCGTGGATAATATCGATGGTTTTTCGGGTGGCTTTTCGTAGAGGTATATTGATGGATGCGGCTTGTAATTTTTGGGCCATCGATACAAACCCTTTGGGGTAACCTTCGTAAAGTATCCCAATGGGGGTCAGTGGGTCCAACTGCCTGAACTGCAAAAGTTGCCGATGGTCAAACGAAGAAATACAAAAGTCACCGGTTTGCCATCCGAAACGGTTTTTGTATTCTTCGAGGAGTTGAACAACCGGCATGGCCGTGGCGGCTCCTTTTAATTCGATATTAATTTTTACCCGGCGGTTCACTAAGTTCAAGACCTCGCGAAGGGTGGGGATTTTTTCGCCCTGTCCGGCATCAAACTGTTCCAGCTGTTCCAGTGTTTTGCGGTTGACAGCTCCTTTACCGTTGGTGGTACGGTTGATTTTCTCATCGTGGAGTACGATCAATTCGCCGCTTTGGCAACGGTGAACATCCAGTTCGATCATGTTGACTCCCGCCGTAATGGCCTTTTCGAAAGACAGGAGGGTATTTTCAGGGGCGGTACCTGCCGATCCCCGGTGGCCGATGATTTGCATGGGCTTGGTTTTAAAAAACAGACATTTCCGATTTGGTGGTAAACAGTTCCAGGGCTTTCATGCCGCGGATGGAATTTCCTTTGCGGTTAAGGGCGGGACTCCATACGCTCAAACTGAACTTTTCGGGATGGATGGCCACGATACCGCCGCCAACGCCGCTTTTTCCGGGCAACCCGACGGTGAAACTAAATTCGCCGGCTTCATCGTAAAACCCGCAGGTCTGCATGAGGGCATTGAGCCGTTTCGACTGACTTTTGGTGAGTATCTGTTCACCGGTACGGGGCAGTTTTCCATGATGGGCATAAACGAGAAAAGTTTGCGAAAGTTCCTCGCAGCTCATTTCGATGGAACAGAGGTGAAAATAAAAATCGAGGACCGTATCCACTTCGTTGTGCAGGTTGCCATGTGCTTTGAGTAAATTGGCCATGGCCCGGTTGCGGTACCCTTCTCTTTTTTCGGAAGCGGCCACCACGGGATTGTAATTTATTCCCGGATTGTCGGCCAGTTTTCTGACGTATTGGAGCAGTTCCTGCCGCGGATGATGAAGTTCCGAAACCAGGATATCGGCAATGACCATGGCGCCGGCATTGATGAACGGATTGCGCGGAATGCCTTCTTCGTAATCTAACTGCAACAGCGAATTGAAAGCCGTTCCCGAGGGTTCGACCCCCACCCGTTCAAACAGGCTTTCGCCCAAAAGACCGATGGCCATGCTCAGCGAAAAAACCTTGGCAATACTTTGGATGGAAAACCGTATTTGGCTGTCGCCTACCTGAAAATGCGGACCGTGCAACAGGTGCAGCGACATACCGAAATGGTTTCTGTCCACTTTGGAGAGTTCGGGAATGTAACCGGCCACTTTGCCTTTACCGGCAAGATCTGCCGTTTCGGTGACAATTTCGTTCAGAATCGTTTGGTAGTCCATGGTCAGGATTAAATTTATGGGGGGCAAAGATAAGGGTTGCTTTTTTCCGATGGGTGACGTTGGTCAAAAAAGGGGGGCTTTATCCATTCGTACTGCGGTGTGACTTTAACGCATGTTTTTTGCATCTGTTTTGTCAAGGTGTCTCCTCTTTGTACATGGCCACTCCGTGAAATCCTTCGGAAGTGGCATAAGCTCTGAACATGCCCGGGGTGTTAAAGGTCATAGTAAAATGGCCGGTGCGGTCCACCGCAATAATACCTCCTTCAGCTCCCTGTTTTTTCAACTTTGACAGGATAACATAATTGGCAGCTTCTTTCAGGCTGAATCCCGAATATTTCATGAGGGCTCCAATATCGTAAGCTACCACGTTCCGGATGAAAAATTCGCCGTGGCCGGTGCATGAAACGGCACAGGTGGCATTGTCGGCATAGGTGCCGGCACCAATAAGGGGGGTATCCCCCACACGGCCGTACATTTTATAGGTCATTCCGCCGGTGGAGGTGCCTGCTGCAAGGTTTCCGTGTTTGTCAAGAGCTACACATCCCACGGTTCCGTGTTTTTCGCCTTGTGCTCTTTTTGCTTTTACTTTCAGGTACGATTTCCAACGGCTTTCGGTAAAAAAATAGCTGCTGTCTACTATTTGTAATCCTTGTTTCCGGGCAAACTCCTCTGCTCCCTCGCTTATGAGCAGGACATGGGGCGTATGTTCCATAACGGCGCGGGCGGCCAGAATGGGATTTTTGATGGTGTGTACATTGGCTACGGCACCCGCCATAAGGTTGCTGCCATCCATTATGGAGGCATCCATTTCGTTTTGTCCCCGTTCGTTAAAAACAGAGCCTTTGCCTGCGTTGAAAAGGGGAGAGTTTTCCATCATTGTAATGCATTTGGTCACGGCATCCAGGGCTGTCCCCCCTTTTTTCAGGATACCTTCACCTGCACGGATGACTTGTTGCAGTTTTTCGCGGTACATTTTTTCTTTTTGGGGAGTCATCCGGCTTTTTTTAATGACCCCGGCACCGCCGTGGATGACTATGACGTATTTTCCAAGTATTTTTTTGTTTTCCTGCCGGGGAGTTATCCGGCATCCTGCCAACGTGAGCAGTATGACCGGAATGAGTAAGAAGAGTAATTTTTTCATGATGCTGTTGTGTTAATGGTTTTGCTCTACGGATATTTGTGATGTAAATTGTTCCTTAGTGAGGGCCTGTTAGCGGCAGAAACAGGGTTTTAAAATCGTACAGACCGAACATTTGTGCCGAAGTCATAAGGATAACGATGACAATGACCCATTTGACAAAAGCCACCCCTTTTTTTACGGCCATACGCGAAGCCAGCCAGGCGCCGAGCATGTTACCGAGGGCCATTACCAGTCCGTAACCCCAATTGATTTCGTGGTGAAAATAAAATACGGCAAGGGTAAACGGGGCATAGGCCAAAATGATGAGTACCTTAATGGCATTGGCTTTTACCAGGTCGTAACCGGCGCCGAGCACAATGCCGGCCAGCAAAAAATATCCCACCCCCATGTGGATAAAACCGGCATAAATTCCGATAAAAAAGAAAATCACGTAAGTGCCCCACCGGATGGGTTTTTCGCTGACCTCGGCACGTCCGTAAATGTATTGTTGCGGCTTAAACAGGACAAAGATGAGCATCACCAGCATGATGATGCCTATGGCTTTTTCAAAATCGGCTTCGTTGATGTCCACGGCAATCCACGACCCGACCAGTGAGCCCAAAATAGCCGGTATGGAAAGATAAAGGGCCTTGCGTACTTCCAGCACTTTTTGTTGTTTAAAACTGGAAACAGCCACGAGGTTTTGCAGGGCTATGGCGACACGGTTGGTACCATTGGCTACTGTAGCCGGCAATCCCAGCATGATGAGGATGGAAAGCGATATGATGCTGCCGCCGCCCGCCAGCGTATTGATAAATCCCACAAGAATTCCCGAAAGTATCAATACCAGAAGTTCGATAAAAGGCATAAGCGGTTATTTGATAATAAAACCTTGGAGAATTTTAAAAAGTTCTTCCGGATGAAAAGGTTTGGCGATGAAACCATCCATACCTGCTTTCATAGCTTTTTTCCGGTCTGTTTCGGTGGCATTGGCCGTCAGTGCAATGATAAAAGCATGCCGGTTTCCCTGTTGTTTTTCAAATGCGCGGATTTTGCGGGTGGCCTCCAAACCATCCATAACCGGCATTTGAATGTCCATGAGCACCAAGTCGTAAGGTTGCCGGATAAATTTCTCCAGTCCTTCTTTTCCATTGACAGCCACATCGGGTTTGCATCCTTTTTTTTCGAGTGTGATACGACTGATTTTCTGGTTGATCAGGTTATCTTCCACCAAAAGAATCCTGGAATTTTTCAACCGTTCGAGGATGGCTGTTTCATCAACGGTATCTTTTTCCGGTTGTTCTGTTTCGAGGGGAATGACAAACCAAAACAGCGAACCTCCGTCTTCGTTGCTTTCCACCCCGATTTCTCCTTTCAGCATGTGAACAAGCCGTTCGGAAATGGCCAGCCCCAATCCGGTTCCCTGGTAAATCTTGGTGGTGGAAGTGTCCACTTGCGAAAAGCTGTCAAAAATTCTGTTCATTTGGTTTTCACGGATTCCGATGCCGGTGTCCTGAACCTCAAAACGAAGGTTTAGCTGTCCGGATTTATCTGTTTTCTCGGAGGTTACTTTCAATTTTACGGTTCCTTGGTGGGTAAATTTTATGGCATTACTCAACAGGTTGCGCAGGATAATCTGCAAAGCCCTGTGGTCTCCCGAAAAATAGGCCGGTATTTCGCGGCTGATGTTTACCTCAAAAGAAATGCCCTTACCGGAAGCTTCGTTTTTAAAACTGGCGGTCACCTCGTTTAACAGTTCGTAAAGGTTAAAACGGCCCTGTTCCGGTTTGTATTTCCCTGCTTCGATGGCCGAAAATTCAAACACATCTTCAATAAGCCCCACAAGGTGTCTTGCCGATTTCAATAGCGAAGAGAGATAGTCGCGTTGCTTTTGTTCTAAAGGTGTTTGGCTTAAGATTTCCGCCATACCAAGGATGCCGTTGAGCGGGGTGCGGATTTCGTGACTCATATTGGTCAAAAACCGGTCTTTCACCCGGATGCCTTCTTCGGCCTGGTCACGTGCTTTTTTCAGCTGTAGCTCATAATTTTTCTGGTTGCTGATATCCCACGATATGCCGATAAGACCAATGATTTCCCCTTCTTTGTTCCGTACGGGAGCAATGTTGGTATGTACCCATATTTTTTTGTTGTTTTGTTCGACCTGCTCTTCAATATTGTAAAAGAAACGGCCTTTTTCTATCACCAGCTTTTCCAAATTTTGGTATTCACCGTTTTGCAGGTAGTGTTTGAAAACCTGGGTTAAGGTTTTCCCTAAGATTTCTTCGCGTGGCAGGCCGGAAAATTCCAGAAAAGCCTTATTCACCATTTGATAACGCAAAGCACTGTCTTTAAAATAAACAAGGGCCGGAATGGTGTCCAACAGCATTTTTAATAATTCCGACTGGTTCTCCTGTTTTTGCAGGGCGTTTTTCAGGTCTTCCGAAGTGCGTGTGAGCAACGAATTCACCACGCTTTTATCTTTCATTGCCCTTTGCAGTTTGAAATTGAGGATATCGGCTTCGGTGGACAACCGGTGGATATCCTGTTTCATTTCCATGATCAGTTTACCCGTGTCCTCCGCTTCATTCAAACGGCTTAGTTTTTCCCGGAGTTGTTGAATGATCTTTTGCATGGTTTTTTAATTCCTCTTTTTGTGTAGCAAAGCCAGGGTAAATGTCTGGTTGTGAAACGAACCCGTTTCTTGTTCGTTGTTGCCGATTTCCCCGTAGGTAAAAAATCCGGCCAACGGTTTTTTCCATTTAATGGAGGCCAACTTGATTTCCGTTGAAATCAACGGCCCCAGGGCAATGTGCCGGGCAATGCAAGAAAACAAAAGCAACAGGTCGGCCCTCTTGTTGTTTTGATGAAATGCAATGATTTTCTCGCGGGTGTTTTCCATAATTTCAAAACCGGGAGAGGTGGAAAAAGAAACGGTGGCACCGGCCGGTACCGATCCGGCAAACGTCAGGCTGCGCTTTTCTTTGTCTATGCCTGTAATGGCCCGCAATACCGAGGTGCCGTCGGCTTTTTTTACCATGAACGGATATTCGATACCGATGGCCGGTAGGTCTTCTTCTTTGACATTCAGGTAGTTCATATACATGTCCAGTGCTTTCTGTCCGTTGATTTCGTAAACCGTATTGCCGTCCGACTTGTTTACCGTAAATTCGGCACCAAGGCTTACCCAGCCGCCCACCGTCATGCCCGAGAGGGCTATTTTGTTTTGGTTTAAAACCAATGCCATGGCCCCTTTGTCGGTGATGGATTCTTCGGAAAAAACAAACGTTTTTTCAAAAAGCCCGTCATCGCCGGCCAGTCCGCCGAACAACGGCATTTTTTCAGAAGTACGCGAAACAATTCCCTCTACCAAGGCCTGTCCGTCCATTAAAATACCGCTGGCACACAACAAAACAGACGGGTGGTGAAAGGAAGCGGCCGCTTTTTCTCCAACCCGGGCCCCGAGGGCAAAAGGGGACTCCTGCCCTTGCGGGAGAAAATGCAACCGGTAACTGTCCTTAGGTATGTCGGTCAACACCACAACAGCCGATTTGTCACCAATATGGTTTTCCTGTTGGTTAAACAAGATTTCCCCGCCCGAACTGCTTCCAAAAAGGTTGATGTGTTGCTCTTTCAACAGGTCCATAATCCGTGTCAGCGGAAACGAAGTCGAAACAAAGGCAAAAGCAAGGGTGGGCCTGAAATCTATGGTATTCAAAGCGTGAGTAAATTTCGTTTGAAACTCCTCAAACGACAGGGAAACGAACGTATGTGTAGCAATCATTTTGGTGTGGTGCTGATGATAGGAAAGCAAATGTACATAAAATTTTTTCATTCGAAATTATACACAGACGAATGAAAAAATTTTATGGGAAAGCGAAGCGGTTCCCCCTGAAAAAAATATTTATTTGCTGATTGATCAAGTTCTTAGCAAATTTATGTTTTGTAATCTTTAAACAACTTCATTTAAAAACATCATACAACAATATTGATTTTTTTGGCCAGCCGTCCGGGACTGCTGCCCGCAAGCCTTGTTCAACGCCGGAAGGTTTACTCCGGTACTCTTTTCAGATTGGCCAAGGCACAAGTTTCTCGTTCACAGATAAATAG
>CAYYRE010000107.1:0-10723 GCA_964473895.1 uncultured Lentimicrobiaceae bacterium | reverse complement strand
TGGAGAGTTGGCAGAGTGGTCGAATGCGGCGGTCTTGAAAACCGTTGACCTTCACGGGTCCGGGGGTTCGAATCCCTCACTCTCCGCAATAGAAAAAGGCTGTCCGCCACTGGCGGACAGCCTTTTTTATTTAACGAATTTATGAACTCAGAGTGCTCCTTCATCGTAAGCTTTTTCGCCCAACTCTGCAGCATCCAGCCCCATGACTTCCGTTTCGGGATCTACTTTCACCGGAGTAATGTAATTGATAAGTTTCAGCATCAGCAAGGTAAAAACGAAAGCGTAAGCCGCTGCAATCACAACGGCAACCAATTCTTTCAAAAAGAAAGTGCCGCCGCCGAAAAACAGCCCGTTGGCACCGTTGGGATTCACCGCTGTGGTGGCAAACACCCCGAGCAGAATGGTTCCGAGCACGCCGCCCATTCCGTGTACACCCCAAACATCGAGGGCGTCGTCCCAGCCCAGTTTGTTTTTGAACTGTACGGAAATATAGCAAATGGCCCCGGCGGCAATACCAATGATGACTGCTGCCCACAAAGGAACGAATCCGGCAGCAGGGGTAATGGTTGCCAATCCGGCTACAGCTCCTGTCAGTAATCCGATAAATTTGGGCTTTTTCTCACGGCTCCATTCAATAATCAACCAGGTGATGGCCGCAAAGGAAGCAGCCACATCCGTATTCAGAAAAGCCAAAGTGGTTACCGAATCCACTTTCAGTTCGCTTCCTGCATTAAAGCCGTACCAACCGAACCACAGCAGTCCTGTGCCAATGGCCACCAACGGAATACTGTTGGGAGGCGATTTGGTATCAATACGTTTTCCGACATAAATCACCGATGCCAGTGCGGCAAATCCGGCAATGGCATGAACCACGATTCCACCGGCAAAGTCGATGACGCCCCAGCTGGCGAGCAAACCGCCACCCCACACCATGTGCACAAAAGGATAATAGACAAAGATCTGCCACAGCACGAGGAAGATCAGATAACCTTTAAACGTGATCCGGTTGATAAAAGCCCCGGTAATCAATGTAGGAGTAATAATGGCAAACATCATTTGGTAGGCCACAAAAATAAAAGTGGGATACTGGTTTCCCCCACCGGCAAACATCTGGTTAAAAGGGATGTCTTTTAAAAAAGCAGCATCGAAGTTTCCGATAATGGCACCTTGTCCCCCACTGAAACAAAGGGAATAGCCGAAAGCAATCCATAAAATGGTGGTAAGCCCCAGCGATACAAAGGTTTGAATCATAATGCCCAGAATGTTTCTCTTTCCGGCCAATCCGCCGTAAAAGAAAGCCAATCCAGGAGTCATTAACATGACCAAGCTGGTTGACAAGATCATGAAGGTTGTTGTTCCTGTATCTATCATAACATAAAATTTAAATGAATATAAAGGTTAGAATGAAATTCCGAAAACAAAAAATATTTTTCCCGATTGCGGGTTGGTCATCATCGAAACGGAAAGCGGTAAGGCATATTTTTTAGTAAGGGATACTGCCTTTGAAGCGGTAAAGCCGAGGTTTACCACACCGAATCCCGTACCGTAAAATCCGCTTTCGCCAATGTATCCCGTGGCCTCATCGGCTTTTCGCGGCGTAGTAGCGTTAAAACCGATAAAAGCATTGATGTCCGCTCCTTTTACCGTAAAGGGATATCCCAGTTCGAAATAGGTGGAGTATTGAATGCCCGTTTTCCGGTTGAATTGCGGACTGGCAGGATCCCTTTCGATACGGGCGGCATCCGCACCAAAAAAATTGGTAGCCACCAAAAAGGTCAACGGAAACTTGTCGGTTCCGTTAAAGGCAAGCGTTCCTTCCAGAATATGGCCGGTGTTTTGGTTCCGGTAATCGAAATAATTGTAACTTCCGGTATCGGATGGAAAAAAATAATCCGTCAGGGTAACCGTAAACATCCCTTTGGCAAATGTCTGGCTCAGGTGCAGGTCAACCTCCTGCGAGTAATTGTTTCCCGAAAGGGTAAATGAGCTCCAAACACCGGCTTCAAAACCCTTATAATCATAAGTAAAATAAGGCTGAATGGCGGGGGAATTTCCCCCCAGCATCATGCCGCGCCACACATACCGGCTGACAAGATCGGCTCCGAGGAAAAGATGCGATGGGGAAGTTTCGGCCAATACCTGATGACCTTCTTGTGCCTGCAACTTATGCCCCGGCCATAAAAACAGCAACAAAACAAAGAGAAGGGATAAGTTTTTTCTCATAACAAGTTCCTTTTTTATTTCCAAATACAAAAGTGCGGCATACCCTCTGATAAAACAATAGAGGGAATGCGTATTTTAGGGATAGGTATTTTTACAATGCCGTAGGTAAAATACCTACAACAAGTCCTTGCAACAAAAAGAAAGGCAAAAGGGAAGCGGGTTTCCCCGAATGGGTTGCTCCTTTCTACAAATGAATGATTTTATTCACCAGGGCATATTTTACAATGTCCACAGTGCTTTTTAAATGTAGCTTCCGCATAATATTGTTTTTGTGGGCGTTGACGGTACGGACACTGATTTTCAACTGTTCGGCAATTTCCCCGTTGGAATAGCTTTCGGCCACCAACCGGATAATTTCTTTTTCGCGGGGCGAAAGAGTCGTTTCTGCCGTGCTTTCCGTTTTTGGCGAAAAGTGCATTTGTTCGGCATACTCTTTCAGAATGGTGTGACTTAGTTTCTTGTCGTAATATTCTCCGCCTTCATGTACCATCCTAATGGCTCTGAGCAGTTCATCCCGCGAGATTTCTTTCGACAGAAAACCTTTGGCACCGGCTTTCAGGCTGTTGATGAAAAACGTTTCGTTGTTGTACATCGAAAGCATAATAAATTTTACATCAGGGTATTGGGACGAAACCGAGGCACAAATTTCAATGCCCGTCTGTCCCGGCATACTGATATCCGAAAGTACCACATCAGGGTGTTGTTTCCGGATGGCTTCCAGCAATTCGGCCCCATCTTTAGCCATTCCAATAACCTTAATACCTGTGGTTTTTTGTAACAAGGCGTAAAGTCCTTCCCTGAAAAGTTGGTGGTCGTCAGCCAACAAAACTTTGATTTGTTTCATAATACCGGAATATCAATGTCTATTTTCGTTCCCTTGCCGGGAGCAGAAGACAGTTCAAAAAAACCATTGAGTAAATTGACCCGTTCTTTCATATTCAACAGACCGTTGCCGTTTGGAAACTCCTGGTGGCCAGGGATAAAACCCACTCCGTTGTCGGAAATTGAAAAATAGAGATGGCCGTCAATTTCTTCCAGGTTAAGAAAAATTTCAGAAGCCTGCGCATGTTTCAATACATTGTTCAGGGCTTCCTGTGCGATACGAAAAAGATAGATTTCTGTTGTTTTACCGTAATGCCCCTTTTTCAGGTCGATGTGGCAATGAACCTTTATGGCATGGGTTTCCCTGATTTGGCGGCACAGCGATTCGATGGCTGTTTCCAGTCCGAATTCTTTCAACCCCGAGGGCATCATATTGTTGGAAATGTTTCTTATTTCATGTACCGTATCCGAAAAAAGCCCCATGACCTGATGGATGGAGTCCGTCATACTTTCCCTGTCGCTTCCCATAGCAGCCTCCAATTTCATTTTACCACTGAGCAGCAAAGGACCCAAGCCATCATGCAATTCACGCGAAAGGCGTTGTCTTTCTTCTTCCTGGGCATCCAAAACCGAACGTAACCTTAGTTTTTTTTCATTTTCCAGTTTTACGGCCTGCGATTGCAGCTTTTGTGACATTTCATTAAAGGCATGGGTCAGTTCACCCAATTCATCCCTTGTTTTCACCGGAATGGTATGGCCATACTTGCCGGAGGCAATTTTTGTCGTAGCGGCTTTTAATTTTTTCAACGGATCGGTAATTTTTTTGGATAAAAAAGTAATCATGGCGGACGAAATCAAGGCAATCAGCAGGCTCAGATAAACAATATTGTCGCGAATAGAATAAATGGGTATCATGGCCTCTTTCGTGTCGATTTCAGCCAGTATGGCCCAATGTATTCCTGAAAATTGCAAAGGGCTGTAAGCACTCAGCACAGCTATATGCCGGTAATCCGGAAACTGTGAAAATCCGCTCTGTCCTTGCAGGGCACGGATAACCCCCGGCGTATTAACTGCTGTTTTAAATACGGCATTTTTTAAGAATCTGGAATTGCTGCGCATTAAGTGGTCGTTTCCCACAAGATAAACCTCTCCTGTTTTTCCAAGGCCGCTGCGCGGACTGTTTTCAAACATAAGGTCGTTAATGGCTTGTTTTTTGATTTCAAGGATCAGTGTTGCGGTGTGAATGTTCGCACCACCACCGGTCAAACCGTCCTGTACAATCAAAACCGGGGGATTTGCTTTTTTCGCTGTAAAAACTTCCCGAATGAATGGCTGAGGCAGGCTGTCGCCTGTACGGGCCAACTCCTTCCATCTGGTTTGGTCTTCAGCCGAAAGAAAAACGGGAACAGAACTTTTTGCTCCCGGAAAAACAGCAAAGGCTTTCGAATGTTCAGGAATCACCAATAGCCGGTGATAACATCCGGCATCTTTCAGCCAGGCCGAAAGATATTGAAGCAGATGCCGGTTTTGCCCGGCCGGTTGATCCGGTTTAAAATTTTCGGTACGGCACAAAGGGGTAAGCCCGGGCAACCGCACCAGTACACGCATATCCTTCTGACGTTGGGCAAAGAAAGACAGCAACCGGTCTTTTTTGCCTTGCCTTATGGAGATGAGCTGGTCAAATGTACGGGAAAGGAGTGCTTCTTTTTCTTTGTAATAGGAATAGATACCCACAGCACCAATGGCAAACATGTTGAGTACCAAAAAAGAGACTACCAGTTTCCGATAGATTGAACGCATACGTTGCCAAATTGAGCCCCAAACCTAATAAAAAAACCTGCATGAAGGCCATAGCTCCATGCAGGTTTTTTCAGTTTACAGGGATCAAAAACGGACTACCGGATGATTTTAATCCCTTTGGCATCGGCCAAGGTTACCGTTCCGTAATTATTTCCCCATGCATTTAACACATAGTTAACCACGGCAACGGCATCCTCATAGTTGTCCACCTGCGGCGGCATGGGAATACTGTATTTCACGCCGTTCACGGTAATTCCATGATTGGAGCCGTTGAGTACCTGGGCAATGGCCCTCTTTTTATCGGCTTTCAGATAATCGGAACCTTTCAGCGGAGGAAAAGCTCCGGGGACACCCATACCGGTGACCTGATGGCATGCCACACATTTTTCTTTATAAATTTTTGCTCCTTTGGGATACTTGGCATCGGCCGGATCATCGGCTGGTACGTAAACCAAACTGTTAGCAGTGGCCTTGACCACTTTGTGCTTAAGCACACCGAATGTTTTGGCGGCAAAAAATACCAAGCCTGCCAAAACAACAATCATACTGATTCTCTTCATAGGGTAAAAAATTTTAATGGTGTAAAGATATACCTTTTTATTCAAAGTGAAATGTAACAGAGGTCACTGACTTTTGCGGCGTCATGGGCATCATCTTTTCATGGGGTTTTAACATTTTTTGCGGAGGGCTCACGTAAGGAATACCGAGGGACAACCCGCGCAAAATGAACAAAACACCGAGTACTACCACCAAAGCGGATAATAGAAAGCGATATTTTTTACGAAACCCTTGTCCGATGAGATTTCCCAACAAAGGGATGGCCAACATGACCGGCACCGTTCCCAGCCCGAAAACCAGCATGAAAACAACGCCCCCCATCAAAGAGTTGGTATTCAACGCCCCGGCAACCGCCACATACACCAGGCCACACGGCAACAAACCGTTTAACAATCCTATCAAAAACAGTGAGGGGAACGAGTTGATGGCAAACAATTTCCTGAACTTACCAACCATCCGTCCGGCATAACCGAAAAGTATCTGCTCGATCTTAACTTTCCCTTTGAATAAAGCAGGAAATGCCACCGAAAGTACCATGACAATACCGATCAAAATAGAAGCACCACGTTGAAGTCCTGCCATTTCGATACCCTGTCCCAACAGGCCGAACAATGCACCGAGCAGCCCGTAGGTAAGGATTCTTCCCGTGTTATACGTCAAGCCTCCCAATGTCCTGTGCCACCAGCTTTTATGTCCCAAAGGCAGGGCAATGGCGATGGGGCCGCACATGCCGATACAGTGCAGGCTGCCCACCAAACCGATCATTAAAGCGGTATAAAAGTTTAAATTCATACTCATTGCAGGATAAAAACTTTTTCCACATAAAATTTTTTCCCTTCCTCTTCCCAATAAATTTTCAGGACATATTTCCCTTTTTCAAATTTTTGAAGAGGAAAATGCATCTGCCGCAAACTATCGGGACGGAACGGAAAACTCAAATCGTACCGTTTGTCCGATGGACGGTAAAAAGTAAAACGGCTGGTATCGGGATGCAAAGCGGGAAATGTGATGACTACTTCCTGTTTATCCTGCTTTACAACAAATTGATCCCGGTAATGGCGGGCGTTTTCACGCTCGTTAATCCGCTGCTGATACTGCAATCCTTTGGGATAATAATCTTTTTCGACCAGCATGACGGGATGTTGTGTGGTTTCGTACACCCGCCATAGGATAAAACTTACAAAAAGGAGGATAAAAAGGGTAATCCCCGTCCCCCAATTCCATTTAATTTTCATTTTTATTTTTTTTAGCGTGTGAAGAACCTGAAGAAGGGGTATCAAGACTATTGGGAGCTACAAAGGTGGAATGGTAATTTTCTACTTTTTTTCCGTTATGGAACAACCCGATGACAATGGGAATTTCCGAAGAGTGCATCTCTTTTTTCGGTAAAACCACAAGGAAAGTTCCGTTAGCAGATTGTCCGAAAGGAACGGTCAGGTTTCCACCGATAAAATGAATTGTTCCCGGTGGTGAGAGCAACTTCATA
Organism: uncultured Lentimicrobiaceae bacterium; assembly: GCA_964473895.1. Classification (GTDB taxonomy): domain Bacteria; phylum Bacteroidota; class Bacteroidia; order Bacteroidales; family F082; genus Sulfidibacterium. Next base: position 3,834 of record CAYYRE010000107.1, on the reverse strand, counting down.
TTAACGTGAATATCGTGTCTCGATTTGTTCACGATATTGTAATTGTAGATGTTGCTCAGGCTGTCTTTGCCGTATTCCTGGTACATACTCCCCCTGGCCCGCAGGATGGTAACTTCATAATCACCCCGCAGGGCAAAAAGGAATCCTACAAAAACCAAAAGGGCGGTAAGCACAAGTGAGTAAGCTATGGAACGCGTGTTAAAAAGATGGTGCTTGCCGGTTTCTATTCCTTCTTCCGAATCATAACGGATGAGTCCTTTGGGACGGTTTACTTTTTCCATGGTGGCATCACAGGCATCGATACATGCCGTACAGTTAATGCACTCCAGTTGTGTTCCGTTACGGATATCAATTCCGGTGGGGCATACGGCCACACAGGCGTTACAGTTCACACAATCGCCCAGGTTTCCCTCTTTGGCTTTGGATAACGGCCCGCGGGGTTCTCCCCTTTTGTAATCATAAGCCACAATCAGTGTTTTGGGATCAATCAAAACACTCTGCAAACGTCCGTAAGGACATGCAATGGTGCACACCTGTTCACGAAAGAAAGCAAAGATGAAATAAAAAACCCCTGAAAAAATAAGCAACCCGATAAAACCCGGCAAATGCTGCAAAGGGCCTTCTTTTATATACACCATTAATTGGTCGATACCGATGATATAAGCTAAAAAGGTATTGGCTGTGATAAAAGCAATGGCGTAAAAAACAAGGTGTTTCAAAGTTTTTTTCCAAACCTTTTCAAAATCCCAGGGTTGTTTGGCCAATCGGCGCTGTGCAGCCGAATCGCCTTCGATGAGGTACTCGATGCGGCGGAAAACAAACTCCATAAAGATGGTTTGCGGACACACCCAGCCGCAGAACAACCGCCCGAAAATAACGGTGAACAGTACAACAAACAGAATGAGCGTAATGAGCATCAAGACAATGAGATGAAAATCTTGTGGCCAAAATACCGTTCCAAAAAGAATAAATTTCCGTTCAAAGATATTGAACAGCAAAAGGGGTTGCCCGTGTACTTTGATAAAAGGCCCGGCATACAGAAACGCCAAAAGCACGATGGCTAAAATCTTGCGTTTATTAAAATACCTTCCTTTCGGTTTTTTGGGGTACAACCAAACCCGTTTTCCCTGTTCGTCCACCGTGGTCAGTTTATCACGAAAATAGGCCGTATTTTTCTTTGCCATAAATCTTATTAATATTAAGTTATGTATTTATATAACTGTTTTTTTAAAATGTCAAAAGCCGAATAAAACTATCCGGCTTTTAGACGAAAGGATATACCCCATGTTTCTTATTTGTACAGGAATTTATACTTTTTTCCCTGGGGTGCTTTGGCTTTGGCAGGTGTGGTTCCGTGGAGTTTCAAGAGAATGTAACTGACCACTTGCAGCCTGGCCTCATTGGAGAGTTGGTCTTTATAAGAGAGCATCCCTTTGGAGATAACGCCATTGGTGACAACATTATACAAATCTTTAACGGTATTTCCATGAATCCAGTAATCGTCCGTCATATTGGGGCCTACCAAACCGCCGCCGTCGGCCATGTGGCAGGCCGCGCAGATTTTGTGCCACGTTTCGCTGCCTTTGGCCAATGAAGCTTCGTCGGTCAGCAATTTCACCTCAAATGTACCAGCTGCTTTGGTACCGGCATGAGCTGCTTTGTACGAAGCCATTTCGTTTTGATATTCGTCGGCCTGGATTAAATCGGGGGCTTTAAAAACAAAAAGCCGGATGGAATAGATAATGGCAAAGGCGATGGTAATGTAAAACAGCCATTTCCACCACGGAGGCAGGTCGTTGTCCAACTCTTTGATGCCATCGTAATCATGTCCTTTGATCAGGCGGTCATTGGTCAATGTATCAATTTCGTAATCTTCGTCTTTTTGAAGATGTTTTTTTTCGTTATCCATTTTTTTCTCAGGTTTAGGGTTACTTTAAATCCTCTTCTTCAAATGTATTGTCATCGTTGCCTTCAAGGGGTAACCGGCTCATTTCTTCCACATACGATTTGGGTGTTTTGAACACGGAATATCCCATCCACAAAAAGAAAATGAAGAAAATCAGAAATCCGATGGTAGCAATAATTTCTATATGGGCTATTTGCTGAAGGCTGTGCATGACAATTTTCATAATATCATTTTTTGTAATTATTTATCCTTGTAAATATCGGTTCCCAAGCGCTGAAGGTAAGCAATCAGTGCAATGATTTCTTTGTTGTCATCCACCTGGATTCCCGACTGTCGCAGGTTTTCGGCAATTTCATGGGCCTGTTTCTTCAGGTCGGAAATGGCTTTTTCAGGATAATCTTTCGGATAGGGAACTCCCAGTTTTATCATGGCCCGGATTTTTGCCGGTGTGCTGGCAATATCGATGTTCCGGGTAATGAGCCAGGGATAGGGCGGCATGATGGATTCGGCATTCATTTTCTGCGGATTCAACATGTGGTTATAGTGCCACGAATTGGGTTTGTAGTTCGGCAAAGACTTGACCCCTTCGCGGGCCAAATCGGGGCCTGTACGCTTCGATCCGTATTGAAAAGGAAAGTCATAAACCCCTTCACCGGCTTTGGTATATTCGCCGTAACGTTCGGTTTCGGAGCGGAAGGGGCGAATCATTTGCGAATGGCACAAATAGCATCCCTCACTCACGTAAATATCACGGCCCTGTAGTTCAAGCGGCGTATACGGTTTAACAGCCGCAATGGTGGGTACATTGGATTTGACCATAAACATGGGGATCATTTCCACCGCTCCTCCGATTAATATGGCTATCAAAGCAAAAATCGAAAACTGAACGGCTTTACCTTCCAACCGGCGATGCCATCCCCATTGTAAGCTTTCTTTGGCATGCGTTGCTTTTTCGAGCGCCGGCGCCTGGTCTTCTTCATAACGGACAAATTTACCGGCCGCCACCGTTTTCCATACATTGATCACAAACAAAATCATGCCGGTAAAATAAAGAGACCCGCCGAAGGCACGGAATGCGTACATGGGCAAAATTTGTGTAACGGTTTCCAGAAAATTGGGATAGGCCAGGTATCCGGCATCAGTAAATTGTTTCCACATCAAACTCTGCGTAAATCCGGCAAAGTATAACGGAATCACAAAGAAAAGCATGCCCAGTGTGGCAAACCAAAAATGGACATTGGCCATACCCCGCGAGTAAAGCTTGGTATTAAACAATTTCGGAGTCAGCCAGTAAACCATACCAAAGGTCAGCATACCATTCCATCCCAGCGTTCCCACATGCACGTGGGCAATGGTCCAGTCGGTAAAATGGCTTAAAGCATTCACCGATTTCAAAGCCAGCATGGGACCTTCAAAAGTGGACATTCCATAAGCGGTTACTCCCACCACAAACATTTTCAGCACAGGGTCTTTCCGCACTTTATCCCACGCACCGCGCAAGGTAAGCAAACCGTTGATCATACCTCCCCACGAAGGCGCTATCAGCATGACGGAGAAAACCACACCAAGGGCTTGTACCCAGTCGGGAAGGGCCGAATAAAGTAAATGGTGCGGGCCTGCCCATATGTAAATAAAAATGAGTGCCCAAAAATGAATAATCGAGAGTTTGTATGAATAAATAGGCCGGTTGGCTGCTTTGGGAACAAAGTAATACATCAGGCCGAGGTATGGAGTGGTCAGAAAAAAGGCAACGGCATTGTGTCCGTACCACCACTGAACCAGCGCATCCTGTACCCCGGCATAAATGGGATAACTGTGCAGCAGGGAAGTCGGAAGCTGCAAATTATTCACAATATAGAGTACAGCCACAGTAATCCAGGTGGCAATCCAAAACCAAATGGCCACATACATGTGTTTCATCCGGCGCC
>CAYYRE010000106.1:1215-10738 GCA_964473895.1 uncultured Lentimicrobiaceae bacterium | reverse complement strand
TGATTGAAAGATACGATAACCGGTTTACCAATTCAATATTTTTCGGAAATCGTACTCTTCCGGGTGGTCCAGATAGGCTTTGGCTTCTTCGTAGTCTCCCGGTTCGATAAATTGCAGTCCGTGTTCGAAAACCAGTTTCGGTTTTTCACCGTTGATATCCACCAGGCGGGGGATGACTTTTCCGGCATCATCCGACACATCTTCAAGATACAAAGGGCTTATTTTTCCTGTGTTGGAGGCAGTGACCATACAAGCCGTCCGGCCTTCGTCAAAAAGTTTTTTTACGCCGTAACCCAGCAACCCGCAATACATCAGGTCGAAGGCAGTGGGTTGCACACAGCGCAGTTCGTAACCCAGCTCCACCGGGCGGCTTTTTACTTTGAGTCCCAGCTCTTTCAGTCGTCGCTGAAGCAGTATGTTAAAGATGTGTGCTTTGCTAACATTACCCAGTTCCGGATGTCCGTGTTCGTCGTAAGTAAAATCAATACCGGAGTTTTTGATTTCTTTTTCCGACATAAAATGGAACACCCCTTCGCTGACAATGGCCACACCGTAATTAATACCAAGGATTTTGCGTTTAACAATGGCCGAGATAATCAGCTTAATAATACGGTCGAAAGTTACCTCCGTTTGGTTAAACATTTCCGGGATAACGATCATGGGGAAATGGCTGGCGGCACCAATTCCAAAGGCAAGGTGGCCGGCTTCGCGTCCCATGGCAGCCGTAACAAACCAGTTGCCGCTGGTACGGGCATCTTCGTAAACGGTTTGTGCAATGCGTACCCCTTCCTGTTTGGCCGACTGGTACCCGAAAGTGGGAGTGTTGTCCGGTAACGGCAAATCATTGTCAATGGTTTTGGGCACGTGGATGTTTTGGATGTTCACATCGTGGTCGCGCAGGAATTTTCCGAGACGGTTGGCTGTGGAAGCGGTATCATCACCGCCAATGGTCACCAATAATTTCACATTGAAATCCACAAAGAACTTGGTGTTAAATTCTTCGTCTTTGGGTTTGTAACGGCTCATTTTCAGGGCTGATCCCCCTCTTCTGTGAATGTCATCGGCAAACTTAAAGTCGATTTCCGTAATGTTCGGTTCGGACGAAAGCAGTCCTTTATAGCCTTCGTGGATGCCGAGTACCCGGTATCCGGCATCGAGAAAAGCCATGGATACCGAACTGATAACCGAGTTGATGCCGGGGGCCGGTCCCCCGCCACATAAAATGGCAATGGTGTCTTTCATGAGAATGAAATTTATAATACGTTATATTTCAAGAAATTTGTTTTTTATTTAAAAAAAGCAAAGATATAAAATGCTTTCATGTTTTTTCCTTTTGCCGGGAAATTTAACACGGGTTAACGCATCAGCACCTGAATGGTGGTGCGGTTTTGTTGCCGGATGAAAACCGTTTTGTTTTTGGTCAGTTTTTCAAACCATGCCCCTTTATCGTGCCGGAGGGTCAGCAATTGCAATCCTTCGTTGTATTTCAATACAAATTCATCTTGTAAAGCGTTGATTACCGCCTGTAACTTTTCCCTGTTTTGATCAAAACAAACGGAAAAACTGACCGCCGAGTTTTGCATCAGGTTGATGTGCATTTTGTGGCGGCTGAAAGCGCTGAAAACAGTTTTCAGGTTGTTCTCGGCCATGAAAGACAAATCGCGGGAACTGATACTTAGCAGTGTTTGGTTTTGTTTTAATATGATTTTGGGGATGTCCGCATCGTTATTTTCGCTGGCATCAATTTGTGTAGGGGATGTATCGGGGTCATCGAAAGCGCAAACTTTAAGCGGGATATTCATTTTGCGCAGGGGCTGGATGGTTTTGGGATGGATGACCGATGCCCCGTAAAAAGCCAACTCAATGGCTTCGTTGTATGAAACGTGTGGAAGTTTCACGGCATCCGGAAACACTTTGGGGTCGCCGTTCATTAAACCGGGCACATTTTTCCAAATACACACTTCGCGTGCCCGGATTCCGTAAGCCAGTACAGCTGCCGAGAAATCGGAGCCTTCGCGTCCCAATGTGGTGGGATGTCCTTTGGCGCCGGCGGCGATAAAGCCCTCGGTGAGTATAATGTATCCCTTATCCAGTACGGGTAAAAGGCGTGAGGCGATGATTTTTTCGGTAAAATCCCATTGGATGCCGGCCCGGGTGAAATTTTCATCGGTCATCAGCAGTTGGCGGGCATCCACATGTTTTACGGATATACCTGCTGCTTGTAATCGGTGTTCTGCAATGCTGCCGGAAAACAATTCGCCGAATCCCACCACGGCATCGTAAGCACGGTAACGGTTGGCAGGTAGTTTTTGCAGCGTTTTCCACAGTGCTGAAAAAAGGGATTCCAGTGTGTTGTTCAGGGGCTTCCTGTTGCGCAACGGCAGCTCTTCTGCCAGTTGAAAATGGATTTTTTTCAATGAAAGAAAACTTTCTTCCAGTGCCGTTTGTCTTTTCTGTTGTGCCAGAAATAACAGTTTTTCCAGGGCATTGGTGGTTTTTCCAATGGCCGAAACCACCACTACCAACGGTTCGTGTTGGTATTTTGCTATGATGGAAGTCATTTGCTGCATGCCCCGGGCATCTTTCAGCAGCGCACCCCCAAATTTAAAAACCCTGCGCATCCGGTACGTTTTTAAAATCTCTCTTTGATAAGTCCTTTGCGGTAGGCGGTCAGCAACATTTTCAGGTCCTCGATTTGTGCCATGAGCTCTTTGCCGATGTCGGTATCGCGCACCCTTTTCCTGACGGCATTGGATTCGATAAATATCCGTTTGGAAATAATGTCTTTTTCTTCCACTACGGCTTGACGTTTGGAATCAAAATGCTCGTGTTCGACCAAAACCAGGCCGTACGAATTGTAAATCAGGGTGTAGCCGGATACACCGGTCACTTTTTGATAGGGGACCGACATGCCGCCATCAATGACAAACAGTTTGCCGTTGGCTTTAATGGGACTTTCGCCTTTTTTTACTTTTACGGGAACGTGTCCGTTGACAATGCGGGAATTTTTCCCTGTAAGGCCAAACTCTTTTAAGATATTGTTGCAAATGGCTTCGCTTTGATAAGCCAGTTTGTAATAGGGATTTCTTCCTTCGGTGTGAGTTTCTTTTTCGGCAACGAAATAGCGTTCGAAGGTGGCCATTTTGGTTTTTCCGAAAAGCGGCGACAAAGCCCCGCACCAAAGATACCACAGGTAATCCGCTGTTTTTTCATGTTCACGGTTGAACCGGTGGAGATATGCCTTGCGGGCTACCCGGTCGAAATGGTCGCAAAGGGCTTTGCCCGAATATTTCGATCCTTCTATTTCGAAGGAGGCAAAATTCCCTTTTTCGTCCATGGGAATACATCCGTGGTACAGCAGATTGGAATTAAAAGTCAGGTACATGCTGCCGTGGGAAAACAAAAACTCAATGTGATTTTGAAGCCGCTGGCTGTTTTTGATACTGTTTCCCAGTTTTTCCATAACTTCCTGTTCCTCTTTCGACAGGGAATACGGATTTTTTGGGTCGATGGTGGGAAAATGATGATCCAAAAGGTCATAGGTTTTTCCGCCGATGGTAACGGTACCGTTATTATGGTTGATTTTATCCAGCAACAGCCGGTCGTCCATTCCGAAGTGCGGGTTGCGTTGTATAATTTGTCCCTCAAGTTTAAACTGGATGATGGCTATGGCTTTGTGCATTTGACGGATGACTTCCGCATCTTTCCCATCGGTTTCGGCTTTGGAAGCAAAGGGGAGACAGTCGTCGCCCCGGTAAGTTTTCATGGCAAAGGTAGCCAAGGGCAGCAAGTTAACACCGTAGGCATCTTCCAAGGTGTCCAAGTTGTTGTACCGTAAAGAAATACGGATCATGTTGGCAATGAGTGCGTAGCTTCCGGAGGCTGCACCCATCCACAAAATATCATGGTTGCCCCACTGGATATCTACCGAGTGGTAGCTGACCAAGCGGTCCATTACTTTTTCGGCATAAGGGCCGCGGTCGAAAATGTCGCCGATGATATGCAGCCGGTCAATGAGCAGCCGTTGAATAAATTTACAAATGGCAATGATGAAAACTTCGGCGCGATGGATTTCAATGATGGTGTTAATGATGCCCTCGAAATACTCTTCTTTGTCTTCGCCGCTTTCATTCAAAAGTTCCACGATAATGTATGAAAAGGAGGGGGGCATGGCTTTCCGTACTTTCGACCGGGTGTATTTGGATGCCGCCGCCCGCGCTACTTTGATCAGCCGCTGCAGGGTAATGAAGAACCATTCATCGGGGTCTTCTTCATCTTTCAGTACCAGGTCCAGCTTTTCTTCGGGATAATAGATCAGCGTAGCGAGCAGGCGCTTGTCTTTCAGTCGCAAGGTCTTCCCGAAAACATCCTCGATTTTTTTCCGTACCACCCCCGAAGCATTGGCCAGCACATGGCTGAAAGTGTCGTACTCGCCGTGGATGTCACTTAAAAAGTGTTCGGTTCCTTTCGGGAGATTGAGTATGGCCTCCAGATTGATAATTTCGGTGCTCGCATCCTGTATGTTCCTGAACCGGTCGGAAAGTAAACGGAGGTATTTAATCTCTTTTTCCAGTACTTCGGCAGGAATTTGGTTTTCGTTGAATTTCTGTATCATCACTTTTCAATTGATGATGCAAAGTTAGAAAACCTCAGAAAAAGCAGGAAAAAAGGGTGGGGCAGGTTCCGGAAAAACTATTTTTCGTCCGATGGTAAAGTAAAGGCATTCATGGCTATGTGCTTCCCGTTTTCTAAACAGCGGGGACAGTATTTTTCATGGTCGTGGCTGCTGTATCCGCATTCGGGACATTTGTAACGGGTAATGTACCGGGATAGCTTTACTTTGCCGGAAAAGAGAGGAAAATGTGGCGGATCCACAGGAAGGGCAAACGAAACCGGCAGTACCTCCCGGCTTGATTTTTTAGTTCCTAAGTAGATTACCGAAACCAGCAGGAGTAGCGTGTACAATATGAGTGTGCCGAGTAAACCGTAAAGAATCATTTTTCCGGGTTTTTAATTTACAAAAAAACATGCAACTATCAGGCCGTAATCGATAGGTTTTTTGAAATCAATAGATTAGAAAAATTTCGGTTTTTATTTTCTTTTGTTTTTCTCCTGAAACGGACAATTGGTAAGTTGTGGGGCACGGGAAACGATTTTGGTACAACCACCGTGTGCAACTTGATTTTTTATAGTTTTGCACACTTTATGAGAAAAAAATTTCTTTTCGGCATTCTGTTTTTTGTTATTCTTTTGTTACTGGCAGTGGTCATCAGCCACCGGGTGAAAAAACCGGAAGCTGTTCGTTATATGCCTGTGGCAGTGCAAAAACCTTCCGGTTTTGTTCCTTATATTTCCCGCGACAGTTTGTTCATGGCGGCCAAGGCGAAAGCGTTGGACCGGATTTTCCGCCGGTTGAGAAAACGGACCGGTTTTAACGGGGTGGTTTTGTATGCCGAAAAAGGGCGTATTGTTTTCGAAAAAGCTTACGGGTTCCGAAATGTCAGGCGCCGGCGTGATCCGTTGCAAACCGGCGATGCTTTTCAACTGGCTTCGGGATCGAAAATGTTTTCGGCTTTGGCCATTATGATGCTGAAACACCGTGGAAAGGTGGATTACGATACGGACATTCGCAAGTATCTTCCCGGGTTTCCCTATGCAGGCATCACCTTGCGGTTACTTATGCATCATCGTACCGGTTTACCCCGTTACATGAGTCTGGCACAAAAAGAGTGGAAGAACAAACGCATCCCCATGAGCAATGATGATATGCTGGCGCTTTTGGAAAAGTATAAACCGGATGTTTATTTTAAACCCAATCATGGGTTTCATTACTGCAACACCAATTATGCTTTACTGGCCAATGTGGTGGAAGCGGTCACCGGTGAGCACTTTGAAGACTTTATCAAAAAGAACATTTTTGAGCCGTTGCAAATGGACTCTTCGTTTGTTTATACCATGCGGTATGATAAGGTGGTTCCGTTGTATGTGAACCGTGGCGTGCCGGGTTATTACCTGCGCGGATGGCGCTGGCGCCGCATGACCAACGATTATTTGAACGGTGTACTGGGTGACAAAAATATCTATTGTTCGGTGGGCGATTTGTATAAATTTGATCGTTCATGGGACACATTCTCTTTGTTGCCCGATTCGGTATTGCGTGAAGCTTTTGTCCCCGGAAGTCCGCACTACTGGCGGCGACATGACAATTACGGTTTCGGATGGCGCATACGGGGAGGCATGGACAGTACCGTTTATCACTTTGGTTGGTGGAAAGGTTTCCGTTCTTTTAACATCCGCGACATGAAACATCACAAAACGCTTATTGTGCTAACCAACACCGATCGCGGGCCTGGTTCGGCCGCTTTTTGGAATATCATAAAATCGGATACTTTGCCGTTGGGACAAGCGGTTCCCTGGCCGCAGAGACATTGAGAAGCCGGTAAATCTCCGGGCGGTTATTCGTATTCTTTGACAGGGACTTCCCCTTTCAGAATCATGATGCCGTAACGTCCGAGGGCTTCAAAATCGTTTACCGAAGGATAAAGGGCAATGGGGGCAATGCCGCCGATGCGTTTTTTCACATTTTCGAGGAACGTATCGCTGTCGAAGATCATTCCGGTGAGGATAATGGCATCCACTTTTCCTTCAAGGGTGGCATAATGCGAAGCGATTTCTTTGGAAACGGCATAGGCCAATGCCCGGGAAATAAAATTGGCTTTTTCGTCTCCTTCGGCAATCATGCGGTTGATTTTTTCGATGTTGTCGGTGCCGAGATAGGCATAATAACCGCCTTTGGAGGTAATCATCTCCATAATTTCTTTTTCGGATTTACCGCTGTGAAAGCAGTAATGAACCAGTTGTCCCACGGGGAGTGTTCCGGTTCGCCGGATAGAAAACGGTCCGCCGCCGTCAAAGGCCTGGTTCACATCCACCACACGGCCGTGTTGATGGGCGCCGATGGAAATGCCGCCGCTGCCGATATGGCAAATGATCAGGTTCAGGTCTTCGTAGTTTTTGTTCATGGTTTTGGCATACTTGCAGGCCACATGTTTGTGGTTCAGGGCATGAAAAATAGATTTTCTCTCAAATTCGGGGTGTCCGGTTACACGGGCCACATCCGACAGCTCATCCACCACCACCGGGTTGGCCATGTAGGCTTTTTTACCCCATTCTTTGGCAATTTCGTAGGCAATCAGTCCGCCGAGGTTGGTTTCGTGCATTCCCATGACCCCAACGGTCAGGTCGTGCACCATGGCATGATTGATTTCATAGACGCCCTGTGAAACCGGTTTTACCATACCGCTGCGGCCCATTACAATTTCTATATTACTTAATGTTAGATCGTTGCGGCTCAGTTCGTCCAGTACGGCTTTTTTCCGGAATTCGGTTTGATCGGGAATGGATTTAAACTGCGAAAGCTCTTCTTCGCTGTGGCGGATGGTCTTTAAAAAAACGGGATCGTTGTTGCGGTAAATGGCAACCTTGGTTTCGTAAATTTCCGGGTAAATGATCAATATGCATTTGGTTAGCGTATCCATGTGTCCTCTGTTTTTGAATTGCGCCGTTAAAAGTACAAAAGAAAGTTTTATGACACTGGGTTATGCCATGTTTCGTTCTACATATTCCTCCGGTATTGTCCGCCCACACCGAACAGCGCATGAGTGATTTGACCTATGGAAGCGTATTTGGCTGCGTCCATAAGGGCTTCGAAAATGTTGCGGTTTTTTACGGCGGCATCGCGCAGTTTTTCCAATTCGGCGGCAGCCTCTTTTTCCCAGGTTTTGTGCAGCTGTTCCAGCATACGGATCTGGTATTGTTTTTCTTCTTCGGTGGCGCGGATTACCTCGCCCGGAACAACGGTGTGCGATCCTTTGTCGGTCAGGAAAGTGTTGACACCGATGATGGGCAGTTTGCCGCTGTGTTTCATGGTTTCGTAATAAAGCGATTCCTCCTGTATTTTGCTGCGCTGGTACATGGTTTCCATGGCCCCCAGCACGCCGCCGCGTTCGGTTATGCGATCGAATTCGGACAGGATGGCCTCTTCGACAAGGTCGGTGAGTTCTTCGATAATAAACGACCCTTGCAGCGGGTTTTGGTTTTTGGCCAGGCCCAGTTCGTGGTTTATGATGAGCTGGATGGCAATGGCCCGCCGGACCGATTCTTCGGTGGGTGTGGTGATGGCCTCATCGTACGCATTGGTATGCAGGGAGTTGCAGTTGTCGTAAATGGCATACAGCGCCTGCAGCGTCGTGCGGATATCGTTAAAATCGATTTCCTGGGCATGTAGCGAACGGCCGGAGGTTTGGATGTGGTATTTCAACTTTTGTGAACGTTCGTCGGCACCATATTTTAATTTCATGGCTTTGGCCCATATCAGCCGGGCCACGCGGCCAATGACAGCATATTCAGGGTCTTCGCCGTTGGAAAAGAAAAACGACAGGTTCGGTGCAAACTTATTGACATCCATGCCGCGGGCACGGTAGTATTCCACGTAAGTAAAGCCGTTGGCGAGGGTAAAAGCCAGTTGGGTGATCGGGTTGGCCCCGGCTTCGGCAATATGGTATCCCGAAATGGAAACACTGTAAAAGTTACGCACGTTATGGTCGATAAAATATTGCTGGATATCGCCCATAAGTTTGAGTGAGAAGTCGGTGGAAAAAATGCAAGTGTTTTGTGCCTGGTCTTCTTTCAGGATGTCGGCCTGCACGGTGCCGCGTACCCGGCTCAGCGTCTCTTTTTTGATGCGCTCGTAAATATCTTTGGGCAGTACCATGTCGCCGGTAACGCCAAGCAGCATCAGTCCCAGGCCATCGTTGCCTTCGGGCAAAGGGCCCTGGTAACGCGGCCGTTCGGTGCCCCTTTCTTTGTATATTTTGTCAATGATTTGCTCTACCTGTTTTTCCAGTCCGTTTTGGCGGATATAAAGCTCGCATTCCTGGTCAATGGCGGCATTCATAAAATAGGCTACCATGGTGGGTGCCGGACCGTTAATGGTCATGGAAACCGATGTTTTGGGATCGGTAAGGTGGAAGCCGGAATAGAGCTTTTTAGCATCATCAAGGCAGGCGATGGAAACACCGGAGTTACCTATTTTTCCGTAAATGTCGGGGCGGATATCGGGGTCCTGGCCATATAGGGTTACCGAATCGAAAGCGGTGGAGAGCCGTTTGGCCGGCATGCCTTGCGAAACATAATGAAAACGGCGGTTGGTGCGTTCGGGGCCGCCTTCGCCGGCAAACATACGGGTGGGGTCTTCGCCTTCGCGTTTGAAAGGAAAAACACCGGCAGCATACGGAAATTCGCCGGGAACATTTTCTTTGAGCAGCCATTTTAAGATTTCGCCCCAGCTTTTGTATGGCGGCAGGCTGACCTTTGGAATGCGGGTGTGTGCCAGTGATTCGGTATGTGTTTGTACACGGATATCTTTTCCCCTGACCTGGTAAACATACTCGGGGCCTGCGTACGCTTTCTTTTTTTCTTCCCAGGTTTGGAGCATGCGGAAATTTTTCGGGTCGATCTCCAG
>CAYYRE010000106.1:0-1115 GCA_964473895.1 uncultured Lentimicrobiaceae bacterium | reverse complement strand
GCGTAATCGAGCATGTCGATTTTTTCCAACTGGCTGGCGGCACCGTATTCGGGCGTCATTACATAAAGGGAAATGTCACTGTGGTCCACAATGGCGGTGTCGGATTGGCCGATACCGGAAGTTTCGAGGATGATGAGGTCGAAACCGGCGGCCTGGGCAATGGTTTCGGCGTCTTTTACATATTTGGAAATAGAAAGATTCGACTGGCGGGTGGCCAACGAGCGCATGAAAACGCGCGGGTTATCAATGGCGTTCATGCGGATGCGGTCGCCGAGCAAAGCACCGCCCGATCGGCGTTTGGAGGGGTCAACGGAAATAATGGCCAGTGTTTTGCCGGGGAAGTCGTAAAGAAACCGGCGGACGATTTCGTCCACAAGGGATGATTTGCCCGAGCCGCCTGTGCCGGTAATGCCTATGACCGGGCTGTGATGTTTTTCGGCCTCCTGACGGCAGGATTCCAGCAAGGCAGACACTTCGTCGCGGTTGTTTTCGGCTGCCGAAATGAGCCGGGCGATGGCCACTTCATCTCTTTTTTTAATGTCATCGAGGCTTACCCGGATATTTTTTCCGGTGGGGAAATCCGATTTTTCCATCAAGTCGTTGATCATGCCCTGCAAGCCCATGCGCATACCATCGTCGGGCGAATAGATGCGGGTAATGCCGTAGGCTTCCAATTCTTTGATTTCGTCGGGAAGGATGACGCCGCCGCCGCCGCCGAATATTTTGATATGGCTGCTGTTTTTTTCTTTCAGCATGTCGTACATGTACTTGAAAAATTCCATGTGGCCGCCCTGGTAAGAGGTGATGGCAATGGCCTGTACGTCTTCCTGAATGGCGGTGTTGACGATTTCGTGTACCGAGCGGTTGTGTCCGAGATGAATGACTTCGGCTCCGGTGGCCTGAATAATACGGCGCATGACGTTGATGGCGGCATCGTGGCCATCAAACAGCGAAGCGGCGGTAACGATACGGATATGGTTTTTGGGCTGATAAACTTTTGGAAGCTGCATTGTCTCTTTTTTTTAAAAAGTTGTTTAAAGTTTACGAAATAAAAGTTGCTTAATTACATGATAAATCAGCAAATAAATATCTTTTTAAAAACCTACCCCTACACC
>CAYYRE010000105.1:0-10773 GCA_964473895.1 uncultured Lentimicrobiaceae bacterium | reverse complement strand
CCCAACAGGATGAACGGCATAAAATTACTGATGCACAGCAGGTACATTGTTATTTTGCATAGGGATACTGCCCAAACCCTCCGCCATTCACGATTCGGCATATGTTAACAAAAACGAACGGTCAGACCGGTTTACATCCGCATCTCTTTGCGGTGAAAGAGCAGCAGCCAGAAGACACCGATGGTAATGGAAGCATCGGCAAGGTTAAAAATAGGCCGGAAAAAGATGAAATGATTTTCGGGGCCAAACAAAAATCCGGGAAGCCACGAGGGTGCCTCGGCCCTTGAAATATTGATGAGCGGAAAATAAAGCATATCCACCACTTTGCCATGCAGAAAACCGGCATATCCATGACCAAAAGGAACAAGGTGGGCAACCGAATGAAAAGTGCTTTGGGTAAAAATGAGGCCGTAAAAAGCGCTGTCGATAATGTTTCCGATGGCTCCGGCAAAGATAAGCGACATACTGATCAGCAATCCGGTACTTTTGTTAGACCGGGCAATAAGATAAAGTAAAACCCCGATGCCGGCAATGGCTACCAGCCTGAAAAGGCTCAAGGCCAGTTTTCCCCAGCTGCCACCGAGTTGCATACCGAAGGCCATTCCGTTATTTTCGGTAAAATAAAGATAAAACCAATGGTCGATCACAGGGATATTGGCGCCAATGGGCATGGTCAGCTTAATATAAAACTTCAGCGCCTGATCAAGCAACAGCACCAGCAATATAACGAAAACCGATTTTTTCAAAACAACGAATTAGGCGATCAACAAAAGTCAGCTGTTGATGTTGTTTCTTCTCAACCTGGTCTTGGCCTCGATGCTCAACGTGGCGTGGGGAACGGCACGCAGCCGTTCTTTGGAAATCAGTTTACCCGTTTCGCGGCAGATGCCGTAGGTTCCGTTTTCGATACGGATCAGGGCATTTTCGAGGTTGTTAATAAACCGTTCCTGACGGGCAGCCAGCCGGCTGTTTTCTTCTTTGGAAAGTACTTGTTGTCCTTCTTCCAGTACTTTAAAGGTCGGGGAGGTGTCGTTGGTGTCCGAACCACTGTCGTTGGTGTATGCTTCTTTAAGTAATTTGAGGTCAGCACGCGCCTTTTCCAGCTTTTCGAGGATAATCTGCCTGAACTCTTCCAACTCTTCAGGAGAATATCTTAATTTTTCTTCCGTTTTCTTCTCTTCTTTCATGGCCTCATCTTTTTGTTTGTAATATAATATCCGGTACAAAAACCGTTTTAAAAATACGAAATTTCCTGTTTATTACGACTTTTTCTCAATCTTAATTTTGGCCGGCACTCCCTCGATCAATTCAACTTCTTCAAAACCATTATCCTGCGATTTATCCACAAGATGCAAGTCGGCCAATGTTTCGGTGCAAATATAATCTTTAAACGATTGGATGGCGTCAAAAGTATCCTCCGATTTTTCGATTTGCAACGAAATCCGGTCGGTAACCTCCAATCCTTTCTCTTTGCGCAGGTTTTGTACCCGGTTGACCAGTTCACGGGCCAGACCTTCTTTTTTCAGCGCATCGGTCAGGGTAATATCAAGCGCCACCGTCAGATCATCCATGGCCGCCACACTCCATCCCGGAATATCCTGTGTGGAGATTTCCACATCTTCGCGGCGAATTTCCACTTGCTGGCCGTTGATATCCAACGAAAGGGTTTCTCCGTTTTCCAATTTTCGGATATCGGACTGCTCCAATTTCATGATGGCCGGGGCAAGCTGTTTCATGATTTTGCCGTATTTGGGCCCAAGCACTTTGAAATTGGGTTTTATTTTTTTGACCAGTACTTCCGCATCGCCGGTAATGTATTCGATCTGCTTGATATTGGTTTCGGAAAGGATCAAATCTTCCACGGCTTTGAGTTGCTTTTGGAACCGTTCATCCGGTACGGGGATAAGTACTTTGTTCAGCGGCTGACGCACCCGGAGGTTGGTTTTTTTGCGCAACGAGAGGATCATGGAAGAGATTTTCTGTGCCAGTTCCATACGTTCTTCGAGCGATTTATCAATTTGCTGCGCATCGGCAACGGGAAAATCGGTAAGGTGTACCGATACAGCCGAAAACCTGCCCGAAATGTCATTTAAATCTTTAAACAAACGGTCGGCATAGAACGGGGCAATGGGTGCCATAAGTTGTGAAACCACTTCAAGGCACCGGTAAAGGGTTTGGTAAGCTTGTATTTTGTCTTCCGAATAGCTGCCTTTCCAGAACCTTCTGCGCGACAACCGGACATACCAATTGCTCAGGTGTTCGTTCACAAAATACTGTATGGCCCGGCCGGCCCGTGTGGGTTCGTAATTGCCGTAGGCTTCGTCCACCGTTTGTATGAGGGAATTCAGCTCGGAAAGTATCCAGCGGTCGAGTTCGGTACGTTTTTCCAACGGTATTTCATCTTCGCTGTAGGTAAAGCCGTCGATGTTGGCATAAAGTGCAAAGAAAGCGTAGGTATTGTGCAGTGTACCAAAGAATTTGCGGCGTACTTCGTCCACTCCGGCAAGGTCGAAACGCAGGTTATCCCAAGGCTGGGCATTGGTAATCATATACCAGCGGGTGGCATCGGCGCTGTATTTCTCGATGGTTTGAAACGGGTCGACGGCATTACCCAGTCTTTTGGACATCTTATTCCCGTTTTTATCGAGCACCAGCCCGTTGGAAACCACTGTTTTGTAAGCCACCGAATCAAACAGCATGGTGGCAATGGCATGCAAGGTAAAAAACCAGCCACGGGTTTGATCCACCCCTTCGGCAATAAAGTCGGCGGGAAAATTGTTTTTGAATGTTTCCTTGTTTTCAAACGGATAGTGCAGTTGGGCATAGGGCATGGAACCCGAATCGAACCAAACATCGATGAGCGAAGGTTCGCGGTACATTTTTTTGCCGCTGTCGGACACCAGGACAATGTTATCCACATAAGGCCGGTGAAAATCAAATGTTTTGTAATTTTCATCGCTCATGTCTTCCGGATCGAAATCTTTCATCGGGTTTTCGGTCATCACGCCGGCGGCGATGGCTTTTTCGACTTCGGCTTTCAGTTCAGCCGCCGAGCCAAGGCATTTTTGTTCGGTACGGTCTTCGGTAACCCAAATGGGCAACGGGACACCCCAAAAGCGGGAACGGGAAAGGTTCCAATCCACCAGATTTTCGAGCCAGTTTCCAAAACGGCCTTCACCGGTGGCTTTGGGTTTCCACTGTATGGTTTTGTTCAGTGCAATCATCCGGTCTTTCAAAGCCGTCGTTTTAACAAACCACGAATCCAACGGATAGTAGAGTACCGGTTTGTCGGTGCGCCAGCAATGGGGATAATTGTGTACATGTTTTTCGATACGGAAGACCTTGTTTTCTTTTTTCAGGTCCACGGCCAGATCCACATCGAGACTGGTATCGCTGTCTTGCAGACTGTCGTCGTAGGCATTTTTGACATAGCGGCCGGCGTATTTGGCGTAAAGCGCTTTATTGACGTAATCTTCAACAAATTGCTCATCCAATTGATCGAGGGTAAAAAACCGGCCTTTTAAATCGACCATGGGACGTTTTTCGCCCGTTTTGTCGATGAGCAAAAGCGGGGCAATGCCGTTTTCTTTGGCCACACGGTCGTCATCGGCGCCGAAGGTGGGGGCAATGTGTACGATACCTGTTCCGTCTTCGGTGGTCACAAAATCGCCGTTGATCACCCTGAACGCTTTGCCCATGGGCTTCACCCACGGAAACAGTTGTTCGTATTGAATACCGGCCAGTTGTGCGCCGGTGTATTTTCCAAGCACTTTGAAAGGGATGTGTTTGTTGCCCGGTTGGTAATCTTCGAGGGCAAGGTCTTTGTCTTTGGGATGAAAATAGGCATCCAAACGGTCTTCGGCAAGAAGGACGGTAACGGGCTGTCCGGTGTACGGATTGAAAGTTCTTACTTTCAGATATTGGATGTCTTTGCCGGTGGCCAGCGCCGTATTCGAAGGCAATGTCCACGGGGTGGTGGTCCATGCAAGGAAATAGACATCGGTATCGGTGTCTTCGAACAAAAATTCGGAAGCTTTGTTACGGATTACTTTGAACTGGGCCACAGCGGTGGTATCCGACACGTCGCGGTAACACCCCGGCTGGTTCAGTTCGTGGGTACTGAGCCCGGTACCGGCGGCCGGCGAATAGGGCTGGATAGTGTATCCTTTGTACAGAAGCCCTTTTTCGTAAAGCTGCTTCAACAGATACCAGACCGTTTCGATGTATTTGTTGTCGAAAGTAATGTAAGGATGCTCCAAGTCGACCCAGTAGCCGATTTTTTCGGTCAGGTCATCCCACATGTCTTTGTATTTCAGCACCTCTTTGCGGCAGGCGTTATTGTATTCTTCCACCGATATTTTTTTACCGATGTCTTCTTTGGTAATGCCGAGGGTTTTTTCCACGCTGATTTCGACGGGCAATCCATGGGTATCCCAACCGGCTTTGCGTTCCACATACTTTCCTTTCTGGGTCTGATAACGGC
Organism: uncultured Lentimicrobiaceae bacterium; assembly: GCA_964473895.1. Lineage (GTDB taxonomy): Bacteria > Bacteroidota > Bacteroidia > Bacteroidales > F082 > Sulfidibacterium. The sequence continues at coordinate 6,290 of CAYYRE010000105.1, read as the reverse complement.
AAAACAGATCTTTTATGGTACGGGCCATAACATGGTGGATGCCCGGTTTGCCGTTGGCCGAAGGCGGGCCTTCGTAAAAAACAAACGGCGTACGGCCTTCACGGTTTTTCAGGCTCTCTTCGAAGATGTGGTTTTCCTGCCAAAATTTCCTTATTTCATCCCCGATTTGTGTCAGGTTTAACTGTTTGTATTCCCGATATTTCTTTCCCATGGAAAATTGGATTATGCGTATAGTAAAAAAATTGGCTGCAAAATTAGAAAATTTCGACGCACCATATACATCCCCCGGAAAATTCAAAAATCTTTACGGCTTATTTTCACATGGTTGGGGATGCCAAAAGGGAAATGCTTCGGTTCATAAGGATTGGTTTTTGTGCTTTTTTACTTCCGGGATTACAAATCCGGAAGAGCAACAGGAATAAATTTGAAACGAGAGTATACAAAGTGATAATGTTAAATATTCTTAAAATCAGCGAATTAACCGGCCAGCAGAAAAAAATTTGGTGTTAATTTTGTTGTATCGGTTCCGGTTTTAAAAAACATTGCCATGAAAACGATGAGAAACATTATTTTGCTATCGGTTTTTGTTTTGAGCACCGTCTGGGTAAAGGGACAAATATTACAGCCCGACAGTTTGAAAACGGGAAACAACAAGCCGCACATCGAGATCAAAGTGCATAAAAAATACGACAAAAACGGCCACCTGGTGCAGTATGATTCGACCTACGTGTGGACGTATCACAACGGCCACCGGAATGTACATATCGATATGCGGCAAATGATGGGTGATTTCAGGCCTTTTTTCCGGCAGAACCTGCCCGACTCGTTGCTACGGGTTTTTGGCCATCCGGGATTTGACCTGAACGACACAAGCATGATGGGTGATTTTTTCAACAATCCGCATTTTTTCGATGACTGGCAAAAAGAGTTGTTCGACATGAACCGCGAAATGCGTGCCATGGACTCGCTGCGGATGGAGTTTCTGAAGCGGTACATGAAAAACCTGGAACACCACGGCCAGCGGAAAAACCCGTTAAAGGCGGGTATTTACTGATGATGTAAACGAAAAAGGCCGCTGCACCAGTGGCTGAAACGGCAGCGCCCGCGACCGGAAACGGATGTGCAGCAGGCAGGCCGCGGCGACCGCAGGAAGCCCGCGGAAAGCCGTTGCGGAACACCGTTTTCCGGGTGCGGGACTATAGTGGAAGACACGCCCGGGTGCCCTTAAAAACACCAAAAAACAGAGGAAAGGCCAGGAAGTATCTTTTTGAAAAGCCACCGGGTGCAGGGTGAAAAAAATTTGGTGTACTTTTGCTTGCAAAACAGGGGTTATGATACAGTTAAAATTCGATTACAAAAATGCTTTACCCTTTACGGGCAAGCAGGAGATTTATAATTTTCAGGAGGCCATTGATGCCCATTTTGTTGCGTTACGCGAACGGACCGGCAAAGGGAGCGATTTTTTGGGATGGACGGAGCTTCCTTCGGCCATCGAAGAGGGTTTGATGGCGAAAATAGAAACGGCAGCGGCACGCTTTCGCGAAAAATCGGACGTGAGTGTGGTGGTGGGCATCGGGGGGTCGTACCTTGGGGCCCGGGCGGTGATAGAGGCGCTGTCGTCACCCTTTAACCTACTGAACAAAAAAGCCGGGAACCCGGTCATGCTGTACGCCGGCAACAACATCAGCGAAGATTACCTCGCCGAGCTGTTGCAGGTGCTGGATGAAAAAGATTACACGTTGACGGTGATCTCCAAATCGGGGACAACCACCGAACCGGCACTGGCTTTCCGGTTGTTGCGCCGTCATGCCGAAAAGAAATACGGCCTGGAAGAGGCGCGCCGGCGGATCATTGCCATTACCGACAAGGAAAAGGGGGCGCTGAAACAACTGGCCGATGAAGAAGGTTACGAAACTTTTGTAGTACCCGACGATGTGGGCGGACGTTATTCGGTGTTGACACCGGTGGGACTTTTGCCCATTGCCGTTGCCGGTTATGATATCCGTGCTTTGCTGCAGGGGGCCCGTAACATGCAGCAATTCCTTGCTTCGACCACACGCATTGATGACAACCCGGCAGCAGCTTATGCAGCCGTACGCAACGCCCTGTACGCCAAAGGAAAGACTACGGAAATCATGGTGAATTACGAACCCCGGTTATTTTATTTTACCGAATGGTGGAAACAGCTTTTCGGTGAGAGCGAAGGCAAAGAAAACAAGGGGATTTTCCCGGCCGGGGTGAGCAACACCACCGATTTGCATTCCATGGGGCAATATATCCAGGAAGGGCTGCGGAACCTTTTCGAGACCGTGCTTTCGGTGGAAAAAACCCAACACCGGCTGACCATTCCTCCGGATGAAGCCAATTTGGACAAACTGAACTATATTGCCGGTAAACGCATCGGGGAGGTAAACCACATGGCAGAGCTGGGAACCACGCTGGCCCATGTGGATGGCGGCGTTCCGAACCTGAAAGTGGTCATTCCCGAGATTTCGGAAAATACGCTGGGCGAGTTGGTTTATTTTTACGAAACCGCTTGTGCCGTGAGCGGCTACCTGTTGGGGATCAACCCGTTTGACCAGCCCGGTGTGGAGGCTTACAAGCGTAACATGTTTGCCCTGCTCGGGAAACCCGGTTTTGAAACGGAAACCGAAGCAATCCGGAAAAAACTAAACGATTAACCTCAATTTTCAGGAAAAAGGATGCGTATTTTCAAACCGGGATTTTTCTTTTTGTTTCTGTTGCTTCAGGGGGCAGTATTGCAATCCCAAACGCTGGCGCCTTCGGGACAACTGGGAGGGGAACACAACTTGTACACCATGAACAAACAGGTGAACCAGTTTGTTCATCGTTTTAACATGGAGGAAGCTCCCAACGGGCTGCCCCTGACGCATAACGACAAACGGTACCACAACAATGCCCTGCGTAAAAAGTTGTTGCCTTATTTGTTCGACCGGCAAAATCCGCGTACAGCAGGCAAACTGCAGCAATATTTTATTGAAGATGTGACCAACGCACAACATCCGGTATTTCTGAATTTTTTGGACAAAAACTGGTATGCCGAGGTGTCGGCCACTTTTACAAAAGATGGGGAACCGGTACACCTGATCCTGTTTTTGACTGTGGAAAAAGCAGGACTGGGTTCCAAATGGATCATCAGCAACGTCTATGACTCGGAACTGCACAATCTTTTCCCGGTGGAAAGCAAAGCGGGACAAATGAAATACTTTTTGCATCCCCAAAGCCACGAATTGGATTTTATGAACCTGAACAAACCGCTCAGCGATCCGGAGCATATCGAATATTATGCTTCGAGCGGATATCATCCCGATTATCTGACGCTCTTTTTTTATTTAATGAAGACAGGGGCACTGCATTTTGAACACATCGATTCGGTGAAATTTCATTTTCTGCAAATTCCGCACTGGTATTTTGAACTCAGTTATTTTAACCGCAACAGCAGCAATTCGGGATGGCTGATCTCTAACTTGAAATATGTTTCCGACAAAGAAAAAGCACAACTGATTAATTTCTTCCGCTCATGTTCCACAAAATAAACCTGCTTTTTGGGTTCCTGCTGTTATCGGCCGGCACGCTTCTTGCACAGCCCATGGCTGTAAAACTGTCGCCCCAGGAAGAAACGGCCTATAAAACCCAGTGCCGTCAGATGATGGAATATTTGGAGGGCACCCTCAACTTTTTGGGTAACCCGGAGAATCCTCCGGCCGAAAAAGAAATCATCATCAACGAAAGCTACCTGAAAATTTTTCAAAACGACAAAGTACAAATAGAAGGCGATCTGGATGAACATCGTGTGGTACCGTTGCACAAAGACGTGCAGGCCTATCTGAAAGATGTGGTCTTTTTCTTTAAAAAAGTATCTTTTTCTTTCCACATCACCGATATCAGGGCTTTGCCGAAGCCCAACGGCAATATTTATTTTAAAGTGACCATGAACCGTACCCTGAAAGGGATTACGGTGGAAGGCGACACGGTGGACAACCGGCAACTGCGTTATGTGGAAATTAACCTGGACCCCGAAAAAAACAGTCTGAAAATTGCCAGTATTTACACCACAAAGCCCAGCGATGACCTTGAAATTCAATACTGGTGGAACCATCTTTCGCCGGCCTGGAGAAGTTATTTCGGCAAAGCCATCCGGGTTTACGACAGTATTCCGTTAGACAAAGTCCTTGCCTTTTCGGACAGCACCCTGGTGGTGGAACAAAAAAAGGTGATTCCGGCCGACAGCCTGCCCTCCGGCACCACACAAAACCTGACGGAAGACAGTCTGATCCGCGTCAACGATTCGGTGGTCACCTACCCGGACACACTGAAATTGCAAAACAGCCGTTTGATGATACAATTGGTACGCCACCTGCGGAATGCACGGGAAGTGGACATAACAAACAACTTAGACATTGAGAACCTGGCCCCGTTGAGCGAAATGGACAATTTACGCTCGCTGCGCTGCGCCCATACACTGATTGACAACCTGACCCCACTGCGAACCCTCAGCCGGTTGCAAGTACTTGATATAACCGGTTGCCCGGTGGAATCGATGGAGCCGCTGCGCTACGTTTCGGAATTACGTGAAGTGGATGCTGCTTATACACCGCTGGCAAAGGGGGGCGTTGTTGTCAACTTCAAAAAATTGGAAACATTGAACCTGTCGCACACACGCATAGATTCGCTTCCCGACTTGAAAGCATTAAGCCACCTGCATACATTGGAGCTGGATGCCACGCCGCTGCAAACCATTGATTCGCTGGCCGGCTTGCATGGTCTGACGGCCCTCAACCTTTCCAAAACACCTGTTTCTGATTTCCGGCCGCTGTCGCACCTCACTTCGTTGCAAAGCCTGAACCTGGACAGTACCCGGATTACAGACCTGCACCCCCTGGCCACCTTGGATTCGCTCACCGTTTTACAGATTAACGGAACCCGCGTGCATGACCTGTCACCCCTCACCGGTTTAAAAGCGCTGAAAACCATTTACTGCGATAATTCGGGGGTGGATTTCAAAGAGGCCACCGCTTTCCAAAAAAAGAACCCCCACTGCCAGGTTATTTACAATTCGCAAAAACTGGAACAGTGGTGGTCAACCCTGCCCGAATCCTGGAAAAATATATTTATTGCCCAGGGAAAACTACAACAGCCGGTTACCAAAGAGCAACTGCACAGGATTTTGTTGATAAAAAAACTGGATATCCATGGAAACCGTGCCATCCACAGTTTGAAACCCTTGGAAATGCTCATTCAGCTGAACACGCTCAACATAGCAGGAACCGCCATAAACGACCTGCAACCGCTGGCTTCGGTACCCAGCTTGCGTAAACTGGATATCAGCGGAACGGGGGTACGCTCGCTGGAACCATTGCAAAAGCTGAAAAATCTGGAGACCATAAACCTGGAAAACACGGCTGTCGCCGATCTTTCACCGCTCACCGGAAACCACCGTTTAAAACGGGTGCTTGCCGATGGGACAAAGGTAAAACCACGTTATGTGTTTGCACTGGAGAAAGCATTACCGCAGTGTTTGGTCATTTACCAAACGCCCCAGTTGAAAATATGGTGGAACGGTCTGAATAAAACCTGGCAACAGGCTTTTGCCGGGCAGTTGGAAATGGATGATCCGCCGACAGCTGAACAACTGCAGCAGCTGGTCAACCTGGAAAAAATCAATATCAGCGGACGCATGGACATGAACAGTGCCGAACCATTGGCTGTTTTTACCCGGCTGAAAACATTGCGGCTGGACAATACGGGCATCACCGACATCTCACCACTCACCGGACTCAAACAGCTCACTTCGCTTTCGGTTACCAACAGCCCGTTGTGGGATATCGGTCCGCTATCCGGAATGAAACAACTCAAAGAGCTGAACCTGGAAAACACTTCGGTGGAAGATTTGCGGCCGTTGCAAGGGCTGCACCGTTTGGAAAAGCTGAACATTTCGGGGACCAAGGTCAGAAACCTGAAACCGGTTGCCGGTCTTTCGGCATTGCGCCAACTGGTAATGAACAATACCCGGGTAAACTCCCTGAAATATGTGATGCCGCTGCCAAACCTTACGCTGCTGCGTTGCGATCACACTTATCTGCGGGCAAAAAAGGTGGAGGCCTTCAAACGAAAACATCCCAAAACGAAGGTGATTTTTTATTGATGGGAAAGTAAACGGCTTTTATTTCCTGCCGTGTCATATCACTTTACGGTGGGTATCCGATCTTCCCGGGGGAAATCCATACCAATGAAAACTTTTAGTAAACAGTTGTTTTACAACTGACAAA
>CAYYRE010000104.1:0-10827 GCA_964473895.1 uncultured Lentimicrobiaceae bacterium | reverse complement strand
AAGGCAGCTACCTGTTTGATGGAACCGAGGTAGCGGGACTTCGGGAAAAAAACCGTACCAACTTACGAAAAGGGCACATTGGCTTTGTCTTTCAAAGTTTTAACCTGATTGATGAACTGAATGCCTATGACAATGTGGAACTTCCTCTTTTTTATCTGAAGATGAAAGTTTCCGAACGGCGCAAAAGGGTGGAAGAAGTGTTGCAGCGCATGAATATCGGACACCGTATGAAACATTTTCCACAACAGCTTTCCGGAGGCCAGCAGCAACGCGTAGCCATTGCAAGAGCCGTGGTTGCCGACCCGTCCCTCATCCTCGCTGACGAACCCACCGGGAACCTCGACTCGAAAAACGGCATTGAAGTGATGAACCTTTTGTCGGAACTCAACGAGGAAGGCACCACCATCATCATGGCTACCCACTCCGAACGCGATGCCGCCTATGCCCATCGCACTATTAACTTGTTGGATGGGGAAGTGATTATGGAAAAAACAAACCCCGGAGAATGGGAAAAAGGGTGAAACAGGCATGAAAGTGAAAGGGTAGAAAGCTTTCCGACTTTTTAAACCCCCTTCAAAAATAAAACGAATAAATTATGTGGAAGAAGAATTTTAAAACTTTTGCAAATCATTTATTACACAATAAGTTATATACTCTGGTAACAGTGTTGGGATTCACTATTTCCTTAACTTTTGTTATTCTGCTTAGCGTGTATATTAAGAATGAATTGACGGTTAATTCCTCACAGATAAATAAAGACAGGATTTTCCGGCTGGTAACCGAGCATGATGCTGATTTTGCTCCTCCCATAGGCACTTTGCTACAAAGCAATATTCCTGAAATCAAAAGCTTTACAAGAATTTTCAGAAGCAGTGCAATAATAGAAAAACCTGACCATGTCAAACTAAGATTTAATTATTTACTGGCTGATTCCTCTTTCTTTACCCTATTTTCATTCAAGTTGTTGGAAGGCAATAAAAAAACCGCTTTATTAACAAAAAATTCTATCGTTTTATCCAGAGAATTTGCCAACAAACTTTTCGGCAAGGAGTCGCCTATGGGCAAGCAAGTTATGATTGATGGCAGCGTTCCATGTGTTGTAACCGGCATTGTGGAAGACATTTCAAAAAATTCGAGTTTCAATAAATGCGATGCCATTATCAATTTCAGGTGTTTGGCAGATATATGGGGATCAAAGAATTTGTTAAATAGTTATGACAATTGTTCTTTTGGCTATTTTTTTCTCGCAAAGCCAAATACAAATTTGCAGGACAAGGCCCCTCAGGTTCTTAAAATGTTTAAAAAAGACTTTTGGCGTTATAAGGATGGAAGGGTTAAAACCGTTGCATTTGAACCGTTTATTGATACCTATTTCAGTTCAATTCCGAACAGCGGCGTAATAAGACAGAACAGCAAAACTTTAATCATGGTTTTGTCGGCAATTGTCTTTTTGATATTGGTATTGGCCATCATCAATTATATGAATTTAACGATTGCCCAGTACGGTATGCGAGCGAAAGAGATTGCTATTAAAAAGCTGCTTGGCAGTTCCCGGACTAAACTCATCGCACAGCACGTAGTCGAATCTATTATTTTAAGTTTTACCGCTTTTTTACTGGCAATATTATTTAGCTTTTTGGCACAACCGACATTTAACCGTTTGCTGAATACGACACTGAACCTCCATAACGAAATTACAATACAAATGTTCATTTTATCGGCATTGGTTGTTGGTATCATCGGCTTTTTGTCAGGAATTATTCCTGCCCTTATCATCACAAAGTTAAATGCCGTTGAAGTGATAAAAGGAGGGTTCAGGCGCAAAAGCAAAGGAGTTTATTCAAGAATACTGATTGTGTTCCAATATACCGTTGTAATTGTCCTTATCATCTCAGCCTTGTTCATTACAAAGCAAACCTATTTTATGGAAAAGTACAATCCGGGCTTTAATACAAAAAATATTATCCAGATTGATAATACCATAAGCCCTCAGCAAGAGGAAGGACTAAAAAATATTTTGATGAAAATACCGGGGGTAAAGAATGTGTCTTATGTTGCAGGCAGTCCTATCGACGGGGGAAACAACTATTCATTTTTTTACAAAAAGAGACCTGTGAGTTTTCAGGTATTTGTTGTCGATTCCTCGTTCTTTCCCATGATGAAAATGAAGATTCATCCCACAGGCATGGCTTATTCAAAAAATGGTGTCTGGCTAAACAGGACGGCCGTAAAGACTCTGGAACTTGATTCCCTGCCAAAATCTTTTAAATTTTATAAAAATGTTTTACCCGTTCTCGGTATTATTAATGATTTCAATTATCGCTCCCTGCACCAAAAGATAGGAATGATCATGATAAGGCAAATGGACTCTACGCAATACCCATGGAGCATACTGGTGCAGCTAAAGGGAAACAATGTTATTAAAACCCTGGATCAGGTAAAAACGGCTTATAGTAATTTTACCGGAGGTATGCCGTTCGGTTATCATTTTTTTGATGACACAATACAAAGTTGGTATAATAAAGAAAAAAGGACTTCGGAAATTGTCGGTTATTTTGCCTTTTTGACAATCGTTATTTCCGTGATGGGAATGTTGGCCATATCGCTTTATTATAACCAACAAAAAACCAAAGAAATTGGTATCCGAAAAGTGAACGGGGCTACGGTGTCCGAGATGGTAAAAATGCTCAACCGGGATTTTGTAAGGTGGGTAACTATTGCTTTTATAATAGCCGTTCCAATAGCCTATTATGCCATGCACAGGTGGTTACAAAACTTTGCTTACAAAACCACTCTAAGCTGGTGGATTTTTGTGCTGGCAGGAATCATTGTGTTGTTTATTACGCTTGTTACAGTCAGTTGGCAAACATTCAAGACGGCAAGGAAGAATCCGGTGGAAGCTTTGAGGTATGAATGAGGTGGGAAGGTGGAAATAACCTGTCAGGTCTCCGGCGGGTTGCGGGTAGCGACCTAACAGGTCTGTAAAAGAGAATGTTAAGGTGGAAAGGTAAGAAGGTGAAAAGGTGAGAAAGGTGAAAAAAGGTAACGGTAATGAAACGACCATCCAACCCTTCAACCCTCCAACCCTCTCACCCTCCAACTAACATAATAACGCTAAAAAAATGAACAAATGAGGTTTTTCGTAGCAAACTTAAAACATGCTTATTATTATTTAAAAAAGAACACGGCATACTCCCTATTAACCATCATCGGGCTGACGGTCGGGTTAACCGTTTTTCTGCTGGTTGCCTTATTTGTCTATAACGAAGAAACGGTAGATCAAAACATTCCGGACAGTAACAGAATTTATCGCCTGATAGATGCCGAAAAAAAGGATTGCGGCCTGGGCTACGAACTAAAAGATGTCATTTCGCAAAATTACCCGGAAGTAAAAGCCAATTGCGTTTTGGAACGATTCCAATGGCCTGTCATTCTCAGGGCAAACCATCGCCCCGGCCTAAAATTTAAAACAGGGATTTCAACGACCAACAGCTTTTTTAAAGTGTTCGCTATCCCCGTTCTCCGGAAGATGGATAAAGAACCTTTTTCCGGAAAAGCTTCCATCATCCTGACACAGGCGACAGCAAAAAAGCTTTTTGGAGATAAAGACCCGCTCGGACAAACCATTGACTTTAATCATTTTTTTAAAGTAAAAGTAACGGCCATCATCAAAGCATTTCCAAAAAACACCAGCCTTTCAGCCGATTATTTGCTCAATGCAGAAGATAAAAATATGAGAATGTCAACTGTCTGTAACCATGGCGATTGCTACAATCCAATGAGCCATTTCCTTTTGTTAAAAAAACATACGGACAAAAATCAATTTATCAAACATTTTAACCAAACCATCAAACATTTTCAAACAAGGGTAAAACGCTTTGGTTTACAGCCATTAACCGATATTTATCTTTCCAAACCGATAGATGGTAACGGCAACCGGTTGGGTAATCCTTCCTTTATCCGTCTTCTTTCCATCATCGGCCTGATCATTCTCATTCTTTCCGTAATGAACTATCTCAACTTCTCTCTGTCATTACAGTTTTCAAAAATCAAAGAAATCAGCATTAAAAAAGTCAATGGGGCCAACCATTTACAACTGTTTTTCTACTATTTGACAGAATCGCTGATTGTCATCGTCATATCCACCCTCATCTCGTTATTGCTTGTCTTTGCTTTAAAGAATTATTTCGCCTCACTTATCGGTGGAGATGTGGATATTCAAATACTGAAAAAGCCGTTGTTTATTGTTATTTACCTTGCTGTGCTGTTCATCATTCTCGGCATTAACAGTATTATTCCCGTTTATTCATTATTAAAAGTAAATGTCATTCAGGGGCTGCACGGCACCATGAAAAGAAAAAACAAAAGCAGTATAAGGACCATTTTTACTACTACCCAGTTTGTTGCATCCATTGCCCTGTTAATCTCGGTTTTCTTCATACAAAAACAATTAAATTTTGTGGAATCCAAAGCATTGGGATTTAATCAACAAAACCTTCTTAAAGTGGAAATACCCTATAAGTTTAAACACTTTGCGGCATTGAAAACGGAAATAAACAACCTGAATTTTGTACAATCGTCTTCTTATAGTTTCGGCTCACCGGGGGAAATCAATTTGTCTATGGGAAGCGGGGAAAAGGACATTGATATGGACATAAAAACCATCATGGTCGATAGTAGTTTCCTGCATACATTTCAGATTCATTTACTCAAAGGACGACGATTTTTAAAAGGCGATTTTCATAAAGCCTGTATGTTTAATGAAACAGCCATTAGAAAATTAGGATGGAAAAATATTGAAAACAAAAAATATGAAATGGGAAGAGAAGACGGCTATGAGGTTATAGGCATTGTAAATGATTTTAGCGTTTCTTCTTTACATAAAAAACAACAAGCCGTTTGCCTGATTTATGATAACACCAACAAGCCGAATACTTTGTCCATCAGAATTGTACCGGGGCATATCCATCAACAAATAGCGCAGATAAAAAAAGTATGGGCATCCTTCACCGAAGACCCGTTTGATTTTCAGTTTTACAATGCCTTTTTTAATGCCCAATACAAAAAGGAGCAGCAGCTTTCCGGTTCGATTGGAATTCTCGCCATCATTGCCATTATTTTAACGCTCATCGGGATACTGGGGCAGGTCATTCAAACCTGTGCCAACCGGACAAAAGAAATCGGTATCCGGAAAGTAAACGGAGCCACCGTTCTGGAAATGGTGAATATGCTGAATTTGGATTTTGTCAAATGGGTACTGATTGCGTTTGTCATTGCAACGCCCATAGCCTATTACAGCATCAGTAAATGGCTGGAAAATTTCCCTTACAAAACGTCTTTAAGCTGGTGGGTTTTTGCACTGGCAGGAGTCATTGTTCTGTTTGTTACGCTTGTTACAGTCAGTTGGCAAACATTCAGGGCAGCAAGAAGAAATCCGATTGAAGCTTTGAGGTATGAATAAAAAAGTAGAAACCCGATAGACAAAACAAAATGTATCCTTTAAAATCCATCTTCAAAAGTATCGTCAGATATCCGACCTCGCTGGTGTTCAGCATAATAAGCCTGCTGATTGCTTTCACGGGCATCATCACGCTGGTTTTGTATATTTCGCATGAGTACGGCTACGACACATTCAATAAGCATTACGATACGATTTACAAAGTCAATATCGGAAATGAAGGAACTACCGTACCCGCAAAAATAGCCCCCATCATCCGGGAAAACATCTCTGAAATAGAGTATATTACACCCTTTTGGTTTACCAACTATTCCGTTACGACACCGGCATTAAAAGCAAAAAAAATTGCTTTTTACCAACGGGGCATGTATGCAAACAATGATATTTTCAACATTTTTACTTTTCCTTTGCTGCAAGGCGCAAAAGATTCGGCCCTCACCAATCCTCGAACGGTTGTTTTGGCAAAAAGCCTTGCCCGGAAGCTGTTCGGAAAAGAAAATCCCATCGGCCAAAAAGTGCTTTTGAGCCGCAAGCCTTTCACGGTTACCGGCGTTATGGAAGACATCCCCGAAAATGCTTCGTTTCATGCCGGTTTCATCTGCTCTTTTGCCACCATAACGCAAAGGCCAGGCAACTTTGCCAGCCGCTGGAGCGAATGGAGTTTTCAGGTTTTTTGCCGTGTAAACCCTCATGCCGACATTCCGCGACTGGAACAAAAAATCAGTGCCATCCGGGATTTTCAGGATTATTTTAAAGACAACGACAACCGCCGGCCCCGGAAAACCCTGTTTCACCTTCAGCCACTTTCGGCCCTGCACTTTTCTTCCAACGCCAACTTTAACATTGTCAACAAAAAAACGCTGGACGTTTTAATGGTGTTGATTGGTGTATTATTCATCATGGGAATGGTCAATGTGGTCAACCTGACCACGGCCCAGGCTTTTCAGAAATCCAGGGCACTCACCATGAAAAGGGTTTTCGGGGCGGGAAAGCGTGCGGTTTTCGCCCAAATTATCATCGAAGCGGTGATGGTATCGCTTTTTGCCCTTCTGCTATCTTTTGTTGCACACAGATTTTTATCGCCTTATCTTCAACAAAATCTGGGTATTGACGGATTGGGATTCGACCACCGCCCGCAATTTTATCTCTATTTTTTGCTGATGGCCCTTTTGTTTGGCATCCTTGCCGGAATTTATCCCGCTTTCTATATGAATTCGCCCCCGCTTGCGCAATCGGTCCACGGTGCTTTTACATTACAAAACAAAGGCAAAGGCATTCGCATCCTCCTTTTGGATATTCAATTTGTCATGGCCATTGCCCTTGTTATTGCTTCCGTAGGGATCAGCAAACAGATTCTATTTTGGCACAATTACGACATCGGGATCAACAAAAAAAACGTCATCTACCTGCGGACTACCGAAAAAATCAGGGAGCATTACCGGACTTTTGCCAACGAATTGCTGAAAAACAGGAATATCACAGCTTATACCTATTCCCAATTTGTCCCCGGAAATGTGGGAATGAGCTGGGGCAGAGAGGTAAACGGAAAGCAAATCAACTTTTATTGCTGGCCGGTGGACGAACATTTTACAGACTTTTTTCACATTAAAATAATAAAAGGCCGGCCGTTTTCCCTTAATCTGAAAGCCGACAAAGGGTCGTTTATCTTAAATGAAAAAGCCGTGGAAATGTTCGGCTGGAAAAAACCGTTGGAAGAAAGGATTTACGGCTTTAAAGCCGATGGCCGGGTAGTCGGCGTTGCCAAAGATTTCAATTTTTCGTCATTAAAAGAAGAAATCACCCCCATGGCTTTTTGGCTTTACGATGGCAGGAGATACCGGTTGCTGCTCAGAATAAAACCCGAAAACCTGACGCAAACTATCCGGTATATCAAATCCGTTTGGGAAAAATTTGAACCCGTTCAGGCCTTTAATTTTAAATTTTTAGATGCTTCGCTGAACGGGTTGTACCAAAAAGAAGAGCGGATATCCAGCTTTATCCGGTTTGTCACCGTTTGGAGCATTTTACTGTCTGTGATTGGTTTACTGGGGCTTGTCATTTTTACCACACGTCTGCGTACCAAAGAAATAGGCATCCGCCGTGTCAATGGTGCTTCGATTTTTGAAATTGTTAAAATGCTCCAAACCGATTTTATAAAACAAATCCTTATTGCCTTTGTCATTGCCTCGCCCATGGCCTATTTCGCACTGAAAAAATGGCTTGAAGGGTTTGCTTACAAAACGGATTTAAGCTGGTGGATTTTTGCCCTGTCGGGGATTTTTGTCCTTTTCATTGCATTGACCGCCACAAGCTGGTTTACCTGGCATGCGGCAAAACAAAACCCCGTTCAATCGCTCAGAACGGAATAATCCCTACCGTTAATCCCAAAAATCATGAACCATATTTTTATTGTATTCAAAAGGCTAAAATCACAGAAGCTGACGGCATCCCTGCGGATTATCAGTATGGGTATGGGCATGGCCAGTGCGCTGGTGCTTTTTTATATTGCTCTAAACGCATTGAGTACTGATCGTTTTTATCCGGGAAAGAACCGCATTTATCAGGTTTTTGATAATTTTAAGTCCCCCAACTTCAGCGGAACGTATGCGACACTCGTACAGCCTCTTATCCCGGCTATGGTGAAAGATTTCCCCCGGGTTGAGGCGGGAACGGTCGTTTTTTACAACGACAAAACAAATTACAAAACAGGCGAATCACTGACAGAAGCCAACACCCTGTATGCCGATTCACTGTTCTTTCGGGTTTTTCGCCGAAGGTTTCTCAGCGGCTCTTCCGGGGCATCGTTACGGATAAAAAACAGTGCCGTCATCACACAAAAGCTGGCCGTCAAACTGTTTGGCAACAGTAGTGCTGCCATAGGCAAAATCATCTTCCTGAACGAAGTACGCCCGATTGTCATCACCGGCGTTATCGAAAACTGGCCTGCCAATTCAAGTTTCCGGGCCGATGTGCTGATTTCGTTTGCCACTTTGAAAGACGAGCACCGGCTGTATATGGGTTGGAACGGTGGCGACAGTTTCCGGGGTTTTGTGAAACTCGCCCGGGGTGCCGGCCCCCGTGAAATAGAAAAAACCCTGCCCGCCCTTTTACGAAAATATTACAATGTGGATGCCGATGAAGCCCAAGGATTTTTTTCGACCTACCGGCTCATTCCTCTTACCAAAGCAACTTTTATCATCAACCCTGAGAAAAAAATCACTTATTCCATCATGATATTTATTGGCATGCTGGTATTCGGGTTGGTCTGTTTCAACTCGTTGTTACTGATATTGGCAGGGTACGGGAAATTTATGAAAGAAATTGCCATTCATCGCACCCTCGGTGCTTCGGGCCTTGACATCCATCAGTTTATCTTTAACGAAACCCTGCTTTATATGCTTGCCTCGTCGGCGGTGGCAGTCCTCTTTTGGGTATTCATAAATCCGTTTCTTGAAACCAATTTCCGGTTTAGTATCATGGAAGCATTGACAAACCGGTCGTTTCTGCTTTTGTTTTTGCTGGTATTTGCCATTGCCTTTGTTGTAATTTACATGATCCCTGTCCGATGGTCCATACGTTATTTTATGGCCACGCAAAAAACAGCGTCTGTTTACAAGTCCCCCATGAATACAAATCTGCAGCGGGTGTTGCTTACGCTTCAAATCGGTATTTCGCTGAGTTTGTTTATTTTTCTGTTTTTCATCAACAGCCAATTCAACTTTATCCGGCATTTTAACAGAGGGTACGATGCAAGCCATTTGGTTTATATCGAACTACAAAACAAACCCTTATACACGAAAGATGAGGTCATAAAAAGTGAAATAGCAAAACTTCCCCGGGTAGTATCGGTATGTCTTTCCGATGCCATTCCGCTGTGGGGGCTTTCCGGAAACAGCTTTTCATCCGGTCCGGATGGGCAAAATGCAAAAATCGTACGGAACATTTTCGTGGATGATAATTTCTTTTCCACACTAAAAATGAAGTTGGAAGGTCCCGGTTTTAGCCGGATGGTGAGGAAAAACAGTGTGGTTATTACACGTCAGACGGCAAAACTCTTTCATCTCAAAAACCCGGTGGGCAAAACATTGTATTTCTACAAGTCGCCTGTTGTCATTCGAGGTGTCGTAAATGATATTGTTTCGGGCTCGCTGCACTCGGCTATGCAACCGGTCGTGTTCAGCCGGTACGACAGGCCTTCGGTTTATTCCGTAGTAACGGTACGCATTGCCTCCGCCGGGATGTTAAGCACAGTGAAGAAAATACAGCAAACCATTCAACGCATCGTTCCCGGCCAGATTGTCCAGGTGAAGTATTACAACACTTCCCTTCGGGAAAACTACCGGTTTGACCGTGCGGTTAAAAACACCGTAAGCTTTTTCTCGATTTTGGCAGCACTGATTACGCTGGCCGGTCTTGTCGGGTTTACACTGAGCATGATTCATGCGCGCACGAAAGAGCTGGGTATCCGCAAGGTAAACGGGGCATCCGAAAAGTCGTTGATTCTGTTGTTAAATAAGGTTTTTATGTGGACCATCGCCATAGCACTGGTAATTTTTATTCCCGTTTCCCGGCAAATCTCAAAACTCTGGTTACAACAATATGCTTATGCCGTTACACTGAAATGGTGGATATTTGTTTTGGCAGCCGTTTTGGTATCGGCTGCCGTTATCGGCGTGGTCTCTGTTTTTACGTTTCGGGCAGCCCGCCGAAATCCTGCGGAAGCACTGAGGTATGAATAACCAAGGTACTATAATCCCGAAGAATTTGAAAAACTATTCCATTGTAAACTTAATCGGCAAATTAAAGGTCATACGTATCGGTTTCCCATGCAGGAATCCAGGGGTCCACTTTGGCATGTCACGAATGACTTTTACAGCTGCAGCATTTAATGATGGAGAAACCCCTCTCACCACACGAATATGCGTGATACTACCATCGCGTTCCACAATAAATTGCATAAAAACCTTGCCCTGTAAATGCATCCTTTTGGCGGCATCAGGATACTTCAAGTGTACTCCAAGATACTGCATCAAAGCCTTCACTCCTCCGGGAAATTCAGGAAATGTATCAGCCACATCAACCATTCCCTGTCGATAATAAGAAAACGTTTTGCCGTCAAAAGTGGCACGAAAAGTTTTTGCCGTCGTAGTATCTACCTCCCTATAGTTAAATACCACAGGTACATAAAGCTGTACAGATACCGGCTCGTTATCAAGAACCGCCGGCTTCAAAACGGGAAGAATTCTTACCACCCGCATGGCTTCATAATCGTAAGCATCCAGTTGGGCGGGATCCTTTCTTACCGAAACATGCGTAATGCTGTCATTGGATTTCACAACAAAAAAAACGTTAACAGTATCTGTAACATG
>CAYYRE010000103.1:0-11052 GCA_964473895.1 uncultured Lentimicrobiaceae bacterium | reverse complement strand
AAAAAATTGGGTATTTATTAATTCTTTGATCCTGTAAAATGGTAAAACAATTTTTGTTACTACTCAGCAGCAGCGAAATTAACAAAAGATTGTGAATAGAATTTTGAAAATCAATGACAGGTGCATAAAGGAATCGAGTTTCTTTGAGCTATCGAAGAAATGATTACCATATCGAAAAAGGAGTATGAATCCCTCAAGGAAGAGAACTTCCAGTTACGAAAACAATTATCGAAAGCTTTATCTGTCATAGAAATATTGCACTCTGAAATAAAAGATTTGCGCATTGAAATAGAATTACTTAAGAACGGACGTAAAAGCGATACAAGTTCCACACCGAGTTCACAGGATTATGGCAGGAGTAATAAATTCAATCTTCGGAAAAAGACAGGCAAAAAAAGCGGTGGACAGTATGGCCACAAAGGGAGCACACTTAAGATGAACGAAGAACCGGATGAGATTCAAAAATATATTCCCAAATATTGCAAACAATGTGGAGAAGAATTTCATAGCGAAAGTGTCTTTAGGTTGAATGAAAGGAAACAGGAAATAATTATTCCCCCAATTAAGCCTAAAGTCATAGAATACCAGTCCTTCAGTTGTACATGTGATAAATGTGGCACACAAACCACATCCGACTTGCCGGCGCACTTACGGGCGAATATCCAATACGGCAAAAACATACAGTCGCTGATAACCTATTTATCGGTATACCAATACATGCCATCGAACAGGATAAAAGGCTTTTTAAGGGACATCATGGGATTTACCTTAAGCGAAGGAACGATATACAATATCATAAAATCAATGAGCGGTAAGGCTAAGCCGGCCTATGAAACCATAAAAGAAAAAATAGCCACATCGAAGGTTGTTGGAGGAGATGAAACCGGTATAAGGGTAAATGGTAACAAAGCTTGGTTTTGGGTTTTTCAAAATACTTCTTATACTTTCATTAAGGCAGCTTATACCAGAGGCTATCAAAATATTGTTGAAACATTTGTCAATGGTTTACCCATGTCAATATACGTAACCGATAGTTTGGCAGCACAACTGAAAACAAAAACACTGGCCAAACAATTATGCCTTGCGCATTTGATGAGGGAGTTGAAAAATTTTGAACAAACCTTTAAAAGTAAATGGGCAACCCGATTAAAGAGTGTTTTTAAAGAAGCCATTTCTTATAAACGGCAAATGACAAAGGATGATTATGGAGGGGTAAACCCAAAGGTAGAAGAATTTGAAAACCGGTTGTCTGAATTATTAAATGTTGACTACAGAAACCAACATCGAAAACTCAGGGCATTCATAAAAAGGCTGATAAAACACAGGGATTCCCTTTTAACATTCCTGTACCATGTAGAAGTCCCCCCTGACAACAACGGCTCGGAAAGAGCCATCAGAAATGCAAAAGTGAAAATGAAAATCTCAAATCAGTTCAAGACAATTGATTTTGCCAATCATTACGCCGTTATCCGTTCTGTAATTGACACAAGCCTAAAAAACTCTCAAAATGTTTTTGATATGCTATTGTGCCTGGCTAATCAAAACTTAATGGCTGCTGAGTAGTAACAATTGTTTAAAGTTTATCTGAAAATATTATTTATAACGTATTATCAATCAGCAAATAAATACCGAATATTCCCCTTCTTGAAGGGGTGTAGGGGTAGGTATATAAAAAAGACATTTATTTGCTGATTGATCAGGTTCTTAGCAAATGTACATGAAATTTTTTCATTCGAAATTACACACAGACGAATGAAAAAAATTTTATGGGAAAGCGAAGCGGTTCCCCCTGTAAAAAAAGATTTTGCATTTTATCTTTATGGCAAAATGGTTTTTTTACAGGGGAAATTTATGTTTTGTAAACTTTAAACAACTTCTATAAAATAAGAACTTCCGGCTCCAGCCGGATGCCGAATTTTTGAAAAACATCTTCTTGGATGTTTTGGGCAAGTTCCCATATCTCTTGTCCTGTGGCTTTTCCCAGGTTTACAAGAACCAGTGCTTGTGCGTGATGAACTCCTGCATGGCCTCGTTGCCTTCCTTTCCATCCGGTTTGTTCGATGAGCCATCCGGCCGGAATTTTTACTTTTCCGTTTTGGGCAGGGTAAGAGGGTATGTTGGGGTACTGCTTTTGCAACTGTTGGAATTTCTCTTTGAAAACCACCGGATTTTTAAAAAAACTACCGGCGTTGCCCAGCGTTTCCGGATCGGGAAGCTTTGACCGGCGAATTTTTTTTACCACTTCGCTCACTGCTTTGATGGTAATCTCTCCGGGGTTTTTATCTCTGAATGCTTGCCGCAAGGGGGCGTAATCCAACACCGGGACAGGATTCTTTTTCAGGCGGTAAGTGACGTTCAAAACAAACCATTTTCCTTTTTCGTCTGCTTTAAAGATACTGTGGCGATAGCCGAAATCGCATTCCATGGCGTTGAATTGGCAAATTTTTCCTGTAAACAGGTTACAGGCTTCCAGCCGGACGAAAGCATCCTTTTGTTCCGTACCGTAAGCCCCGATATTTTGTACCGGTGCAGCGCCCACGGTTCCCGGAATCAAACTCAGATTTTCCAATCCTCCCCATCCCCGGCTTACGGTAAAGTCCACCAGATGACTCCATTTTTCACCGCTTCCGGCCGTAATAAAAACTTCGTTTTCCGTTTCACCGGTCATCCGGATGCCTCGGATGTTGTTGTGCAGAACCCATCCATCGAAATGGGTTGTAAACAGCAGGTTGCTCCCCGAACCAATGATGAGGTGACGGTTTTCTCCCGGGTCAAAATTTTTTATCAAACTCACCAGCTCCTCATAGGCCGAAACAGACACAAAATAACGGGCGTGGGCATTCACGCCAAACGTATTGTATTTTTTTAAAGAAATATTCTCTGCAAATTGTATCATAATACTGTCCGGTTTTGTTGCTGGTATGTTTTAAATTAATTCCAGTCCGGTGTAATTTTCCGGGCGGATGGCTTTCAGCTCATTTTTAACCCTTTGGGGAATTTCCAGCCGGTCAATAAAATCGTGCAGGGTTTTTTCGTTGATTTTTTGGTGGGTACGGGTAAGGGCTTTCAGCGTTTCGTAAGGTTGCGGATAGTGCTCGCGCCGTAAAATATTTTGGATGGCTTCGGCCACCACGGCCCAGTTGTTTTCCAAGTCTTCGCTTATTTTTTCTTCGTTCAGGATCAACTTGTCCAATCCTTTTTCCAGCGATTGCAGTGCAATAAGCAAATGGGCCAAAGGCACACCGATGTTGCGTAGGACGGTCGAATCGGTCAGGTCGCGCTGTAAGCGCGAAACCGGAAGTTTTCCGGCCAAATGTGCGAAAAGGGCATTGGCCAAACCAAGGTTACCTTCAGCATTTTCAAAGTCAATGGGGTTTACCTTGTGCGGCATGGCCGATGATCCCACTTCGCCCGGTTTGATCTTTTGTTTGAAATAATCCATGGAGATGTAAAGCCACAGGTCGCGGCTCAAATCCATCAGAATATTACCGATGCGTTTCAATGTATCGAAATAGGCTGCCAAATTATCGTAATGTTCAATTTGGGTGGTGGTTTTTTGACGGTGCAAACCCAATCGCTTTTCCACAAAATCTTTGGCAAAGTTTTCCCAGTCGATATCAGGGTAAGTGACTACATGGGCGTTCATGTTGCCTGTGGCGCCGCCGAATTTTCCGGAAAAGGGAATACTTTGCAGCATTTCCATTTGGTTTTCGAGCCGTTCTACAAAAACATAAATTTCTTTTCCGAGACGGGTGGGCGATGCCGGTTGCCCGTGTGTCCGGGCCAACATGGGTACCTCTTTCCAGCGGAATGCCTGTTGCAGCAGTTGGTGTACCAGTTTCTGCAGCCGGGGATAGATTTCCTGAACATGGGCTTCCTTCAGCGAAAGCGGTACCGCCGTATTATTAATGTCTTGTGAAGTGAGCCCGAAATGAACAAATTCTTTAAACTTGCCCCAACCGGCCGTTTCCATTTTTTCTTTTACAAAGTACTCCACGGCTTTCACATCGTGGTTGGTGGTTTTTTCTATGGTTTTGATGGCTTCGGCGTCTGCCATGCTGAAATCCTGATAGATTTTGCGCAAAGCAGAAAAACGGGTGATATCAAAAGCTTCCAGACCGGGTAGTGGCAGTTCGCATAAAGCAATAAAATATTCTATCTCCACCCGGGTTCGGTAACGGAAAAGGGCATATTCCGAAAAAAAAGCGGAAAGGACTTTTGTTTTGCCGTGATAGCGGCCGTCAACCGGCGAAATAGCGGTAAGCGGTGAGGTTTCCATTCCTTTGAAATTTTTTTTCAAAGATACACGAAAACATTTTATACGCAGGCGAATGAATATTCCTTGTTTCGAAAAAGAATGCACAGGAAAAACCTGTATTTTTACCGGACCAATGAATAAACGTCTGGTATTAGCGGTTTTTTTAATGCTTTTGGCTTTTTTTTCCGAAGCCCAATCGCTACCTGCGGTTCGTACAATGCAAAACGGTGCGGAAAACCTGAAATATCCCTGGGCGGGTGGCATGAACAGTATACAGTTTGGTGCCGTGGATATTAACCGCGATGGTATCAAAGACCTTGTGGCTTTCGACCGGCAGGGCAACCGGATCATGTGCTTTATCAACAACGGCAAACCCGGCGAAACCGGTTATTCGCTGCAGCAGCATTATGTGAAAGATTTCCCGCCATTGTACGACTGGGCCATTTTTACCGATTACAATGGCGATGGAAAAGTCGATATTTTTACCTATTCGCCGGGATGGGCCGGCATCATTGTGTACAAAAACGTTTCGGACGACCACCGCCTGATGTTTCATCGCGAAATTTATCCCTACCTTGTTTCCCAATCCGAAGGCGGAAAGGTCAATTTGTATGTTACCTATGCCGATTATCCCGGTATTGTGGATGTGGATGGCGATGGGGATTTGGATATTCTTTCTTTTTGGGGATTGGGCTCTTTTGTGGAGTACAACAAAAACATGTCCGAAGAAAAATACGGCAATGCCGATTCGCTGGATTATGTAAAAACCGAATATTGCTAGGGACACTTTGCCGAAAGCGACGAGTCCAATGCTTTGTACCTCGACAGTTGTGTGAGCGGTGCCAACCGCATTGACCCTTATGATCCGGTGGGAGAGAAGTCGATGCAAAAAAAACGGCATACGGGTTCCACTTTTTGTATGCTGGATTTGAATGATGATGGCGTTCTGGACCTGCTGCTCGGCGACGTGGATTATCCCGGATTGTTTGCTTTGATCAACGGCGGTACCAAAGATTCGGCCGTCATCATTTCGTATGATACCCTTTTTCCTGATTACGGCGAACCCATTCGCCTTTTTTCCATGCCGGCAGCCGCCTACATCGATGTGAACAACGATGGCGTAAAAGACTTGCTCGTTTCGCCGTTTGACCCCGGACTGTACGTATCGCAAAACAAACATTCGGTATGGCTGTTTTTGAATTCGGGGAGCAACAGCAAGCCCCATTTTAACCTGGTGACCAAAAATTTTCTGCAAGACCAAATGATTGATGCCGGTTCGGGGGCTTATCCTGTTTTTTACGACTGGGATCATGACGGAAAAACCGATATGTTTCTTGGGAATTACGGTACTTACCAACGGTCGTATTACGACCACTATATTTTGCACTCGGTCTATTTTTCACAAATTGTATGGTATAAAAATATCGGTACGTTGCAGCATCCCGTGTTTGAGCCGCAGGACGCGGACTTCGGAAAACTTTTTTCTCATCACTGGCAAGGCCTTTATCCGGCTTTTGCCGATTTGAACGGCGATGGCCTGACGGATATGCTGGTGGGCAATGCCCGTGGAAACCTGATTTTTGTGAAGAATGAAGGAGATGGCAAGTTGGTGGTGGCCGATACCAATTATCAAAACATCCAAGTGAAAGCTTTTAGTGCACCGGTTTTGTTTGATTTGGATAAAGATGGACGTCCCGATTTGATTATCGGACAAAAAGCGGGAAATCTTACCTATTACCACAACGATGGTCCCAAAGACAATCCCCGTTTTTCGTATGTTACCGACAGCCTTGGTAAAATCAACGTGACGGATTACAACTTGAGTTACGATGGTTACAGTACCCCTTGTTTTTACCGTGATGCTTCGGGTTATACACGGCTGGTGGTGGGGTCGGAACAAGGGAAGCTGTTTTACTTTTCGCATATCGATGGAAATCTGTCCGGGAAATTCACCGCATCCGACAGCCTTGGAATTTTGTTGGATACCACGGGTGTTTCTTTCGACAGGGGCATCCGGACGGCTGCGGCTATGGCCGATATCAATGCAGACGGGAAGCCCGAAATGGTTGCGGGGAATTTCAGCGGGGGATTGGAGTTTTTTCACGGGCGCCCGGGAGTGGTTACGGACGTCGCCGAGCCCAAAAGCGGTTTTAAAAAACTGCTCATTATGCCCAATCCGGTGAGCGATGATTTGCGTTTTATGTTGCCCGTTCATGAAAACCGGTTGCGGATAGCCATTTTTTCTTCGGATGGGCGGTGTGTATTCTCTTCCGAAGCGGATGTTGTGGGTCACTTGTGTACCATCAAACTGCACGGCCTGCCGGATGGTTTGTATTATTTAATGGCTGAAGGGGACAATCGGAGTTATTCGGGACAATTTGTCGTTTTCAGATAAGGGTTTTGCCGGTCAAAAAGGGAAAGCCTATTTGGAGTTGATATAAAATCACGAAAGAAAAGCCGGAAAAGCCGACAAATTCTTATACTTGCAGTTTTAATTATTCATCTGTTGGGGAAGAAAAACTGAAATTACAATGGCAAAAGTAAAAGAAGCCTGGGGTTCGCGGGTAGGACTTATCCTCGCCATGGCAGGCAATGCGGTGGGGCTGGGAAACTTTCTCCGGTTTCCTGTCCAGGCAGTGCAAAACGGCGGCGGCGCCTTTATTATTCCTTATCTTGTTTCGTTTTTGCTCATGGGATTGCCCCTGTTGTGGATTGAGTGGGCGCAGGGAAGGTATGGCGGCGTCAGGGGCAGCCACTCCACCCCGTTTATCTTTAACAGCTTGTCGAAGAAAAGAATATGGAAATATGTGGGTGTTTTCGGAATTTTTACCAATATCGGCATTGTTTCGTATTACACTTACATCGAATCGTGGACCTTGTCGTACACTTTTAAATCCATAGCCCAGAGTTTTAACGGGATGACCCGCCATCAGGTGAGTGCCGCTTTTGACCAGTATGCCGGAGTCCATGCTTCCGTTGCACCGGGAGCGGTGGCCATTAACTTCCCCACATGGGCCATTATTGCTTTTGTGATAACACTCGTTATCAATATTTACATTCTTTCGCGGGGACTCAGCGGTGGGGTGGAGCTGGTGGCCAAAATTGCCATGCCGTTGCTTCTTATTTTCGGTGTGTTTTTGGCCATTCGTGCCGTTACCCTTGGCGCAACGGGTGTTCCGGGATGTGCCACCTGTAATTCGCACCTCGGCCTCGAATTTTTATGGAAACCCAACCTGACCAGCCTGTCGGATCCCAAGGTGTGGCTGGCAGCAGCCGGCCAAATCTTTTTCACGCTGTCGGTGGGCATGGGAACCATACATTGTTACGCTTCTTATGTGAAAAAAAATGATGACATTGCCCTGAATGCCATGTCGGCCGGATGGATGAACGAGTTTGTGGAAATCGTCCTCGGCGCTTCCATAGTAATTCCCATAGCAGTGGGTTACATGGGGCTGGACTGGGTAAAACAAAATGCCGGTTTTATGATGGCCTTTAAAACCATGCCTTACCTGTTTAACCAGTGGGGGCCGCTATTGGCTACCTTGTCGGGCATTGCGTGGTTCGGACTTTTGTTTTTTGCCGGCATTACCTCTTCGCTGGCCATGGGGTCGCCTTTTATGGCTTTCATGGAAGACGAATTTAATATGGGGCGCCGGAAAGCAGCCATGGTGTTGGGCGCCGTGGTTTTTGTGCTGGCGGTTCCCACCATTTTGTTTTTTCAAATGGGGGTATTCAGCGAATACGATTATTGGACAGGAACCGTCGCGCTGGTGGTCTTTGCCCTTGGCGAAATCATCCTCTTTTCGTGGGTCATTGGCATTGATGAAGGTTGGAAAGAAATCAAACGCGGGGCAGATATTAAAATTCCGCTCATTTACAAACCCATTATCAAATGGGTTACACCGTTGTTTATCATCGTTATTTTTTTAAGCGCTTTGATAAAGCCTATGGGTGGCGGCATGAGCGATTGGCAACTGGCTTTTCATCAGCTTTTTACGCAAGGAACCTGGCCTTTTGCCGGCGACAGTATCGTTTCACAGGTCTTTCACCTGAACCAGCCTTGGGTGTGGTTTAAAAACGGTACCCCCACGGTGTTGTTTTTCAAAGACATGTCGCGATTACTGTTGACCCTTACTTTCGTAGGCCTTGCGGTTTTGGTACACATTGCCTCCAAAAACAAAAAGAATACTTCTAAAATTACAGAGCTATGAGTACGGATGCACTGATCTTTATGGTTGTCGTACAAACCACGGTAACACTGGTTACGGCCTATTTTTTTCTGCGGGTATTGCGAACCCCGCCGAAATCGGACAAGGAAAGAGAAGAATAACAGGGGGCTGTTTTACGGTAAAATCATTACCTTTGTTTCGGAAGAAAGCCCTGAAAACAAAGGAATGCCGTCATGCGTAACCCTTTTCAACACTGGATTCGTGAATTCCTGACATTGCACAAAAACGAACAGCGCGGGATTGCCGTACTGCTTTTACTCCTTGTGTTCCTGTTGTTGTTTCAATGGTTTTTGCCCTCTTTTTTCCCGGCCGGAAAAGAAGATTTCAGCCGTTATGACCGGGCGGTAAGTGCATTTGTAACCGCCCGGAAAAAAATGGAAGATTCGTTGCACCTTTTGCGGTTACAAAAATCGGGAAAACTTTCGGTGGCCCAGGCCAGGCAATTGCTTCATCCGTTTCCTTTTTATCCCAACCGGTTGAATGAAAAACAGTGTTTGCAACTGGGGCTGAATGCCCGTCAGGCCCGTACCATTATGCGGTATCTTGCCCGGGGAGGACATTTTCGCCAAAAGGAAGATTTTCAAAAAATTCACGGGATTTCTTCTGCCGAATATACGGTGCTCGAACCCTATATCCGTCTGGACCGCTCTGTGAAAACCCCAAAAGTTCCGAAAAAGAGAATCCGGCACCAGACGGAGCTTAACAGTGCCGATACCTCCTTGCTACGGAAAAACCTGTTGTTGCCTGCTTGGCTTTGTGCCAGGATTGTTAAATACCGTCATCTGCTCGGCGGTTTTTACACATCAAAACAACTTCTCGAAGTGTACGGAATGAAAGCTTCAATTTACCGTGCCGTGGAACGTTATGTTGTGATTGATACGGCAAAGATCAGAAAAATCAATCTCAACACGGCCTCTTTCAAACAATTGCTGCATCATCCGTATATTGATTACGTCACCACCAAAAAACTGTTGAATGCCCGGAACAAAGCGGGCGGATTCCGTAGTTTTCAACAGGTACGGGAGATGACCGGCCTTGCGGACTCCTTGATGAACAAAATTCATCATTATTTGTATCTTCGCCCCTTAAAAAATTAACCGCAATAAAAAATGACAAAGATTAGCGCAGTTTTTAAGAAATTTCCCCGTACTTTCTGGGTTGCCAACTCCATGGAATTGTTTGAACGCTGGGCCTGGTACGGGATGTTTGCCGTTTTGGCTCTTTACCTTACCCAATCGACAGATACGGGGGCGTTGGGTTTTACCCAATCGCAAAAAGGCGATATGATGGGTACCGTTACGGCCATTTTGTATTTCCTGCCTTTGTTGACGGGAGCTTTGGCCGACCGTTTCGGCTACAAACGCATGTTGATCATCGCTTTTGTTATCCTCTCTTCGAGTTATTACCTGATGGGAAGTGTAAAGACTTATACGGCGGTGTACGGCGCTTTTTTGTTGGTGGCGCTCGGTGCGGCCATTTTTAAGCCCATTGTTTCGGCAACTGTAGCTAAAACCACCGATGATACTACCTCCTCCATTGGCTTTGGCATTTTTTATATGATTGTGAATATCGGTGGGTTTGTGGGGCCGGTTTTCTCTTCGAAATTGCGCCATATTTACGGTTGGAAAATCGTTTTTATCATGGCCGCATCGGCCATTCTGGTGAACATCCTGCTGGCCTTGTTTTTTTATAAAGAACCCGACCGTCAGAAAAATACGGACCCCTTTTGGCATTCTATCGGCAAATCCATTAAAAATATTGTTATGGCTTTGGCCGATATGAAACTCACGGTTTTTCTGATTATTATGATTGGGTTCTGGACCATGTTCAACCAGTTGTTTTACACCCTGCCCAATTTTATCGACCAATGGGTCAATACACACATGATTTACCAGTGGCTGGCCGGTATTTCTCCGGATATTGCTTCGGCAGTGGGAACCAAAGCGGGGACGATAGCCCCTGAAATGATGGTAAATCTCGATGCCGGGTTTATCATCCTGTTTCAGATTATCATCTCATCCCTTGTTATGCGTATGAAACCGGTCAATGCCATTATTTCGGGTATTATGGTGGTGTCGGTAGGTATTGGACTTTCATTTGCTACGAGCAACGGATTTTATGTCATTCTCGGTATTTTCATTTTTGCCATTGGCGAAATGGCCAGCTCACCGAAATTTACGGAATACATTGGCCGGATAGCCCCCAAAGGGAAAGAGGCGTTGTATATGGGGACTTCCTTTTTACCTGTAGCCGTAGGAAACAAACTGGCCGGATATTTTTCGGGCCCTGTGTACCAATCCATGGCCGATAAAGTCTCCTTGCTGCAACATTATGTGGCCAAACAAGGTCTGCACATACCTGCTATCACCGAACAGTTTACCCAAAACGATTATATGAAACGGGCTGCCGAATTGTTGCACACCAATCAGCAAGGGTTAACCCAATTGCTGTGGAATACCTATCATCCTTATCGGATTTGGGTGATATTCAGCACGATCGGCGTGATTACCATCGTCGCCCTGTTTTTGTACAATGCTTTTGTGCTCGGTAGGGTTAAAAAGGAAG
>CAYYRE010000102.1:0-11130 GCA_964473895.1 uncultured Lentimicrobiaceae bacterium | reverse complement strand
CTCTGCCAACTCTCCAATATTTCAAAAAACATCAACGGTTTTCAAGACCGCCGCAAATTTACATCTTTTTTGTTCTTCTGCTGTTGGGTTTTAAAATTTTTCGATTCTCTGATTTTAAATCTTTCTTTGTGAAGAAAATCTTATTTTTTAAAGTAGTTTCAGGCGTGGACGCCTGATACACCAGCATGATGGTATAAAACGGTAACGTGAACAATGAAACGGCAGAACAGACGATTGAAACGGTAAAAAACGCGGTCAGCCGAAACGGCAACGGGCATTTGATTTGAGTGATTTGAGAAAGGAGAAGCCGGGGCAAAATACCGGAACTTGTTTATTTTTGCAAGATAGAACCAAAATTTTATGCCGAAAGTTGCCATTGTCATTTTAAATTATAACGGGATTGCCTTCCTGAAAAAATATCTTCCAGTAGTTTTGCAACATCAGGGGGATGCCGAAATTGTGGTGGCCGACAATGCTTCTGCCGATGGTTCCGTAGCATTTATGAAACAGCAATTCCCAGGCATCAGGTTGCTGATAAACAAGGAAAATGAAGGGTTTGCCGGAGGATACAATTGGGCACTACAACAGGTAAAGTCCGATTATTACGTGCTGTTGAATTCGGACATAGAGGTAACGCCCGGTTGGTGGCAACCCGTGGTGGCACTTATGGATTCGGACAAAAATATTGCCGCTTGCCAGCCGAAGATTCGTTCGGTTTTCAGAAAAGATTATTTTGAATATGCCGGCGCTTCGGGCGGTTTTATCGACCGTTGGGGTTATCCTTTTTGCCGCGGGCGTATCTTCGAGACAGTGGAGAGAGATACAGGGCAATACGATGATGCCCGGGAGGTCTTTTGGGCCACCGGCGCCTGCCTGTTTGTCAGGGCAGACATTTATCACAAACTGGGAGGGCTGGACGAAGACTTTTTTGCCCACATGGAAGAAATTGATTTTTGCTGGCGGGCCAAAAATGCAGGGTACAAAATTATGGTGCAACCGGCTTCAATGGTTTTTCATGTGGGTGGCGGCACCTTACCTCAAAATTCTCCACACAAGACGTATCTAAATTTTCGTAACAACCTGATGTTGCTATTAAAAAATCTGCCTTCCGCAGAAATTTGGAAAGTCGTATTCCTCCGTTTGTTGCTGGACGGCCTGGCCGGAATGCGGTTTTTGTTCCAAGGAGATTTCAAGGATATTCTGGCCATCGTTAAAGCCCATTTTTATGTTTACGGTCATTTGAAAACACTCATACGGAAGAGAAAACAACTGCAACAACACAGTGTTTCGCAAATATATAGGGGCAGTATTGTGGCCGACCGGTTTTTAAAAGGAATCACCACTTTCGACCGACTAGACTCTTTGCGATTTACTCAAGAATAGAGTATCTGATTTTTTCTGGTAAAGGATTGCCTTTATTTCCCGTTTCTGCGGCACGGTTTCATAGACCTCCCTTTTGGAGCCTTAGTGGTATCCTGACAGGTGGAAAATCCATGTGGTGTGAGTCGAAAGTAGCTTGGCAAGGCCGGAAACAATATTTTGCACACCCTCACAGAACAAGATTTTGTTGGTAAGCAGAGAACCCCCGGGCCGCCAGAAAAAGATATTATTTCAAAAATCGGGTAAAATATTGCAGTGCCAAGCGGTACGAATCAATACCAAAGCCCATGATGGACCCGATGCAGTATGGGGCAATATAGGATACATGGCGGAAATCTTCGCGCGAAAAAATGTTACTGATGTGTACTTCAATGACGGGAATGGCAATGGCTTTGATGGCATCGCCAAGGGCTACCGAAGTGTGGGTATAGGCTCCGGCATTAAGAATGACGCCATCGCAGGAAATGGCCGCTTCATGCAGGCTGTTAATGAGTTCGCCTTCCACATTCGACTGAAAATAATCCAGTTGCAATGCGGGAAACTCTTCTTGAAAAGTCTCAAAAATACGGTCAAAAGTTTGATTTCCGTAGATATCGGGTTCGCGGGTGCCCAGCAGGTTCAGGTTGGGCCCGTTGATGATGCGTAGTTTTTGTTGTGCCATACCCGGAATTTTATATTTTTACAAAGATAGATAATGCGGTGGAATTATGCATTTTTCGACACATTTTTTCGATGCGGTGTGTGATTACCGATATTTGCTGGCGCGTGAATATCCAGTCAAGGCGATGCTTCAATTGGTGGGTGACCGGTACGGGTTGTCTGCACACGAAAGGGTGATGCTGTACCGCGGGATGGCCACGGAACAACAAATCACCCGGCGGCTTTCCAAAAAGATTACGGAGGCGCCACAACATACCGTTTGGACACTGGATGGTTTTAATGTATGCCGGACAGTGGGCAGCTATCTGAACGGGAATCCTGTTTTTGTGGGACTGGACGGCTTTTTGCGCGATGTGTCAGAACTGCACCGTAAGAAATTGAAATGGGAAGTGCTTGAAAGAGCAATGGAACGGGTGCTGGAATTTATGGCTGGCCAGGCACCGGAAAATATCCGGATTTATTTTGACACTCCCATCAGCCACAGCGGAAAGATGTGCGAAATGACCCGCCGGAAAATGACAGACCATCATTTGAGAGGAACGGCCGAAACGGTTTTTTCACCGGACTACGAACTGGTGCATACACAAGACGGTATCATTTGCACGGCCGATTCAAATATTATTGACCGTGCCGGAGTTCCGGTGTTCGACCTGGCACATGCCGTTTTGCAAAAGTTTTTTTCTGCCCGTGTTTTTTCATTTCCCGAGGCTCTTGCCGGGAAAGGTTGCGATGACAAACCTCAGCCGTTCAACAGATTGTCGTAAATGGCATAATTTTCTTCATCAAAACAGACAAAAAACACCACTTCAGGCAACGGGTTGTTCAAAAGGAAGTTGCGCACGGTTTCGATGGCGATCTTTGCTGCTGCAGGTTTTGGAAAACGGTAGATTCCGGTACTTATGTTGGGAAAAGCAATGCTCTTTAGCCCGTGTTCTTTGGCTATGTGCAGGGATGTTTCGTAACAACTCTTTAGCAATGCTCTTTCGCCCTGTTGTCCTCCGCGCCACACGGGCCCTACGGCATGGATAACATATCTAGCCGGCAACCGGTAGCCTTTGGTAATTTTAGCCGAACCGGTTTCACAACCCTTCAGTGTGCGGCATTCGGCAAGCAGTTCGGGCCCGGCAGCGCGGTGAATGGCTCCATCAACCCCTCCGCCGCCAAGCAGCGTTCGATTGGCGGCATTGACAATGGCATCCACAGCCATTTTTGTAATATCTTCGCGTACCAGTTGAATTCGTTGACTATCCATGGTTTATTCGTTTTTTGGTTTTAAGCACTTAACCATTGTTTTTCAAGCCGCATCCTGTTTTTAAATAATGGTTTATTGAATGAAAGATGTAAGGCTTTCAGTTTTCAGAAGTTTTACCTGATGGACGGGATAGCCGGGCGTGCATTTTCCGGTATTTTTTTTTCCAGGCTTTGCGGCTCCAGTATTTCCCCCAATAAATATTGGTCCAAAGCCTCTCATGCAGGTAATATAAAATCAGTTTGGCCACCACATCGATGGTGGCAATGGAGCTGGCGAATTGCAATGCCTGGGTTTCGGTACGATCGGAAGAATATTTTATGATCAGATAGGTGATCAGGAAAGTCGCTCCGGAGGCGATGACACGCCAGCTAATGGCTTTCAGGATGCTTCGGGTCGGGCTGTCCTTTTTTTGGTATTTTGATTTTACCATATTTTCGTCTTTGGGGGCGTAAAATTAGGAAAAAAAATAGCGGTTCAGCTTTTTTAAAAAGGCATCGTGTACCAGACGGTTGGAGGCCACGATTTCTTTTCCGAAAAGAAAGTTCTTATCACCGGCAAAGCGGGTTACTTTTCCACCGGCTTGCTGCACAATAAGCGCTCCGGCCGCCACATCCCAAGGGTTCAGTCCATACTCGTAAAACAATTCGAACCGGCCTGCCGCCACATAAGCCAGGTCGACGGCAGCCGACCCCAGCCTGCGTACACCCCGGCTGCTCTGCATTAAATCTTTAAACAAGGCAAGATAAGGATCAAGCAGGGAATAATCGTAATAAGGAAAACCGGTGGCAATGAGTGATTTGTCCAGTAGCAAAGCATCCGATACATGGATTGGTTTGTCATTGAGCATGGCCGGTCCGTTTTTCCAAGCATAAAAACATTCTTTCAGATTGATTTCAAAAACCACACCCAAAACGGTTTCTTCTCCATCATTCAAGGCAATGGAGATGGAATAAAGGGGTATTTTATGGATAAAATTGGTGGTGCCGTCCAGCGGGTCGACAATCCAATTGTAACGTTCCCCCCTGGCCAGCTTGTCGTCTTCTTCGGCAATAAAGCCGGCTTCGGGAAGCATTGTTTTTAACGATTTAACGAGGATATCCTCCGCTTTTTTATCCACATAGGTCACCAGGTTATGAATGCCTTTGTACTCCACATCATGTTCTTCCAATTTGTTTACCTCGTGACGGATGAATTGTCCTACATCACGGGTCAGGTTTGCCACCTGACGGGTTAATTCTTCAAGGTTCATAAGTTACCTTTCGATTTGTTTATCAATAAATTATGTATTTTTAAAACCTGAGGAATCAAAAATCGTTTGCCATCGTTTACAATGACGGCATTACTCAGGTTATTTTTTCTTTCTTCGCTCCACTGACGTTTCATGCGGGCAATGATTTCCTTGTCGGGCAGGCGGTCTCTTTTTAAGATACGTTGGAACCGGATATTTTCCGGGGCGGAAATATTTATGATGAAGTCAAACTGCTTTTCCAAACCGTTCTCAAAAATGACAGCTGCTTCGTGCAATGTGTATGGATGACCGGCATTTTCATTGAGCCAAAGGTGATAACGCTGCATAAGGCGCGGATGAATGATGTTGTTAAGTAATTGCAATGCTTCCGGCCGGTGAAAGACTTTTTCCGCCAATTTTTGACGGCGGAGATGGTCGTTTTCGTCAAAAACATCCGTTCCGAAAGTATGCTTTACCCGTGCTATCACGTCCCGATTACGGTATAACTTTTTGGCTTCGGTGTCTGCGTAAAATACAGGAATCCCAAGGCTTTCGAAAATTTTACAAACGGTGGTTTTGCCGCTGCCCATATTTCCGGTTATGGCTGTTTTCAGCATTTTTTATCAGTTAATGATAATAAATTCCACCTGCGGGGGTACCAAACGGATGTTGCTCACATTTTTTGGTGCCGAAACAACTTCCAGACGCAGTGTTTTTACTTTGCGCAAATCAATATTTCTGACATTGGGAACAATCCGGAACTGACTGGCATGCACTTTTTCGTAGTCACGGATAAACACATTGAAATTGACCGTCACCTGTGGTGGGAAAGTTTTGATGTCCGGTTTTATTTTCGACACATCCACCGGTATCCGCATACTGCGCTCGGTATATTTTTCCACATCGAGTTCTACTGTCACCTCCGGGGGGTATAAACGGAGCGTACCGGGAAGGGGGTTAAAAACAGCTACCTTCACTTTACGGTCATCGCCCAGATTTTCCAGCCGGATCACTGCTGTGGTAAGGGTGTTCAAGGTATCCAATACTTTTTTAGGGCCAAATGCCTGCACGGTTCGGGGTACAATTTTGTAACCGTATAAACGGTATTGGCTTTTAAATTTTAAATCCAGCCGGGGGATTATTTTTTTTCTGATACGGTGCAGTCGTTCCATATAAAAGGAGAGTTGCGGCTTGGAAAACTCCAGGTCACGGTCGTTTACCCCCAGTTTTTGGGCGGTAATTTCCCGCAGGCTGGCAGTGGTGACCACATACAGATTCTTATTTTTGTTTCGCAGATCACACTGGGTCAGATCCACGTTGAGCGTATCGAGTTGACGGTGTATCATAAGATCCAGCAAATTATAGCCGGTCGATTTGAAATGGATGGTCAGGACACTGTCTTTCAATGAGGTAATCAAGCGTCCGGCCGGAACATGGGTGTATTTTATCTTCAGAGAATAACTGACAGGATAAACATCCGACAATTTGATAAGGAACCAGAAAGTAGCTGCAAGAATCAGGCATATCAGGAAAACCAGATGGTCTCTTTTACGGTCTTCCTGTGCATTGGCATCCTGATCCCGCGGTTTTAAAATGTTCCGGCTCATCTTTTTCTTCATCGCCGTAAAGATACGAAAACTATCATTGTTCATATCTTTTCCCCGTCCTGTTTTTCCCTCACAAGCCTTTTATTTGTTTATCAAATTGTTAGATAAATCCCCCGAAAGTTATCAACATTCCCCCCATCAAAAGTTTCTTTCATTACTTTTGTTTAACCGGGTATGGAAATCTTATTTATCCGGTAATCAGAACTGTAGAACGAAGAAAGCCATGTTTTTAATTTACGATACCGAAACCACGGGATTGCCCGGTGATTATAATGCTCCTTTGACCGATTTTGCCAATTGGCCTCGCTTGGTCCAGTTAGCCTGGCAAATTCACGATGAAAAAGGAGCGCTGGTGGAGGTGAAAAATTTCATCATCAAACCCGAAGGGTTTGTCATTCCCCGGGCCACAGAAAAAATTCATGGTATTTCTACTGAAAGAGCCTTGCGGGAAGGGAGGCCATTACAAGAAGTCCTTGACGAATTTGTGGCAGCCTTACAAAAGGTAAAGGTGGTGGCAGGCCATAATGTTGAGTTCGACAACACCATCGTACGGGTGGAATGTTTGCGTACCGAAACCGCCTGTCCACTCACCGAAAAAATCATCATCGACACCAAAGAGGTATCAACCGATTACTGCGCCATACCCGGTGGCCGCGGCGGTAAATACAAATGGCCCAAATTGTCGGAATTGCACCAAAAACTTTTTGGTGAAGGATTTGATGCGGCACACAATGCTTCGGCAGATGTGCAGGCTACGGCACGTTGCTTTTTGGAACTCCTCCGTTTGAACGTGATTACGGCATCCATGCTGCAACTGTCCGAAAAAACCTTGCAAGAATTTCGGGAAATTCATAGCGGACCGGTGGCCTCCATTGGACTGGAGGTGAGTGCTTACCACGAAGAGCAGGAGCCGGAGTCAGCACCATCTTTCACCCCGGATGCCACCGAAATAGCAGAAACCGGAAAACAGAAAATCCCTTTTACCCATCTGCATGTGCATACCCAGTTTTCGGTGCTGGATGGACTTTCCAAGATTCCGGTTTTGATCAACAAAGCCAAGGAAGATGGCATGACCGCCGTGGCCATTACCGACCACGGAAACATGTTCGGGGCCAAAAGTTTTCATCAGGCAGCCGAAAAAGCCGGTATTAAACCGATCCTTGGCTGCGAAGTATATGTTGCCCGGCGGGGTATGGACCGCAAAGAGTCCAAAATGGATGCCTCGGGCTGGCATTTGGTATTGCTTGCCAAAAACGAAACCGGTTACCGCAACCTGCTCAAACTGGTTTCGGCAGGGTGGACACGTGGATATTATTATAAACCCCGTATCGATAAAAATCTGTTAAAGACGCACCGTGAGGGGCTCATGGCGCTTTCGGCATGCCTTGGGGGTGAAATTCCTTCGAAAATCATGAACGAAGGAACCGAAAAGGCCGAAGAAGCCCTTTTGGAATACAAGGCCATTTTCGGCGATGACTTTTATCTTGAGCTGCAACGCCACAAAAGCGGTGATGCCGAAATGGACCGTAAAGTTTACGAAGACCAGGTTTATGTGAACAATGTACTGTTGCAACTATCCCAAAAGCATGGAGTGAAAGTGGTAGCCACCAACGATGTGCATTTTGTGAATGCCGATGACGCCGGTGCCCACGACCGTTTGATCTGTATCGGTACGGCACGCGATTTGGACGACCCGAACCGTTTACGCTACACCCGACAGGAATGGTTTAAAACCACGGAAGAAATGAACACCCTTTTTGCGGATGTTCCCCAAGCTTTGGCAAACACACAGGAAATTGCCGACAAGGTGGAGATATTCAAACTGGACCATAAGCCCATTATGCCCGAATTTGAAATTCCGCCCGAATTTGAAGATGCTGATGCTTACTTGCGCCACCTGACCTATGAAGGAGCCAAAGCGCGCTATCCCGAACTTTCCAAGGAGATTACCGACCGTATCGATTTTGAATTGGAAACCATCAAAAGCATGGGATTTCCCGATTATTTTCTGATTGTATGGGATTTTCTGGAGGCTGCGCGGAAAATGGGTGTTTCGGTGGGGCCTGGCCGCGGCAGTGCCGCCGGTTCGGTGGTGGCATACTGTTTGAAAATTACCCAGATAGACCCCATAAAATACAAGTTACTTTTCGAACGTTTCCTCAATCCCGACCGTATTTCGATGCCCGATATCGACATTGATTTTGACGATGACGGAAGGGAAAAAGTATTGCATTACGTATCGGAGAAATACGGCAAAGAACGGGTAGCCCATTTGATTACCTTCGGAAGCATGGCTGCCAAATCGGCCATACGCGATGTGGCCCGTGTACAAAAACTTCCGCTGTCGGAAGCCGACCGGTTGGCCAAAATGATACCGGATACCCCGGGGATTACCCTCGAAAAGGCCATGAAAGAAGTTCCCGAATTAAAAGAAGAGATGGAACACGGCAAACCCGAAGTGGCTTCTGTGTTGCGAAATGCCCTAACCCTTGAAGGTTCCGTACGGAACACCGGAACGCATGCTTGCGGTATCATCATTGCCCGCGACCGGCTGGACGAATATGTGCCGGTTTCCACGGTAAAAGAATCGGTATTGGAATATGCCACCCAATATGATGGTAAATACATCGAATCCATCGGATTGTTAAAAATGGATTTCCTCGGGCTGAAGACCCTTTCCATTATCAAAGATACACTGGAAAACATCAAACGCTCCCGGGGCGAAACCGTGGATATCGACAACGTACCGTTGGACGACAAAGCCACCTATGAACTCTACAGCCGAGGCGAAACAACAGGGTTGTTCCAGTTTGAATCGGATGGCATGAAAAAATATCTTCAGGAGCTGAAACCTACCCGCTTTGAAGATTTGATTGCCATGAATGCTTTGTACCGTCCGGGCCCCATGCAATACATCCCTACCTTTATCAAGCGGAAGCATGGCCTTGAGGAGATCAAGTACGAGGTTCCCATGATGGAGGAAATCCTTAAAGAAACCTATGGCATTACGGTTTACCAGGAACAGGTCATGCTGCTTTCGCGCCTTATGGCCGGGTTTACTCGCGGCCAATCCGATTCGTTACGGAAGGCCATGGGAAAGAAAAAACTGGCTGAAATGGCCAAACTCAAGGTGGAATACCTTGAAGGATGCCAGAAAAACGGTATTGCCAAAGAAACAGCTGAAAAAATATGGAAAGACTGGGAAGAGTTTGCCAAATATGCGTTTAACAAGTCACACGCCACCTGTTATTCCTATGTTTCTTATCAAACCGCTTATCTCAAAGCACACTATCCGGCAGAGTTTATGGCAGCCGTCCTGAGTCGTAACCTGAACAATATCGACAAGATTACCTTTTTTACCAAAGAGGCCGAACGCATGGGAATCCAGGTTCTGGGACCCGATATTAATGAAAGCTCTTTGAATTTCACGGTCAATAAAAAAGGTATCATTCGTTTTGGACTGGCTGCCATCAAAGGGGTGGGAGGGAGTGCTGTGGAAGATATTATCGCCGAAAGGGAAAAGAACGGCCCGTTTCGGTCGATTTTTGATTTTGCCAAGCGCGTTAACCTGAAATCGGTCAACAAGCGGAGCTTTGAGGCACTGGCCAAAGCCGGGGCGTTCGATTGTTTTGAAGGAACCCACCGGGCACAATATTTTTACAAAGAAAACGAAAACGACCCCGAATTCATTGAAAAAGTCATAAAATTTGCCCAAAAATTTCAACAGAAAAAAAATTCCGCACAGGTTTCCCTTTTTGGTGATTCGGATGAGTTTGAAATCCAGGATCCGCCCGTTCCTGCCTGCGAACCATGGTCCAAAGCGGTCCAATTGCGTTACGAAAAAGAGGTTACCGGTTTTTATATTTCCGGTCATCCGCTGGATGCCTTTGAACTTACGCTGAAATATCTTTGCAATACGGATCTTGCCAAACTTCACGACCATTTGGCAGATTATAAAAACAAGGAAGTTGTTTTCGGCGGAATGGTTACTTCCACCTTGCAACGTACAGCCAAAAACGGGTCTCTTTTCGGGGTTATGACCCTTGAAGATTATTCCGGATCCATGGACTTTCGCCTTTTTAAAGAAAATTATCTGAAAATGCGCCATATGATGGTGGTGGGAAACCTTTTGCTGGTACGGGCCCGTGTGGAAGAAAGCCGTTACCAGCCCGGCACGGTCAATGTCAACCTTCAGGACATTGTCCTGCTGGAAGATGCCTTGAACAATGTGATAAAAAAA
Organism: uncultured Lentimicrobiaceae bacterium; assembly: GCA_964473895.1. Lineage (GTDB taxonomy): Bacteria > Bacteroidota > Bacteroidia > Bacteroidales > F082 > Sulfidibacterium. Next base: position 763 of record CAYYRE010000102.1, on the reverse strand, counting down.
ATAACGCTTTTTATGACCCCCGACAGGGTGGATGCCGCTCTGATCGACAGGCTGGCCGAAATGAAAAAGGCGTTTCCCGGTAATGCAAAGCTGTACATTCACCTGACAACTCCTGACAATAAACGGCCGTTGGTATTGGTCAGCAAAGCAGGAAATGTGGAACCCCGGCTGTTTTTGAACGGGTTGAAAAAGATGGCAGTCCCCATTCGTTACCAGCTCAGCAAATAAAATAAAACGGGTATTTTCTTATATTCGCCGGAAAACTTTCCGGTTATGGATAAAAATGTGTTTCACAACGAAGTTATTTTGATCACCGGTGCTTCCTCGGGTATCGGTAAAGAATTGGCCCTTCGCCTGGCGCAAAAAGGGGCACGCCTTGTGTTGGGGGCAAGGAATAAAGAAAAGTTGGAGAAAGTGGCTGAGGCTTGCAGACAAAGCGGAGGAGAGTCCCTCGCCGTTGTGCTCGATGTGGCGGATAAAGCAAGTTGCCGTCAATTCATTGATGCCGCCGTGGAACGTTTTGGCCGTATCGACCGCCTGGTGAACAATGCCGGTATTTCCATGTGGGCTTATTTTGAAGAATTTACCGACCTGACACCCTTTGAAGAAATCATACAAATCAATTATCTCGGAAGTGTTTACTGTACTTTTTATGCTTTGCCTTACCTGAAAAAAGTCAAAGGTCATCTTGTCGGTGTTTCGAGCCTGACCGGAAAAACGGGTGTTCCCACGCGGAGCGGGTATGCCGCCAGCAAACATGCCA
>CAYYRE010000101.1:8672-11149 GCA_964473895.1 uncultured Lentimicrobiaceae bacterium | reverse complement strand
GGGGAACCGCTTCGCTTTCCCATAAAATTTTTTTCATTCGTCTGTGTGTCATTTCCAATGAAAAAATTTCATGTACATTTGCCTCTCATATTGAAAAAAACAATACCATGTATCCCAAGCTGAGCGACCTGATCAATGCCCTTTTCGGAACACACATCAACCTCCCCATTATGAGCTATGGCTTTTTTGTGGCCCTGGCTTTCCTTGTAGGGGCTTACATTTTGTACCTCGAGCTGAAGCGCAAAGAAAACGAAGGGTTGATCCGGCCCACAAAAAAGAAAATCGTTCTTGGTAAACCGGCCTCCCCGGGCGAATTACTGGTCAGTTTTGCCATTGGGTTTTTCCTTGCTTTTAAAATAGCAGCCGCCATTACCGATTACCAGCATTTTGCCAATGATCCGCAGGATTTTCTCTTTTCGGGAGAAGGTTCCTGGGGTGCCGGTATTTTATTCGGTACATTGTACGCTTTTTACATTTGGTACGACAAGAACAAAAGAAAACTGAAAAAGCCTGTGGAAAAAGAGGTATTGGTTCCTGCCCACGAACAAACCTGGATGATTGTGTTGATAGCAGCCGTTTTCGGTATCATCGGGGCCAAAATTTTCGATCAGTTGGAAAACTGGCAGGCTTTTCTCGCAGACCCTTTGGGGCAGCTTTTTTCGTTTAGCGGACTCACGTTTTACGGCGGACTGATTGTGGCAGCCGTTGCCGTACTTTGGTATGGTGAAAAAAACGGTATTCCGTGGAAACCCATGGCCGACAGTTTTGCTCCCGGACTGGCTTTGTCGTACGGTATTGGACGTATCGGCTGCCAGGTAGCCGGCGATGGCGATTGGGGGATTGTAAACCATTGGGACAAACCCCACTGGCTTTCTTTTATCCCCGACTGGCTTTGGAAATACAACTACCCACACAACATCATTAACGAGGGAGTGCCCATTCCCGGATGTACAGGACCGCACTGTATGCAGTTACCGCAAGGGGTCTTTCCTACGCCTGTTTACGAAACCCTGATGATGGTGATTGTTTTCATCATCCTTTGGTCCATCCGCAAAAAAATAAAAACGCCAGGGGTGCTATTTTTTATCTATCTGATTTTTAATGGCGTGGAACGGTTTTTCATAGAACATATCCGGGTAAATAATACCTATGATATTTTCGGTCACCACATCACACAGGCAGAAATTATCTCCCCCATTCTGGTACTCATAGGTCTGGCCGGATGGTATGTTTTGGAAAAACGGAAAAAAGAACAGGCTGCATGAAAAAATACTTTTTCCTTTTCATTATCTTCCCCCTTGCGGGGATTTTTCTGCCGGGATGCGTACAGCCAAACGGTTCTTCACCGGACAAAACCGTTGAAAAGCCGCTGTCGGATATACGGTATGCCCAAGGATTTGCCGTTTTCAGAAAAAACGGTAAAACAAAAGTGGTGGTGTATAATCCTTGGAAAAAAGGAAAAAGCATCCTGAAGACCTTTATTTTGGTTCACAGGCATCCGCAGGCTGGCGAAATCAAAGTACCCCTGGAACAGGTGGCCGTATTTTCGTCAACCCAACTAAACGGATTGCAGATGCTGGGATTGCTCCACCGGGTAACCGGTATTTCGGAAGCCCGCTTTTTATCCAATCCGTTGATAAAAAAACGTTTGGCTGAAGGAAAAACGAGAGAAATGGCTGCCGGAGGACATTATTTTATCGAAACCATCCTGCAACAAAAGCCGGCAGCTATTTTTTATTCGCCTTTTCAGGGAAACACGGAACTACCTGCCACTTTATCTTCCATTCCGGCCATTCCTTATCTTGATTACACCGAAACCGATCCGCTGGGCAGAGCCGAATGGATAAAGTTTTCGGCCCTGTTTTTCGGAAAAGAAAAAGCAGCAGACAGCATTTTCGGCCGGATTGAAACAAAATACCTTTCGCTGAAAAAACTGACCGACAGCCTCCGGCAGCGTCCGTCTGTTTTTTCCGGCAAGTTCTTTAACGGACAATGGTTTGTACCCGGAGGCAAAAGCTACATGGCACAGATTTTCCGGGATGCCGGTGCTGATTATTTGTGGAAAAACGACCCTCATGTAGCCAGCATCCCGCTCAATTTCGAAACAGTTTTTCAACGGGCCAAAGCGGCCGATTATTGGCGTATGACAGGCAGTTTGGGCACCTTGCCCTCCTATGCGGAGATTGGCAGCGAAAACAAACTCTACACCCATTTTAAAGCGTTTCGGGAGCATCACATCATCTATTGCAACACGCGGCAAACCGCCTATTTTGAACGCGGTGCCATGGCTCCCCAACGGATTTTAGCCGATTTCATCAAAGCTTTTCATCCGGAATTGCTGCCCCGGTATCAGCCGGTTTTTTACCACTTGTTAAAGTAACGAAGGGATTGTAGGGATAATCTCCCGGATTTTCCCTTGCGGCAAGGCTCCATAGGAGTCCCTTTAGGAAGCAAAGCGGCAGTTGCCGCAGACAAAA
>CAYYRE010000101.1:0-8572 GCA_964473895.1 uncultured Lentimicrobiaceae bacterium | reverse complement strand
TGCACAAAATTCAGCTTTTGCGAGCAAAGCAATCATTTCACTGAGGGAAAGTATTTTATGGGGCCGTGCCCGTGCTATGGCTGCCTCCGGCATGGCAGGGCTTTCGGCATCGGCAGGTTGCTGAACAACGGTATAGCCGCCTTTTTTTTTGATGTAAGCCAATCCTTCGGCCCCATCGGCATTGGCCCCGGTAAGCACAATACCCAACAGGTGGGAGCCATAGGCATCGGCAGCTGTTTCGAACAAAACATCGATAGAAGGACGCGAATAATTGACCTTTTCTTCCATGGAAAGCGACAGGGTAAAATCAAACTCGACAAGCAAATGGTAATCGGGAGGTGCAATATAGGCCGTTCCGGGCACAACCGGTTCTTTTTCATCCGCTTCTTTTACGGTAATGGCCGATTTTTCGTTCAGCATACGCACCATATAATTATCGGAATGGGGACTCATGTGCTGGACAATCATCAACGGGCAGGGAAAACGGGCCGGCAAAGCGGGCAATAACTTTTTCAGTGCATAAAGCCCCCCCGCCGAAGTCCCAATGACTACAGCTTTTATATCGTGCGGTTTATGCATACTTTTTCTTAAAGATCTTTTGTTTTGCATCGATCACCTTGTATTTTGTCTCGTTGGACGAAAACATCAGTGATTCTTTGGTTCCCAGGGCAAGAAACCCGCCATTGACTAGACTTTCGTGAAGAAGCCCCAGGACTTTGTTTTGTAATTCACGGTTAAAATAAATGAGTACGTTCCGGCAAACAATCATATTCATTTCGGCAAAGGTGCCATCCGTAACCAGGTTATGCTCGGCAAAAACCATGTTTTTACTCAGACTTTTATCGAAAATCACCCACTCGTCGTTGGCATGATAATAATCGGAAAACGACTCTTTTCCCCCGGCTTTTTGATAATTAGCAGTATATTCTTTGATGTACCGAATGGGAAAAATCCCTTTCCGGGCTTTTTCGATCACGTACGGGTTAAAATCGGTGGCATAGATTTGGGTACGTTCCAAAAGGCCTTCTTCTTTCAACATAATCGCAAAAGAAAACACCTCCTCCCCGGTGGCACATCCGGCATGCCATATCTTCAAAAAGGGATAGGTTTTCAAAACAGGCAGTACTTTTTCCCTTACACTTTTATAAAAGTCCGGGTTACGGAACATTTCGGTTACATTGATGGAAAGGTCGCGCACCAGCCTTTCAAAAACTTCGGGATGGTGAAGAATTTCATTTTGCAATTGCGAAATACTTTGCAGTCCTTCTTGTTTTACACGATGTTTCACACGGCGTTTGACATGGGCTCTGCTGTAATTTCTGAAATCGTAACCATATTGCAAAAAGATGGCCTGCAAGAGCAGCTCCAGTTCAATATTTTCAATATTTACTTCTTCTTTGTTCTGCATGTCCGATTATTTATACAACCAAACGCGCAGCATGGATATCAGTTTTTCTTTTTCCACCGGCTTGGACAAATACTCATTGGCTCCGGCAGCAAGGCATTTTTCGCGGTCGCCTTTCATGGCTTTGGCCGTCAGGGCAATAATGGGCAATTTTTCAAACCGTTTTTCCTTTCGTATCCGTTCCATGGCTTCATAACCGTTCATTTCGGGCATCATAATGTCCATAAGTACCAAATCGATTTCATCGGCATGCTGGTGTAGTTTTTCGATGGCTTCCTTACCGTTTTTTCCCACAATAACTTTCATATCGTAACTTTCCAACACGCTGGAAAGGGCGAACACATTGCGCATGTCGTCATCCACCAAAAGAATGGTTTTGCCTTTCAGGATATTTTCGCCCCGCATTTTTTCGCTCATTTTTTTCTTCACCCCCTTAAATTCCGACTCCACCTGGTGGAGGAAAAGGGTGGTTTCGTCCAATAGCCGTTCAAACGAATGGGCTCCTTTTAAAATAATGCTGCTGCCGTAATTTTTCAACAGTTCATCTTCTTCACGGGTCAGCTCGCGCGAGGTATAAATAACCACCGGAACCTGCTGGGCGCTCTCATCGTTACGGATTTTTTCGAGCACTTCGAAACCACTCATGTCATTCAGTCCGAGATCCAGCACCATACAATCGAATTTACTTTCTTTGAGCAATTTCACAGCCTCTTCTCCCGATCCGGTTGATACTATTTCCACACCTTCATCCTGCAGCAGTTTTTCGATGCTTTTCCGGGTTATCTCCTCATCTTCCACCACAAGCAACCGTTTCAGGGGCTTTTCGTTGATTTGGGCTATTTTTTCAAAAACATTATCAATCTGTTCTTTGGTCACCGGCTTGGAAAGAAAACCAATGGCCCCTTTCTTCAGGAGTTCGATATTGAAATCGGAAGCGGAGATCACATGGACGGGAATGGACCTGGTTTTCACATTGGCTTTCAGGTGATCAATCACCTCCACACCATCAATTCCAGGCAAACCAAGATCAAGAATAATGGCATCCGGCTGGTAGTAGTCGGCATGGTAAAGCCCGATTTCGCCGTCCAAGGCGATAATGGCCTTATAACCGTGTTCATGGGCCAGGTCTTTAAGGACATTGGCAAAGTTCTGATCATCTTCAATAATCAGGATTTTTTTATCCCCTTCATTCAAGTTGTCGCGGTCATCTTTCACCGCAGGCACATCGGCAGGGGCTGTGGGAACAGTGGGGGTCTTCTCCCTGTTTTCCTTTTTTTCTTCTGCTGCGGATGTTGCCGGACGTGACATTTCATTTTCTGCAGGGGATTGCTCACCGGATGGTTCCGAAGGAAATTTCCAGGGCAGGTAAAGGGTAAAGGCTGTTCCTTTGCCTTCTTCGCTTTCCAAACCGACAGCACCACCGAGCAAACGGGCAAAGCTTTTGGAGATGCTGAGGCCGAGACCGGTTCCGCCATATTTCCGGCTGGTAGTCCCATCAGCCTGTTTAAAAGCTTCGAAAATAACATTTTGTTTCTCTTTCGGAATACCAATACCGGTATCGGCCACCGTCAGGGCGAGGGCATCGTCCGACTTCATACCAAGGGCATGCAATTTTTCCCTGTCGGTACAACGTGCCATTTTAAAGGTGATACTTCCCTTTTCGGTAAACTTAATGGCATTGGAAACCAAGTTTTTAATCACCTGTTCCACCCGCTGTGCATCGGTTTCGATATACTCGGGAAGGTCATCTGCCATTTCCAGTTTCAATGCCAGTCCTTTTTCTTCAATGACCGGCTTGAAATTGGTTTCCACGAAAGTGGCCAACTCTTTCAGATACATTCTTTCCAAATTGACTTCCACTTTTCCGGACTCGACTTTGGAGAGATCCAGGATGTCATTGATCAGGTTCAACAGGTCATTGCCCGATGAGTTAATGGTACGGGCAAACTCGCGTTCTTTTTCGCTGAGGTGGTTGTTCTTATTTTCGTTGAGTAACTGCGACAAGACAATAATGCTGTTGAGGGGTGTCCGCAACTCGTGGCTCATATTGGCAAGGAATTCCGACTTGTAACGGCTGGCCAGTTCAAGATCTTTGGCTTTTTTCTCAATTTCTTTCCGGGCCTCTTCCAGCTCTTTGTTTTTCCGTTTAATGGCATCGCGCTGAATTTCGAGCGCTTTGGTGCGTTCTTCCAACTCTTCGTTGGTAACTTTCAGTTCTTCCTGTTGTGTTTGCAGGTTTTCTTCGGAACGCTTCAATGCCTCGGTTTGTTCCTGCAGTTCTTCGTTGGCCTGACGGAGTTCTTCCTGTTGTACTTCAAGAATTTTGGCTTGTTCTTGTGTTTGTTCCAACAGTTTGCGCACTTTCAGATGTGAATTCAAAGTAATGATGGCGAGGGCCAGATCCTGTACGGCGAGGTCGAGAAAATTCAGTTGAAGTTCAGTAAAAGCATGGACAGCACCAATTTCCATAACACCTACCACCTGCTCTTCAAACGAAAAAGGAACCACCGCCAGCGTATGGGGCGATTGGGCTTTTAACCCCAGGTCGATCAAAGGTTTTTCGGCCGTATCCCCGGCAGCAATCAGCAACCGCTTTTTATCTTTAAAGACCTGTCCGACAATCCCTTCTCCGGGCTGATACACTTCCTTTATATGATGATCTTCAGAAGAAACAGCATAGGTTCCCGAGAGTTTTAATTGTTTGGACTCTTCGTCATAAAGATAGATAAGTCCCACCTGGGCTTCGAGATAAGTGGCAAAGAAACGGATGATGCCTTCGCTGAGGTCGCGGATGTTATCTTTTCCTTTCAGGACACCATCGAGCTGGTTCAAACCGGTTTTCAGCCAATCTTCGTTTCTGAATTTTTCCGCATTTTTCCGCAAGGTTTCGGTCATTTTATACAATGCCTTTCCCAGGGTGTCGTTTTCGCTCCGCGGTTTGATGAGTGTGTTGTAATCGCCGTTGGCAATCCGGTCGGCTTGTTCCACCACGGTACGGAAACTGGCCACCATTTTGTTAATGGATTGTGCCAGTACATCGTCTTTACTGCGCTCTTTTACCTGCCGGCTGAAATCACCTTTGGCCACCCGCTGGGCAATATCGGAATAGGTGGTCAACGCCGCCACCAGCTGGTTAAAAGTATCTTTCATTTCACCGATTTCGTTACGGGGTGCTTTAATTTCTTTTTGGGTCAGCTTGCCCGTAGCAATTTCTTTTCCCCATGAAGAAAGCAACTTAATGGGGTTAACAAACCAACGGGTCACAAGAATAGAGATGAGCACCACAATCAAAATGGTAATAATAAAGCTGATTTTGGCAATGTTGGACAGCCGGCGGGCAAAGGCAAAAGCTTCCAAATGGGAAATTTCTTCAATGAGGGCCCAATGCACGCCGTATTTTTCCAATTCGTACAGGTTTCGGTAAATACCGAGGACATAATATCCCTTGCCCGTGGCATCGTATGTCGTCACCCTTTCCTGATCAAGTTCGTTGGCTTTCAGGTAAGCTTTATCATCACGGTGTTGCAAAAAATCTTTCCATTCAAGGGTTTTTTTATTGATGATTTTTTTTCTGAGGATTTCCGATTCGTCGCCGAACCGGGTAGAAGAGCGCAGGTAAAGATCGGATCCTATTAGGAAGGCCTCTCCCGTTTTTCCGTAGCCTGCCTCCTGTTGAATCATATTGTTAATGGTTTTCATGGTGATCTGCAAGGCAAACACACCCAACATTTTCCCCTTGTCATTGGTTACAGGCTGCACAAAAAATCCGGAAATGATCCCCATACTCGGGGCATAACGTTCCAAATCGGAAAAGAGCATCTTGTCTTTTTCAAGACTTTTTTTCACCGTACGTGCCAGCCGGGTTTCACGCAAATCGCCCTGAAAAATATTCAGCCCCAAATCGCTTTCGCGCTTGGTACTGAAAAGGATATTACCATGAATATCAATAAACAGGAAATCATAAAACCCCTGCAGCTTCAGCGAGGGGACAATCTCGGGATAAAGCGGTTTGGTCAGTGTTTTCCATTGTTCGCTTCGGACAAAAGTTTGGGCGTTTTCATGGCTTTCTTCAAACGATGCAACCAATTTTTCAAATTGGCGTTTTTTTTGCACCGAACTGATGTTGATCTCCAGAAAGTCGCTGGCCTCATTAAAAAAAGTATAAATATATTTCAACCGCAGCTGGGAAGAGGCATTCAACGATTTTTCCGCTACAATGGTCAACCCCTGGTAAGCCGTTAAAAAGTTAATGAAACTGACAGCGGCCAAAGGGACGAAGGAAATGGCGAGAAACCAGATAAACAGCGATTTTCCGACGCCGATATTGCGCCAGGTACGCAAAGAATATTTAAACCGCTCCCATTTTGTTGCTTCGTTATAATCGATATAATCTTTTTTTTCTGCCATTTTTGTAAGATTAAAACCTACCGTTTGGTATAATTCTCCACCACGTCATACAGTTCCTTGGGATTCACCGGTTTGGAAAGGTACGAATCCATTCCGGCAGCAATACATTTTTCTTTATCGCCTTTCATGGCATGCGCCGTCATGGCTACAATGGGAATATGGCTATGGGTTTTTTCTTCTTCGTACATCCGTATCTGTTGCGTTGCTTCGTAACCATCCATTACAGGCATTTGAACATCCATCAGCACCAGCGAAAACCTTTGGGGATGTTTCCTGATCATATCCACAGCCTGCTTTCCGTTTTCCACCAGCTCCACCATCCAGCCTTTCCGTTCCAGGAACTGTTTGATGACTTTCCGGTTGATCAGTTGGTCTTCGGCCACCAATATTTCGATGCCTTCGGCAAAAGGAAGGGCAATTTGAGCCCCGGCAATTTTCTTCTGGTCTGCCTGCTCTTTGCCCCCTTCGGATTGGGCAAGCCTTTCGCGCGGACTCACCCCTTCGAAAAAGTCACGCAAATCACGTTGCAACACAGGTTTGCTTAAAAAACCGTATTTCTCCGTTTTTTTCAAACGGTCGATTTCCGGGTCGGCTTTTTGCTTGTATAAAAAAACTATGCGTCCGCCATGAAGCCTTTTTTCCACATCGGGCATCCAACTTTCGTTGACAACCTCTTTATCTTCCCTGTCCACAAAGAAAACATCGTAGTCGTTTTGTGAAAGTTTTTCCCTGGCATCCTCCATTCCACGTGCCACATCCAATGCGATATCCCAATAGTCAAGCAGTTTTTGCATCGACAGACTGACCTCTTCCACCGGTGTCAGCAACAATGTCTTTTTGTGTTGCAAGGGTGGTTTGGGCATCAGTTTTTTAGGATCGGAAACCTGGTGTCCGGTAATCAGGTTGATGGTAAAAAAGAATTTACTCCCCATTCCGGGTTCACTTTCCAACTCAATTTTACCTCCCATTAATTCCACCAGTTTTCGGGCAATGTTCAAACCCAGTCCGGTACCGCCAAATTTCCGGGTCGTTGAGGTTTCCGCCTGGGTATATTTTTCAAATAAGAGTTCCTGTTTTTCTTTGGGGATGCCCAATCCGGTATCTTCCACACAAAACCGCAGCCGGATTTGCTCCTCCACGAGGTCAATCATTTCAATACGCAGTTTCACATGACCTTTGTCGGTAAACTTTACGGCATTGTTCAGTAAATTGGTGAGTACCTGGCGCAAACGCAACTGGTCTCCAATGATCACATCGGGGATGCCCGGATCCATATCCACTACGAGATGGAGACCTTCTTTGTTCTGGGCAAACACATTAATGATTTTAAAAACCTTGTCAATCATTTCACGCATACTGAACTCTTCTTCTTCAAGCTCCAGTTTTCCTGCTTCTATTTTTGATATATCGAGAATATCGTTAATGATCTCCAACAAGTTTTGCCCAGAGGTCTTAATATCCATAAAACGTTCGGCTTGCAAAGGACTCAGCTCCTGGTCCATCAATCCCAATTCGGCAATTCCGATGATCCCGTTTAACGGCGTTCTGATTTCATGGCTCATGGAGGCAAGGAAAGAACTTTTGGCTTTGGTGGCTTCCTCGGCGGCAATTTTGGCATCGTGCAGCTCTTCCACCGTTTTTTGCAGCTTGGCTTTGGCTTCTTCGAGTGAGGTTTTGTATTTAAACAATTCAATAAAAGCGGATATCTTGCTTTTAAGGATCTCAAGGTCCAACGGTTTGTAAAGATAATCCACCGCACCGGTTTCATAACCTTTAAAAATATGTTTCCGTTGTTTGCTAATGGCCGTCACAAAAATGATGGGAATGTGTTTGGTGCGTTCGCTGCTCCGCATAATTTCGGCTGTTTCAAAACCATCCATGCCGGGCATTTGCACATCCATAAGCACCAGGGCCACATCGTATTCGAGCAACAAACCCAACGCTTCATTTCCCGAAGAAGCCTTTATAATATTCAGTTCAGGGCTTTCGAGGATACTTTCCAGGGTAAGTAAGTTTTCCGGACGGTCGTCCACAATGAGAATAGTGTACTTTTTTTCCATGGCTTGATAAGTTTTAAACGCCGATAAAGGGCTATGCAGCCTTCCTAAGCAAAAATAATAAATTTCAAATACCCGTTGACTGTTTTGAGAATATTGCCCGTTCCCTTTTGTCAGACACCGTGCAGTTACCGGTTACACAACAGCCGGTAATCGCAATAAGTGCATACATCGGTATTTCCGGTTTGGGCGAACGGGATTTTTTCATCCAACAGATTATCTATCAACTGCTCGAGAAGTTTTTCGATTTCGGCAAAAACGGCATCCCCTTCCGCCCCTTCCGGGAAAATCACCGGCATAAACCGGCTGTGGCTGCTTTTAAGACTTATAATGCCCGGCACGACGTCGGATGTTGGGAAATTCTTTTTATAAATCCAGAAATAGACCATCACTTGCAGGGCTTTGGCATATTTTACCTCTTCGACTACCGATGCCCAGGTTTTCAATTTCAGCTCCTCGGGTTTGACCGTTCCCGTTTTATAATCGATGATACGCAACGGCCCATTTCCCTGTCCCTTATCCAAACGATCGATAAAACCTTTCAGGGTAACCTGCCGGCCACCGGCACTAAACATGCCGCTATGGGCTTTTTCCGTTTCGATAAGTTGCCGGGGTTCTTTTTTCAGAAAATCAATATCATTATTGACAAAACGTTCCACATAACGCCGTGCAACTTTATAAATCAATATATTCCGCCCGGCAT
>CAYYRE010000100.1:0-11223 GCA_964473895.1 uncultured Lentimicrobiaceae bacterium | reverse complement strand
CACCACATTTTGGGATTGGCTCGAACCCGATAAGGCCGTCCACCTTTTTATTTTCGGCGTATTGGCCTTTTTAATTCTTTATGGTTACCGGTTACAATATTTCAGCAGTCAAAAACGTTATATTTTCGGTATTGTGGCTGTGGTGGTGACTGCTCTGTACGGCCTTACCACCGAATTACTGCAATATTACGTTTTTGTGGGACGGAGCGGAAACCGCTTCGATTTTTTTGCCGATACGGTGGGGGCTTTCCTCGGTTGGGTACTGTTTAGTTATCTGTATCGAAAAAAAATAAAGTATAAAACAAACAAATAAGCAGAATTTAATTAATTTAGCGGCCGGAAAAAGTTATCCGAAAAAGAATATTTAACAAACAAAAGAACGATGGAATCCAGAAAAACACCAAAAGCGGACCTCGAAGGGAAAAAAGCCATCTTTTTTGAGATCGGTCTGGTGATTGCACTGGCCATTGTTTTCTTTTCGTTCAACTACAAAAGTTACGAAAAGCGAACGGTGAAATTTGTGCAACGTCAGGCTCAGAATGCCCCCGAGGAGATTGTTCCCATTACGGAACAAAAAGTGAAGCCACCCCCGCCACCGCCTCCCAAAGCGGTTACACAAATCAAAATCGTGAACAACGACGTGAAGGTGAACGACGATATTGATATTGATGTGGAGGCTAACTCCGATACCAAGGTGGCTGACTACGTGCCGCCGGAAGAAGAAGAAACCGTTCCCGAACAACACATTTTTATGGTAGTGGAACAAATGCCCAGTTTCCCGGGGGGTATGGGTGCTTTGATGAAATACTTGGCAACCCACATTCACTATCCCGAACTGGCCAAAGAAAGCGGTATCCAGGGACGCGTGTTTATCAATTTTGTGGTGGAACCCGACGGCTCTATTTCGCATGTGAAAGTCCTTCGCGGTATTGGTGGAGGTTGTGACGAAGAAGCTGTCCGTGTGGTCAAAAGCATGCCCAAATGGATCCCCGGACGTCAGCGGGGAAAACCGGTGAGGGTTTCGTTTAACCTTCCGGTGAAATTTACGCTGGAATAAAAAACATTGAGCAAAACATTCAAAAGCCTTCTGAAAACGAAGGCTTTTTTTATGCCTCCGTATGAAAATAACGGAAAACCGTCTCCGCTTTGGCAGGTCCGATAACAGCTGACAGCGCTTCCATCGGTGCTTCTTTGATTTTTTTTACCGAGCGGAATGCCTTCAGTAATTTTTGTGCCGTGCCGGGGCCAATGCCTTTGATGTCCGTAAGTTCCGTTTTTAACGTTCCTTTTTGACGCTGTTTCCGGTGATGGGTGATGCCAAAACGGTGGGCCTCGTCGCGTAAATGACGTATCACCCGCAGGGTTTCCGATTTTTTGTCAAGATAGAGTGGTAGCGTGTCGTACGGATAATAAAGCTCCTCCAGTTTTTTGGCAATGCCAATGATGGCTACTTTTCCGTAGATTCCCAGTTTTTTCAGACTTTTTACGGCAGCGCTCAGTTGCCCTTTGCCTCCATCCACCACAATCAGTTGGGGAAGCGGTTTTTGCTCCTCCAAAAGACGGCCATACCGCCGCAAAATAATTTCTTCCATCGAAGCAAAGTCATCCGGCCCGCTCACCGTTTTTATATTGAAATGGCGGTATGCTTTTTTGTTGGGTCTGGCATTGACGAATTGTACCATCGATGCCACGGGGTATGCCCCCTGAAAATTGGAATTATCAAAACATTCGATGACCTCGGGCAAGGCCTGAAGCCGTAAATCGGCTTTCATTTTCTCCAAAATACGCCGTGTGTGTCGTTCGGGATCTACCAACTCCTGTTGCTTGAGACGTTCCATTCTGAAATACTGCGTGTTGCGCAAACTCAACTCCAGCAACTGTTTTTTGTCTCCTTTTTGGGGGACGGTTATTTTTATGTCGTTCCACGGGGTATCGGGACGAAACGGTACGATGATTTCTTTGGCCTGGCTGCCGAAACGCTGCCTGAAATCGGCTATGGCGTATGTTAAAATTTCCTGTGGTGTTTCTTCCAGTTTCTTTTTCACTTCTACGGTATGGGCTTGTACAATCGACCCGTTCATCACTTTTAAAAAATTCACATAGGCCCGTCCTTCTTCATCCAGTACCGAAAAAACATCCACATTGTGGATTTTCGGGTTGACAATGGTTGATTTGCTTTTGTAATTTTCGAGAATTTCCAGTTTTTCTTTTACCAGTTGTGCTTTTTCGAAAGCCTCTTTTTCGGCGTAGGTCTGCATGAGCCGGCGCAAAGCATCGATCACCTCTCCGAGGTTTCCTTTAATGATGGCACGGATTTGTTCAATGATTTCACGATACTCTTTTTCAGACTGGTAACCCACACAAGGTGCTTTGCAGTTGCCTAAATGATATTCGAGGCACACTTTGTATTTTCCTTTGGCAATATTTTTTGGCGAAAGGTTCAGTTTACAGGTACGCAGCGGATACAGTTTACGAATGATGTCGAGCAGCGTTTTCATCATGCGCACCGAGGCATACGGCCCGTAATATTCCGATCCGTCGTTCAGTACATGGCGGGTGGGAAAAACCCGCGGAAAAGGTTCGTTTTTGATACACAACCAGGGATAGGTTTTGTCATCTTTGAGCATGATGTTATAACGCGGCTGGAGCTTTTTGATCAGGTTGTTTTCCAGTAAAAGGGCATCCAGTTCGGTTTCGGTGACAATAAATTTTATTTCGGCTATCTTTCTGACCAACAGTCGCAATTTCCCGCTTCCGGGTTCTTTGTTAAAATAACTGGCTACCCGTTTTCTGAGGTTTTTTGCCTTACCCACGTACAGGATTTTTCCCTCTTTGTCGTAATAGCGGTAAACCCCGGGTTTCTCGGGCAGGCTGCGTACCACGGCCTGAAGACTTTGAACCATCGCTTTGTTTTTTTTATTCATGAGGAAAATATCGTTTATCATCCTGCAGTCATGGCACACCGGCATTGCCACGGGCAGGTTGTTCGACTGGACAAAGTTATAATAATTGGTTCAAAAGGAACTCTTTCCGGAATCTCCCATCATGTGTTTATAATTTTGCATTATGTTGTGTTTTAACATATTAACAAATCCCCCTCCTTGGAGGGGGCAGGGGTGGGTTATAATCATTTTTCTGCCTGCCCGACTGTTGCCGGTCAGGCGGGCCTGCCCGACGAACTGGTCGCGGGTGTATATTTCCCCTGTAAAAAAACCATTTTGCCATAAAGATAAAATGCAAAATCTTTTTTTACAGGGGGAACCGCTTCGCTTTCCCATAAAATTCATGTTCGTTTCGTCTGTACAATCCGTTGAAGGGCCATTGCATGTTGGTTGTTACTAAGTGCAACATTCAATGGTTTACTCCCTGTTTTGGAGCCACTGTGTGAGCGTTACAAAATCGTTCACCGAAAGTTGTTCGGCCCGGCGATTCAGTAAGGGATGTTCCACCATACCTGTTCCGAAAAGCACTTTCAACGCATTGCGCAACGTTTTGCGCCTTTGGCCGAAGGCTGCTTTGACGACTTTGAAAAACATTGATTCATCACAATCCAGTACAGAGGTGTCGTTGCGGCGCAAACGAATCACGGCCGATTTTACCTTAGGCGGCGGATAAAAAACGGTTTCGTTTACCGTAAAACAGTAATCAATATGGTACCAGGCCTGTAACAAGACACTCAGAATGCCATAGGTTTTGCTGCCAGGGGAAGCGGCGAGCCGGTCGGCCACCTCTTTTTGAATCATGCCCACCACTTCCGGAATCCGATTCCGGTTTTCCAAAACTTTAAAAAAAATCTGGCTCGAGATATTGTAAGGGAAATTACCGATAAGAGCAAACGGTTCAGGAAAAAGCGCCGCCAAATCACTTTTTAGAAAATCGGCCTGCAACAACCGTATGCGATCATCGGAAAAATGTGTTTTTAAATATTCCACCGACTCGCCATCAACCTCAATCAGCGTCAGATGCCGGAGGTTGTTTCTTTCCAGTAACGTTTGGGTAAGAATACCTGTTCCGGGCCCCACTTCACAAACCCAGAGGCTTTGCTCCGGAAGGCAGGCCGTAATTTTCCGGGCGATGTTCCGGTCTTTCAGAAAATGCTGTCCCAAATGTTTTTTCGGCCTGACCATACCCCTTGTTTTAATCAATCAGGTCAAACCCGGTATAGCTTTGCAACGCTTTGGGAATTTTAATTCCTTCCGGAGTTTGGTTGTTTTCGAGCAAGGCTGCCACAATACGCGGGAGTGCCAGTGCACTGCCGTTAAGGGTATGTGCCAGACGGGGTTTTCCTTCTTTGCTTTTAAAACGCAGTTTCATCCGGTTGGCCTGGTAACTTTCAAAGTTGGATACCGAACTGACTTCCAGCCATCGTTTCTGGGCTCCGGAAAACACTTCAAAGTCGAAGGTCAGGGCCGAGGTAAAACTCAGGTCGCCTCCGCAAAGGCGCAAAATCCGGAACGGCAATTCCAGTTTGCGCAACAAGCCGGCCACATGTTCTTTCATCTCCTCCAGCGTGTCATACGATTTGTCGGGATGTTGAATTTGCACAATTTCCACCTTATCAAACTGATGCAGCCGGTTCAGGCCCCGGACATCTTTGCCGTACGAACCCGCTTCGCGCCGGAAACAGTTGGAATAGGCCACGTTTTTTACCGGGAAATCTTCTTCCTTGAGCATCACATTCCGGTAAATATTGGTAATGGGCACCTCTGCCGTCGGGATAAGGTACAATTTATCCAAACCCACATAATACATTTGCCCCTCCTTATCGGGAAGTTGCCCCGTACCGAAACCCGAATCTTCATTAATGAGCAAGGGCGGCTGGTACTCTAAATATCCGGCGGTAACAGCCTCATCCAGAAAAAAGTTGATTAACGCCCTTTGCAAACGGGCGCCTTTGCCACGGTAAAACGGAAATCCGGCCCCGGTAACCTTGCTGCCCAGGTCGAAATCGATAATTTTATACTTGTCGGCCAGCTCCCAGTGCGGCAGCGCTTTGTCATCCAGTTCGGGCAGGTTTCCCTCGCTGTAAACCACCTCATTGTCGGCATCACTGTTGCCTTTGGGCACAGAAACATGTGGCAGGTTGGGAAGCTCCACCAGTTTGCTGTTCAAGGTTTTTGCAATGGTATCCAGTGCTGTCGACAAAGTTTTGGCCTGTTCCTTCAATTTCAGCGACTCCTGCCGGGTGGCTTCGGCCTTTTCTTTTTCGCCGCTTTTAAAATAGCGGCCGATCTCTTTGGCCAGTTGTTTCGACCGGGCCAGTGTATCGTCCAATTGTTTTTGTTTGGAACGTCGCTGCCGGTCGAGTTCCACAATTTCTTCCACAATTTCTCCGGCATCAAAATTTTTCACGGCCAAACGTTCGACCACCTCCGCTTTGTTTTCCCTGATTCTTTGAAGTTCAAGCATAAGAATGAATTTTTTGCAAAGATAAACAGGTTTTGGCCGCAAAAAAGAATGCCCTAAACTTTTTGGGCAGGAATTACATTTGCATGTACTCTAGGAAAATTTTCGGGACAAACGGCATGAAGGCCAGTTTGTCCCGAAAAGAAAGAAGAAAACCAATCGACAGATTATCGGTTTACAACCTGTCTTGTTTTACCAAACAACCGGTAGTGCAACATAATCTGAGCCATATAAAAATAACGATGGTTGGTTTTCACCACCTCCTGCGGGTCGGTACCGCTTAGATACTTTTCCGTCATAAAAGCCGACAGGTCTTCGTATAAATCAATGCCCAGGCTAATGCGCTTACCCAGAACATACGCATAGCCTGCCCTGATTCCGGTGTAAAAAGGAGTGTACCGATAAGTATAGGTATAATCGGGGTCAAACCGGTAATCGTGTTGTAACAGGTTGATGTTAGCCATAATGCCTAGCGTAAAAACAGAACGCAATTTTTTACCTGTTGTCCATTGAAAATTCAAGGGGATTTGAATGGTTTTCAAATCGGTGTGTTCAGTAAGGAATTCAGAAGAATAAACCGGATCTTCATAATAAGTATAAGCATATGAAGCGCCGGTTCCTATAGACAGGTGTTCATTAACATGGTAAAAGAATTCGGCTCCCAAAACCGTTGACCAGTTCACAGCAGCATAGGTTTGGTTTGAGGTTTCACTGTGGATTTCCGTTTTTTGCCATAGTTTGGCCATGCCGGTGCCGGCCGAAAGCTGTATGGCCCACTGGGCAGAAGCCCAGAAGGGAAGTGCTAGCAAGCCCGGTAAAAGAAACAAATATTTTTTCATTTTTATAAAATATAATGTTAATAGTCATAATTAATAACAGCGCAAACACTGCTAGTCGTTCCTCTTGTCCACGCTTTTAGATGAGCATGCAATATATATATTTCAGGGCCGGGATAAGCATCCCAGACTTTTGGGCCAAACCCATAATAAGGGGCAGGTAAAGAAAATCATTATTTGAAAAACAAATATAATAATAAAACCAAACAGAACACTACTTTTTTGTTAAACAAAGGCTTTTTATTACTCTGTCTAAAGCCCATTCCCGGATTCGGTCATAATTCGTTACTTTTACCCCGGCAATAAAACCGTCATCCATGCAATTGAATCTTCCGTCATACGAAATAAAGGTAAAGCAAACCAAGGCGAAGGGGAAGGAAATTTACGATCGCTTTCGCAGGAAGTATGTCCGGCTTACGCCCGAAGAGTGGGTCAGGCAGCATTTCCTGCATTTTCTTTGTGAAACAAAACATTATCCCGCCTCGCTGGTAGCCGTGGAAAAATCCCTCATGGTTAACGGTATGCCCCGTCGGTTTGATGCAGTCATTTTCAACCCTTCGGGGAAACCGCTGTTGTTGTTGGAATTTAAAGCCCCGACAGTAAAACTCACACAGTCTGTTTTCGATCAGGTGGCGGCCTATAACCTGCTTCTGCATGCCGATTACCTTATCGTGAGCAACGGAATTTCACACTATTGCTGTCAAATGGATTATCCGGCACAGCGTTACCATTTTTTGGCAGAGATTCCCGATTTTTCTGAATTACAATAATTTATTGATTCATATTGCGTCTGAATAAAAAAATGATTTCCTTTGCACAAATTTTTGAAAAAGGAAACTTAAAAAGTTATAAATTTGTCCGTAAATATTTTATGACATGAAAAAAACAATCATCCAAATCATCTTATTAGCCATTGCAGTGGTCTTGGGCTACTTAACTTACCAGAGCATCATGGAGCCGGTAAACTTCAACAAAGAGAAAAGGGCGCGAGAAAAAGTAGTCATCCAGTACCTGAAAGACATTCGTTCTGCTGAATTTATTTACAAACAACTCAACAACCGTTACACCGGATCGTTTGATACCCTGATCCATTTCATGGACAGCGCCCAGATTCCGGTAGTAAAAATGATTCCCGATCCCAACGACACCACATATACCCTGACCATTAACGACACGGTAGGTTATGTGAAAGTGGCCGATTCCCTTTTCAAACATCAGCCTAATGTGGATTATCACCATATCGACATCATTCCTTTCTCCGGCGGGAAAAAATTCCAGTTGAAAGCAGGTGTCATTAAAAAAGGCGGTATCAAGGTGAATGTTTTTGAAGTCAAAGCACCCTACACTACTTACCTGAAAGGAATGAACGAACAGTTGATCGTCAACCTGACAGCCAGCCGGAAAGAAATCAAAAAGTATCCCGGACTGAAAGTCGGTTCTATGACAGAGCCAACAACCGACGGCAACTGGGAATAATCCCGGCGGTTATGGCACTGAATTTAAAGCCACATATCAGCTATCTCGATAAATCATTTAAAGCGTCACATACACGCTCAACCATTATGGCCATGCAGGTAAACCTGCATGGCCTTGTTTTGTCATTATTCAACCCCGACAAAAACAAATTCATCGGATTGCAACAATACCTTTTCGAGGAAAAGAAAAATCCGGGCGAACTGCCTATGCTCTTCGACTTGATCCTGAACAGCCATCCCTGGTTCGCTTTTCCTTTTATGGATTTTTATTGTCTGGTACAAAACAGTTTTAACACACTGATACCGTTACCCCTTTTTCACAAAGAACAAAAAAACCTTTATCTTGGCTTTAACCATCCTTTTCAGGAAGACCATCGCATTGTTTACGATGAGCTGAAGAACACAGGATCCGTCAACGTCTATTACATCCCCAATCCATTGGCCGAAAAAGTGAAAGAATTTTGGCCCAATGCGCACATCGTGCATTATACCACAGCCCTTATCGAAAGTCTTACGGTGAATTTCAAAAACAGGCTGAACGATAAGCAACTGTTTATGGATGTGCATAATGAGAGTTTCGACCTTGTTTATTTTAAAGAAAACCGGCTCTTTTACGCCAACAACTTTTTATACCATACCAAAGAAGACTTTGCCTATTTCCTGTTGGCCGCTATGGAACAACTGTCGCTCAACCCCGAAGAGGTGCAACTAACCCTTATGGGAGACATTGACAAAGACCATGAGACTTACCGGTTGATTTATCAATACATCCGGCAGGTGGATTTTATCGGTACGAACAAAAATTTTCATTATTCCTACCTGCTGGACGACATCAGAAAACACCGTTATTATACATTGTTTAACGTGTTGCAATGCGAATTATAGCCGGAAAATACCGCAGCCGGAGGATACAACCGCCACGCAACCTGCCGGTACGTCCCACCACCGACATGGCCCGCGAAAGTTTGTTCAATATTTTGGGCAATCTTATCGATTTTAAAGAAACACAAGCGCTGGACCTGTTTTCAGGAACCGGTGCCATTTCCTTCGAACTCATTTCCCGCGGTTGTCAAACGGTGACGGCAGTGGACCGCAACCGTGATTGTGTCCGGTGGATACAAAAAGCGGCAGGCGACTTTCAAATGGACACTTTACGGGTGAGACAGGCCGACACTTTCCGGTTCCTACGGCAAAGTCATCAAAAGTATGATCTCATTTTTGCTGACCCGCCCTACGATATGGAAAACATCGTAGAAATCAGACGGCTGGTTTTCTCAAACCGACTTTTAAACAACAACGGCTGGCTGGTGATAGAACATCCGAAAACGGTGAATTTTGCCGGACAAGATTTTTTTCATAGCCACCGCAAATACGGAAAAGTAAATTTCAGCTTTTTTCATTTTGTAACAGATGAAAAGTAAGCAGGCACCCCGTCTCTTTTTCTTTACCGGCCTGGGAGCCGATGAACGGGCATTTGTCCACTTGAACGTCCGGAACCCCGGACAAAAAGTCTATGTTTCGTGGTTGCCGCCCGGAAAGAACGAGCCTCTTCCCTCCTATAGCCGCCGGCTTGCAACACATTACGGTATCAAAGAGGGGGATGTACTCATCGGTTTATCGTTCGGGGGATTTGTGGCCGTAGAAATCAACCGGTTTATCCGGCCGGCTGTAACCATTTTAATTTCAAGCGCTGCGACCCGACAAGACCTCCCGTTGCTCTACCGTATAGCCGGACACCTCCGCTTAGACCACCTTCTGCCCAAATGGCTTATCAGCCGGCCGGGCCGCTTCAAATACTTTTTGTTCGGATTAAAAAAACCGGAACAACGTAAACTGTTTGACGAAATTATTTCGGCTGCCGACCCGTTTTTTACCCGCTGGGCCATCGGACAAATAGTCCGGTGGCAAAACCACAAGCGCCCCGCAAATCTCTATAAAATCAACGGTACGGCTGACAGGATACTGCCTTTGCGTAAAAGCACCACCGATTTTATCCTTTCGGGCGGAAGCCACTTCCTCACTTGGGAAAAAGCAGACGAAGTTTCCCGGATCATCAACCGGTTGCTGTCCGAAAAAATTTCAGGATAAGATTATTCTTTTTCTTTTTGGGCCAGCTCATCCATTTCAATCAAATGGTTCATGATGGCATACACACTGAGACCCGACACCGTTTTAATCCCGAGTTTCCTGTTGATATTCTTCCGGTGGGTATTTACGGTGTGAATGCTCAAAAACAACTTATCGGCAATCTGCTGATGGGTAAACCCTTTGACAATATATTTCAAAATGGTAATTTCCCGTTGGCTCAGCTTGCGGTGTCCGGCATCCCCACTCTCACGGACGCCGGCCAGCCGTCTGATCTTTTCTTCCATCAAAAACTTGCTGTCGTCCATCGACAATAGCTCATCAAACTCCGGAAAGACCTGATGAACGGGATGTTCTTCAATGAGTGCCAACAATCTGACTTTTCCTGCCGTACGGACTTTCCGGGGCAATGCGGCGTTTTCGGCCGAAAGGGATGGGGGATGAATGATCAGCAAGTCGGGTTTGTTTTTTAAAATCCGGCGGGACAACTGCGGCTCATCACCTGCATACGATTTCACTTCCGGAAAAAACGGCAATTCTTTCAGTACCGACTCCAGTCCTTCCCGAATTAAAAATTGCTTATGAACAATGGTCACTCGTTTCATTCCCGCCGTTTTATGGTTTCATTTTCATGAGTTGCTCTTCCATGGCTTTTACCTTCGGAACCAAAATCAGGTCTTCGATGCGGGCATGTTCATTGAGTTCTTTTTCCAGGGCAAACAGTTCGCGCAATACAAGATAGCCGGGTTTGTCGTTTTCGGGCTCCGGGAGATACTTGATCAGGATATTTTTTAAATCCAACAGTTTTTCCTCTACATTTTCGTGCTCGGCAGCATATTCGGCTATGGGATAATGCCGCACCTGGCGGTAAAGCGCTTCATCAAAATATTTTTCCTCAATGGCTTTTTCAAGTTGCAAAACATAGGGATATACCTTTTCTTCTTCTTTCAGAATATGTTTCCGCAACTCGCCGGAATAATCCGAAAAAAAACCCGTAATCAGTTTTGCCGTTGCATCGTCCAACGGATATTCCCGTGCCATTTTCTCAATGAGTGTGGCGATCTCAGGAACTTTATCCGCCAAAAAATAATCGTGTGCTTTGCGGAGATAATCAATCAGCAAAAATGCCGGAAAATTTTGCAACTGCTTTTGGGGAAAATATTGGGGATCGTGAAAAGCATTGAGGATCATAACAAAAAAGCCGGTATTAATCCCGTGGCGGGTACAAAGCCGGCCAAGGGTTTCGTCCCCAAAACCGAGATGAATGCCAAACCGGTTGATGATGGGCAACAGGGTGGGATCGTGAAGTACCACATCGGCCATTTTGATATCTTCGTGGATAAGCATAGTCGGATATTTTGTGTCCAAAGATAAGCATTCGACGCATTGACAACAACCTCCCGTAACGGAACGGGCTAAAT
>CAYYRE010000099.1:0-11511 GCA_964473895.1 uncultured Lentimicrobiaceae bacterium | reverse complement strand
CTGTGGAGCCCTGCCGCTAAACATCCTGAAAAGGACATGCACTTTCCGGCTTTATTTCAGACCGATCCCATCCTGCAAAGGAATTGCATCATCTTTTGCTACCTTTGCCCCAAAAATTTTCAGCTTATGACAACCGTTTGTGTTTTTTGCGGTTCCAGTATGGGACATCGTCCGGCATACCTTGAGGCGGCCAAAGCCGTTGCCGATTATTTTGTAAAACATAACCTCCGGCTCGTTTACGGCGGGGCCAGTGTGGGTCTGATGAAAATCCTGGCCGATACCCTGTTGGAAAACGGGAAAGAAGTCATCGGGATTATGCCCGGACTGCTCATCGACAAAGAAGTGGCACACCACGGGATTTCGCAGTTGATTGAAGTGGAGAGCATGGCCGAACGCAAAGTCAAAATGGTGGAGATGTCCGATGGGTTTATTGCCCTGCCCGGCGGTTTCGGAACTTTTGATGAACTGACGGAAGTATTGATATACAATCAACTACGGATAATGGACAAGCCGGTGGGGATACTGAATACCGACGGTTATTTTGATAAAATGCTGGCGTTTTTCGATCATGCGGTCAATGAGGGCTTTGTACGTGCCGAACATCGGCAGAATCTGTTGGTTTCCGATAATGTGGAAACACTTTTCGGGATGATGGCGCGTTATAGTCCCGTTTCCATGGGGAAATGGCTGGACGACATCAAATCGGAAGCCGGAAAAAAATAATGCTTTCGTACATCCTGACATTAAAAAGTATCAGGATACTTCCGCATAAAACCTCATCTTTATTTTAATGTGCTTATAAAGAATGAATTTCACTTTCTTTTGTTAATTTCGCAGGCTGGGAAACAGAAAATTAAAAACATTGTTTTCGGTTGATTATCAAAAGAATAATACTATAAAGAGAAGGAAAAATGGCATACAATCATGAGGAAATAGAAAAGAAGTGGCAGCAGTACTGGCAGGAGCATAAAACATTTAGGGCCGAAAACCAGTCGAAACAGCCCAAATATTATGTGCTTGATATGTTTCCTTATCCCTCCGGAGCAGGATTGCATGTGGGTCATCCGCTGGGATACATTGCTTCCGACATTTACGCCCGGTACAAACGGCACCAAGGTTATAACGTGCTGCATCCCATGGGGTACGATGCCTACGGACTGCCGGCCGAACAGTATGCCATTCAAACCGGTACCCATCCGGGCATTACCACCGAGAAAAATATCCGGCGATACCGCGAACAATTGGACAAAATCGGGTTTTCGTTCGATTGGGATCGCGAAGTGCGTACATCGGATCCGAAATACTACAAATGGACACAGTGGACCTTTATTCAGCTTTTTAAATCGTGGTACAATAAAAAAACCGACCAAGCCGAACCCATTGATGCATTGATTAAAATATTTGAGACTTCCGGAAATGGTTCGGTGGAAGCTGCTTGTGATGAAACGGATGTTTTTACGGCAGAGGAATGGAATGGTTGGGATGAGAAAAAGCAGCAGGAAATCCTTATGCACTACCGTCTGGCGTATCTTTCCGAAACCATGGTCAACTGGTGTCCGGCGCTTGGTACCGTGCTGGCCAACGATGAAGTAAAAGACGGGCTTTCCGAAAGGGGCGGCCATCCGGTAGAGCGTAAGCTAATGAAACAGTGGTTGCTGCGTATTACGGCGTATGCGCAGCGGTTGTTGGATGGCTTGGAAAAGGTGGATTGGCCCGATTCTTTAAAAGAGATGCAGCGCAACTGGATCGGCCGCAGCGAAGGCGCTTCGCTGACTTTCCAACTGGCCCGTGAGGCGGCAAATTACGGTGGTATTGAAGTTTTTACCACCCGGCCCGACACCTTGTTTGGTGCTACCTTTATGGTTTTGGCTCCGGAACACGAGCTGGTGGAAAAAATCACGACGGCTGACCAAAAAGAGGAAGTGGAGGCCTATGTGCAGTGGGCCAAAAACCGCTCGGAACGCGAACGCATGACCGAGGTGAAGAAAGTGACCGGTAAATTTACCGGAGCCTATGCCGTAAACCCGCTCACCGGAAAAGAAATTCCCGTATGGGTTGCCGATTATGTGTTGTCGGGTTATGGCACGGGAGCTATTATGGCCGTTCCGGCCCACGACAGCCGCGACTTTTCCTTTGCCCGTCATTTCGGGTTGCCTATTGTTCAGGTGGTTGCCGCCGAAGGCGAAACGCCGACCGATCCTTCGCAATGGGAAACATCCTATGATGCCAAAGAGGGGGTGCTGATCCATTCCGGTTTTTTAAACGGCCTGACGGTGAAAGAAGCCATCCGTGCGGCCATCGATAAAATTGAGGAAATGGGCATTGGCAAAGGGACGGTCAATTTCCGTCTGCGTGATGCCATATTCAGTCGCCAGCGTTACTGGGGTGAACCGTTTCCGATTTATTATAAAAACGGCATTCCTTACCCGTTGCCCGAAGAGGAGCTTCCCCTGGAGTTGCCCGAAGTGGACAAATACCTGCCTACCGAAACGGGCGAACCCCCATTGGCGCGCGCCAAAAACTGGAAAACAAAAGAAGGCTATCCGCTCGAAACCAATACCATGCCCGGATTTGCCGGTTCCAGCGGCTACTACCTGCGTTATATGGACCCGCACAACGACAAAGAATATTTCTCGAAAGAGGCCAATGCCTACTGGCGGAATGTGGATTTGTACATAGGGGGGGATGAACATGCTACCGGCCATCTGATGTATTCCCGTTTTTGGAATAAATTTTTATACGATTTGGGCTTGGCCTGTGAGGATGAACCTTTCCGGAAATTGATCAATCAGGGAAAAATACAGGGCCGCTCCAGTTTTGTGTACCGGGTAAATATGGAGAAGTATGCCGAGTACCTGCTGTGGGAAAAGATGAAACATTTACCGGACGCACAAAACGTCATTCATGAGTACAAAGACGGCCGCCGGAAATTCGATTTTTATCATCCCGATAAGGAGCTGATCATTGAAATCAAAAGGCGCGAAAACCTGGAAAAACTGAAACCATATTACGAAGATTACATCAAAAATACGGACAAAAGGCTGATTTTGATACCGGCTGCCGATATCATTGAAAACATGGACCTGACCATTGCGGAAATCACACAAGCTCTGGAAGAAACGCAAAAAGGGGTCATCTTTAACAAAGGGGAGGTGCGCAACCTCAAGCCGTTGTTTGTTTCCAAAAATATCCCCGACAGGGAAAAATTCTCTACTCCCTTGCATGTGGATATTAACTTGGTGGATAATGATGTGCTGGACATTGAGGCTTTTAGGAAATGGCGTCCCGAATATGCCGATGCGGAATTTATTTTGGAAGATGGCCGGTACATTTGTGGCTATGAGGTGGAAAAAATGTCCAAATCAAAACACAATGTCCAAAATCCCGATGACCTCATTGAGCGCTATGGTGCCGATACCTTGCGGTTATATGAAATGTTTCTCGGGCCCATCGAACAGGATAAACCCTGGGATACCAAGGGCATTGAAGGTGTTTACCGCTTTCTGAAGAA
Source organism: uncultured Lentimicrobiaceae bacterium (assembly GCA_964473895.1). Taxonomy (GTDB): domain Bacteria; phylum Bacteroidota; class Bacteroidia; order Bacteroidales; family F082; genus Sulfidibacterium. Next base: position 8,000 of record CAYYRE010000099.1, on the reverse strand, counting down.
ATTATGGCGGCTCTATTTTGATGAGGAAAACCGGTTGTTGGTGAGCGATACCGAAGCAACCGATGCCGAACGAAAGGTGCTGCACAAAACCATTAAAAAGGTACGTGGCGATATCGAACGTTTCTCTTTTAATACGGGGGTGAGTGCTTTTATGATTTGTGTCAATGAGTTGTCGGATTTGAAATGCCACAAGCGTGAGATCCTGGAGCCGTTGGCCGTTTTGCTGGAGCCTTATGCGCCGCACGTGGCCGAAGAAATTTGGCGGCAGTTGGGTCACAACGGCAGCATCAGCCGGGTGGATTTCCCGGTACATGACGAAAAATACCTCAAAGAGAACACCTTTGCTTATCCCGTATCGTTTAACGGAAAGATGCGTTTCAAGCTGGAATTGCCGGTTGACTTGCCAAAGGAAGAAGTGGAAAAAGCGGTTTTAAATGCCGAACAATCTCAGCGATGGTTGGAAGGGAAGACGGTGAGAAAGGTCATTGTTGTTCCCAAACGCATAGTAAACGTGGTAGTGGGGTAAAGTACCTGGCAAAAAAAATAGTTCAAGCAAAAAGGCTTGAACTATTTTTTTTGCCAAAAGTTTGGTTAGCCTTTCAACGCTTCGGCAGCGCCGGCAATTTCCAGAATTTCGTTGGTAATGGATGCCTGACGGGCTTTGTTGTAAGTAAGCTTCAAATCTTTCAGCAAAGCCGTAGCGTTATCGGTTGCCTGGTGCATGGCAGTCATCCGGGCACCGTGTTCGGCGGCAAAGCTGTCCAACAGTGCTTTGTAGAACTGAACTTTCAGCGTTTTGGGGATCAGCTCGGAGATGATGGCTTCCTTCCCGGGTTCAAAGATATAATCCACATGCTTGTGCTGCTTTTCGACCGCATCCACCGAAGGTTGTTCCGCCACCGGCAGAAACTGTTCGGATTGCAGGATTTGAACGGCAGCATTTTTAAAGCGGTTGTACACCAAAACGATCCGGTCGTAAGTTCCGTCAACAAATTGCTGCATCAGTTTTTCGGCAATGGGCACCACATTGTCAAAAGAAAGCCGGTCGAAAATGGCTGCTTCGGTTTCGGTAATGGCAAATCCCCTGTGGCGCAATGCTTCAGCACCTTTCTTTCCAATGCAAAAGAAACTGACATGGCCTTTTTGGGCTTGTGTTGCAAATTGGGTTTCGGTCAGTTTCACCCCTTCTTTTACCACGTTGATGTTAAACGCGCCGCAAAGACCGCGGTTAGAGGTAATGACCACAATCAGGACTTTTTCGGGAGCCCGGTCGGTGGTCAAGACATTCTCGCCGGAATTTTCGAGGCTGGAACTGAGGTCCTGCATAATCTCCTGCAGTTTGGCGGCATACGGACGCATGACGGTAACAGCATTTTGTGCTTTACGCAACTTGGCCGCCGCCACCATTTTCATGGCGCTGGTAATCTGCATGGTCGATTGCACGGAAGTGATCCGGGTGCGTATTTCTTTTAGATTCGCCATAGTGCTTATCCGGGTTTTGTTTTACTTTTTATAACGTCCTGCTATGTCGGCTGCTGTTTTTTTCATGGTTTCGATGGCCTTATCGGTCAGTTTTCCTTCTTTCAGCTCGGCCAGTACATCGGCGTGTTTTTCTCGCATAATGGCCAGATAGTTCTCTTCAAAATCGTGAACTTTTTCCACCGGTACGTCGCGCAGCAGGTTGTTGGTTCCGCAGAAGAGAATGGCGATTTGGTCTTCCACTTTCATGGGCGAATACTGGTGTTGTTTCAGGATTTCCACGTTGCGGCGGCCTTTCTCCAGTACGTTCAGGGTGGCGGCATCGAGGTCGGAGCCGAATTTGGAAAACGCTTCCAGTTCGCGAAACTGTGCCTGGTCAAGTTTCAGGGTTCCGGCCACTTTTTTCATGGATTTGATCTGCGCCGATCCTCCCACACGCGAAACAGAGATACCCACGTTAATGGCCGGACGGATGCCCGAGTTGAAAAGTGTGGTTTCGAGGAATATCTGACCGTCGGTAATGGAAATCACGTTTGTCGGGATATAAGCCGAAACGTCCCCTGCCTGGGTTTCGATGATGGGCAAAGCCGTCAGCGAGCCACCTCCTTTCACCATGTGTTTGATGCTTTCGGGGATGTTGTTCATTTTCTTTGCAATTTCATCCGAATCGATGATTTTGGCAGCCCGTTCCAACAAGCGGGAGTGCAGATAAAATACATCGCCGGGATACGCTTCACGTCCCGGGGGACGGCGCAACAGCAGCGAAACTTCGCGGTAGGCCACAGCTTGTTTCGACAAGTCGTCGTAAACAATCAGAGCCGGACGGCCGGTATCGCGGAAGAACTCACCAATAGCAGCCCCGGCAAAAGGAGCGTAAAACTGCATGGCCGCCGGGTCGGAAGCGGTAGCCGAAACAATGACGGTATAGGCCATGGCGCCATGTTCTTCAAGGGTTTTTTGAATCTGGGCTACCGTGGATCCTTTTTGTCCCGATGCCACGTAAATACAAAACACCGGTTCGCCTTTTTCGTAAAATTCTTTTTGGTTGATGATGGTATCGATGGCAATGGCGGTTTTTCCGGTTTGACGGTCGCCGATGATTAACTCACGTTGGCCGCGGCCAATGGGGATCATGGCGTCGATGGCTTTGATACCGGTTTGCAACGGTTCGTTTACCGGTTGACGGAACACCACACCGGGTGCTTTCCGCTCCAGCGGCATTTCGTAAAGTTCGCCTTCGATGGGGCCTTTGCCATCGATGGGTTCGCCAATGGTATTGATGACGCGGCCGAGCAGTCCCTCGCCCACGCGTATGGAGGCAATACGGCCGGTACGTTTTACTTTGTCGCCTTCGTTGATGTCTTCGGCATCGCCAAGCAACACCACGCCCACGTTGTCTTCTTCAAGGTTTTGTACCAATCCGAGCAGGCCGTTTTTTTCAAATTCCACGAGTTCGCCCTGTTCGGCATTGGAAAGGCCGTAAACACGGGCGATTCCGTCACCGATCATAAGTACGGTTCCTATTTCTTCGAGTGTGGCTTCCGATTCAAAGCCTGCCAGTTCCTGTCGCAGTATGGCTGATACTTCAGCCGGTTTGATGTCTGCCATAATTTTCGTTTTATCTTTTGTGATGAATGATTCGTTTTATTTTAAATTTTCCGCATATTTTGTTCGCAGTTTTCTAAGCTGGGTAGCTACGCTGGCATCGTACTGATAATCTTCGAGTGTAGCAATAAACCCGCCAATGATTTCTCCATCGGATACTTCGGTCAGCTCAATGGTTTTTTCCGTAATGGCTTTTAATTTTTCAATGACTTTTTTTCTGATGGTTTCATCGGCTCCGGTGGCAGTAACCAGCCGGGCTTTCACTATCTTTTTAAAGTCGAGGTAGGTATCTTCGAAGGCATGACAGATGCTTTCGAGGTAAATTTCCCTGCGTTTACGAATCAGCAGGCTGAAAAAACGCAGGGTGAGTTCGGATACTTCCTTACGGAAAAGTTCATTTAAAATTTTCACCTTTTTGTCATCGTGCAAAACCGGATTGGCCATAACACGACGCAGTTGGCGGTTTTCGTCAAGGACTTGTCCGATGAGGCGCATGTCGGCCGCTATCTTTTCTTCTTGCTTTGTTTCCAAAGCAAGGCCGAAAAGGGCCTGTGCATATCTTTTTGCCAGTAAATTGACTCTCATAGTAACGGCAGGTTAGTTTAATCGGGTTTCGTCAAGCAGTTTTTCAATATATTTTTTCTGCTTGGCTTTGTCTTTCAGTTCTTCCCTAAGGATTTTTTCTGCAATTTCGATGGAATACTCGGCCACGGTGGATTTAATATCGCGTAAAGCAGCCACTTTTTCCTGGTTGATTTTTTCTTTGGCGCTTTCGACAATGGAAGCGGCTTCGCCGGACGCTTTTTCTTTGGCTTCGTTAATGATTTTGTCTTTCATTTTACGGGCTTCCGCCAAAATGGCATCGCGTTCTTCCATGGCTTCTTTGAGCATTTTGTCGTTGTCGAGTTTCAGGCGTTTCATCTGTTCCTGTGCTTCTTTGGCGGCATCGAGGGCTTCCTGGATGCTTTGCTCACGCTCTTTGAGCCCTTTCAGGATGGCCGGCCAGGCAAATTTTCCGAGAATAAACAGAACGATCAAAAAAGCCACGGTCATCCAAAAAACAAGACCTATTCCGGGATTAATTAATTGCATGGTATATCGTTTTAAAAAATAATTTTTGATTTGAAGTATCCCGGCCTACCGCCGGGATACTTTAAAAGTTAGTTGTTGTTGCCGATTAAACAAACAGAATCAGCAAACAAACCACAATAGCACCGAAGGCAACCCCTTCGATCAGTGCTGCAGACACAATCATGTTGGAGCGGATGTCGCCCACCGCTTCGGGCTGGCGTGCAATGGCTTCCACGGCACCACGTCCGATTTGGCCAATACCAATACCTGCACCGACGGCAGCAATACCTGCACCGAGACCGGCACCCATTTTAGCATAAGGGACCAGACTGGCTACAGCTTCCATTAAAACAGTTAATAAATGCATAATTTATAAAATTAGTTGATGAAAAAATAGTTTCAATTTTAATGTTCCGGCGTTTCGGTGGCCATACCGAAATAAAGTGCCGAAAGCAACACAAATACATATGCCTGGATAAATGCCACCAAAACTTCGAGCAAATCCAGGAAAATGGCAAAAGCGATGGAAAAAACCGAAACCCCGTAACCAAGGCCTACGGCTATTTTTCCGAAAATAAAAATCAGACTGATAAACCCGGCCAGCACAATATGTCCGGATACCATGTTGGCAAAAAGACGAACGGCCAGCACAAAAGGTTTGGTAAAAATGCCAAGGACTTCAACAAAAGGCATGAGTGGTACCGGTAATTTCAACCACCACGGCACGCCGGGCGTGTTAAAAATATCAACCCAGTAATGCTTGTTTCCGCTCACCGTGGTAATCACAAACGTAAAAAAGGCCATAACACCGGTGACGGCAATATTTCCGGTTACGTTGGCACCCCCCGGGAAGAAAGGAAAAATTCCAAACAGGTTACTGAATAAAATAAAGAAAAACAAAGTCATCAAATAGGGCAAATACCTTTCGAAGCGTTCTTCACCGATAGAGGCTTTGGCCACATCGTCACGAATGAATAGTACCAACGGTTCCATGAGCGATTGCAGCCCTTTCGGAGCTTGCCCTTTTCTCTTTTTGTACGACTTGGCTACAGACAAAAAGATAAGCATCACAATCAAAGCATTGATAAAAATGGCCAAGACCGTTTTGGTGATGGACAGATCCCATTGCGGAAGCACCTCTTTTCCGGAAGCCTCTTTACGTACCAGTTTTCCGATATTGGCTCCATCTTTTGCAATGAAATACCCTTTGTAAGCGCTGTGTCCGTGGTTTAAATGTGAGGAGGAAAATACCATCCAATGCCCGTTGTCATAAAGAATGACCGGTAAGGGGATGACATAATCGTGCCCTTTATAGCTGAAAAGATGCCATTCGTAGGCATCCACAATGTGTTCCATGATCATGTCACCGATGTGCAATTCTTCTTCTGCTTCGGCCTTGTGGGTGGCTTCGGCAGCTTGTGTCTGCACTTGTTGCGATGCCCGGGCATGCAGCGGACCAACGAAGAAAAAAGAAAGAAATATAAAAAGGGTAACTAACTGACCTGCACGTGTTTTCCTTATCATATTAACCAAGGGTATTCGTTATTTATCTTGTGTGCAATTTTACGAAGAAAAGCTGGAAAATGAAAAAGAATCTTTGATTTAATTTAAATAAGCGGGGATAGATGTGCTATAAAGCTGATAAACAAAAGAGTAACGGCTATTCCATGAAAGAATACCGGTTTGTTTTTATTCTTTTTCAAAAAAGTTTTGTATATTGACAACAAAAATTCATTAAAAACAAGGCATATGAAAAACATTTTCTTAACACTTGTGGCTGTTTTGTTGGTTTTTACCGCATGTCAGCCCTCCCGTTCGCACAAAGCACCGGATCTTCAAAAAAGCAAAAAGGAGGTGGCCAATGTTTTGGAGAAGTATGTGATTGCCAATGAAAACCAGGACTTTCCCATGATTGAGCAGATTTGGGCCCCTGACAGCGACATTATTTTGTTCGGGACCAATTCGGAGGAAAAACTGATGGGATGGCACAACATTAAAAAAGCCATTCAAAGTCAGTTTAAAGCCATCAGCGATACCTACATTTCGCCACAGCAGCAATACATTAAAGTAGGTCCTGATGGAAAAACGGCCTGGTTTGCCGAAATCCTGAATTACAACTTTGTGTACAATGGAAAAGCCCGCAGTTTTGAAGGGCTCCGTTTTACCGGTGTCCTTGAAAAAAGGGATGGAACGTGGAAAATTGTTCAGGCCCACTTGTCCATTCCGGGGCATGTGAACCTGCGTTCAAACCCTTGATACTTGGCATAAAAAAAGGCTGCCCTGTCAACAGGGTAGCCTTTTTTATTTTTTTGCTGTGGGATTTATTTTGATCCCAGCGGGTTGGCGGTTATGGTTGATTTTACTTCCACCGACAGGGTAAATGAAAAGCCATCGATATCGGTATTACCTTTTACGGTGACTGTAAATTTCTTTTTGGCGCTCAGGATTTTGTCCAGTTCGCCCCATTGCCCGTTGGTATTATCCATAGTAAATGTCCCTCCGTTTTTGATGGGAACATTTTGAAAAGTCCATTTTGCCGTGCCGGCATCAGACGAAAAAGTAATGGTGCCGCTTTGCAAAACCGCTTCTTTGGTCACATTTTTGAATGTGCCGGTTAAGCCGGTAACGTGCCATGATTTGATCAGGTTCAGATATTTGGAAACGTCGGCATTTGAAGTGGGATCGATGGTGGCCGAACCTTCGAAAGCACTTTGTACTCCGGCAATGGAACCGGCTGCAGGTACGGTCATGTTCATGTCAACCGTGTAATTGGCATCAAATTTAACATCCAAAAGGGACTTGATTTTTTCGCATCCCGTGCTGAACAAAAGTCCGGACAAAAGGAGGCTGGCAAAAAACATTTTCATTTTCATAGTTTTGTGTTTTAGGGGGTTAGATAATGGAGGCAAATATACTTAAAATATTGATTGATGAACACATAGCTGATAAAAAACAACAAAAGCCGGAAGGGTTGTTATTTTTTTATTACGATTGTTCCGCCGCCGGCTGTTTGTATTTGGAAGATTTAGTCCGGCGTCAGTGCGGGTTTTTTATCCGCATTGGAATATGGCGGATTTCCCCGGTTTTTTAAAAACAAGTACACCACGGTGACCGTTACAAATAATTCGCCGGTTATGAAAACCGGCCAGTTGAAACCGGAAGGAACAAATGAACGTAAGGCCGAGATAACGCTTTGCCGGGTTGTCACACCTTTGTGTAACAAAAGGGTTTGATGCAAAAGGAGGGTGCCGTAATCCTGAACAAAGCTGAAAAAAACAAGGGCGGCTCCCAAAAGCATCAGCCAATAGGAGGCTTTGGTAAACCGGAAATGCGGTTTTCGCAAAATCATGAAAGCAAGCAGCAACATGGTAAGCGAACAAATAACGGGTGCCAGCACCGGACCGACCCAGGTCACCGGGATCAGAAAGAGCACATCCCAGGTAAGCCAGGAAACGGGCCAGTCCAAAAAAAGTTTTAAAGCAGCATAATATGTCAGGTCCCAAAGGGCAAAAGCAAACAAAAACCAGGCAAACTTTTGGTTGCGTGATTTTCCGGCCAACAGGCTGACGGATACGAGCATGACCAGGGTGGCCAGTTCGCGCAGGAGTTCGATAAAATAGATTTTGGTGTTGAGCAGGGTGAGTGGAAAGGAGAAACCGTGCGGATAATAAATTTGCCGGAGGTAAATCACTACCACTGCTTCGAGGAGGCCCATGGCAACGGAAAAAATCCCGACAATCCACCCGGTTTTATTAACGGTTTGCATGTAGCGACAACATTTAGGGGCTTTCAAATGTACATGAAATTTTTTCATTCGAAATTACACACAGACGAATGAAAAAAAT
>CAYYRE010000098.1:8015-11593 GCA_964473895.1 uncultured Lentimicrobiaceae bacterium | reverse complement strand
CTTTTGACGTTCCCCATCGCTCAAAGTATAAAAAAGTTTTTCGGCCATACCGGCCAAACCCAATTTATTCATGGTATGTTCAATGTATTCCACATCCTTTTTTTGCATTTTTCCCCAAAAAGAAACATAGGGAAACCGTCCCATACGCACCACATCAAATGCCGTGAGGTAGAGATCGGAAAAACGATCGGTAAGCACCACCGAAACCAGCCGTGACAAGGCTTTCAAAGGGATTTTGTCCAGGGGGCTTTCATCGAAAAAAACATTTCCGGACAACGGCTTCTGAAAGCCGGCCAAAGTACGTAGCAAAGTGGATTTTCCGGCACCATTGGGTCCCAGCACACAAACCAGCCGGCCCGGTTTCAGGACGGCACAGATATTTTTTTGTAAAACCGTTCCCGCATGCTGGCCGGAAGGATATCCGGTGGTGAGATGTTCTATTTTCAGTTCCACAGACATGTTATACATTTTTAATATGCCGGCTTTTCATAATGACCCAAATGATTACCGGGGCTCCCACCAGCGAGGTCACCGCATTGATGGGCAATGAAATATCGTATCCGGGCAACTTGGCCACCAGGTTGCAAAACAGCGCAAGGACAGCACCGGTCAGCAGGGTGGCCGGCAGCAGGATACCTTGTTGCGAAGTTTTAAAAAGACCCCGTGCCAAATGGGGAACGGCAAGACCGATAAACGCAATGGGTCCGGTAAAAGCTGTTCCGACCGCCACCAGCACACCCGTAATGAAAATCAGTACCCGCTGGATACGCAACGGATGAAAGCCGAGGCTCCGGGCGTACTGCTCACCGAGCAAAAGGGCATTCATGGGTTTTACATACAACGACAAAAAGAATGTTCCGCCTATGGCCGTAAACAATAACAGCAAAGCCTGTGACAAAGAGGTTTTCGAGAAACTGCCCAGTCCCCACAGTACGTAGGCATGCAGATCTTCCGAACCGCTGAAAAACTGCAGGACGCTCACCACGGCCGAGACGGTATATCCCAGCATAATACCAATGATAAGGACGGTTATCACGTTGGCCACACGGGCCGAGACGAACAAAATTATGGCCAGTACCAACAGAGCTCCTGCCAGGGCGGCCAACACCACCGTTATATTTCCCACGACCGGTAACGCCAGCAGATGGGTTCCCCATATACTTCCGGAAAGCAACACGAGCGCTACGCCAAGGCTGGCACCGGAGCTGATGCCCAGCACGGAAGGACCGGCCAACGGATTCCGGAAAAGGGTTTGCAATACCAATCCTGACATACTCAACAAAATACCTGTCGAAAGTGCCGTAACCGCCTGCGGAAGACGGTAGTCGTTGACAATCACATAGGCCGATCCGTCTGCTGAAGAAAGGTGAAAAAGGGCTTTCAATACGCTGGACCATGGCAACACCACCGACCCGAAACCCAGGTTCGCCATAAAGAGCAGGGCCGTGATCAAGCCCAACAACAAAAACCAGATACTATTTCGCCAATCCGCCCGCATTTTTTCTTTTGGGCCATAAAAATAAAGCATTTTGCAACACACTGCTTTGCCGGTATTCGGGCCTGCAACAAAAAAGGCTGTCCGCCGGTGGCGGACAGCCTTTTTGAATGGAAAAAGTCAAACGGTTAGAACAGTTTCATGTCGTCGTATACTTTCATAACATCTTTGACGTGCTGTGCAGAAGCATGCAGCAAGGCCAATTCTTCGTCGTTCAGTTCAATTTCGATGATCTCTTCGATACCGTTGCGTCCCAGTTTGACCGGCGAACCAAGATAGACATCTTTTTCACCCCATTGTCCATCCAAACGGACGCAGCAGGGGAAAATATGGTTTTGGTTCAGGATCACCGATTCGACCATTTGTGCGGCAGAAGCCCCCGGAGCATACCAGGCCGAAGTACCGAGCAGGTTCACAATTTCGCCGCCGCCTTTTTTGGTACGTTCCACAATGGCATCCAGTTTTTCTTTAGGAATCAGTTCGGTAACGGGAATTCCCGAAACGGTGGTATAACGCGGCAACGGCACCATGGTGTCGCCGTGGCCACCCAGCAGAAGCGCCTGAATATCCATGGGCGAAACGTTCAGTTCCGTAGCAATAAAAGCACGGTAACGGGCCGTATCCAAAACGCCGGCTTGTCCGAATACCTTGCTGGCATCTTTTCCGGAAGCCATATGGGCAGCATAGGTCATCACATCCAAAGGATTGGAAACCACAATGATAATGGCATCCGGTGAAGCGGCCATTACATTATCGGTTACCGACTTCACAATTTTGGCATTGGTTGAAATCAAATCGTCACGCGACATGCCGGGTTTACGCGGAATGCCTGAAGTGATCACCACCACATCGGAACCTTCGGTTTTGGAATAATCGTTGGTGGAACCGATAACACGGGTATCAAAATGATTGACAGCGGAACTTTCCCAGATATCGAGGGCTTTGCCTTCGGCCAAGCCTTCTTTAATGTCAACGATAACTACTTCGTCAAGGAAATTTTTTTGGGCTAAAACATCGGCACAGGTGGCTCCTACGGCGCCTGCACCTACTACGGTTACTTTTTTCATGACTTTATTTTTTGATTAAGAACTCCTATGATTTTCTTCCTCCCAAAATTACAAATTCTGAAAAGAAATGGTTCTTAAAAAATGATAAATCTCTGTTTGAGTGTGAATTTATAGCGTATCTAAATTATGGGGCCGGCACAAATGTATTTCTCCCCTGAGACCGTAAGCCAAAAACAGGGAAAAAGCGGCATAAAACAGGACTGTTTTTCTTTTTGTGCCACCCCGTAAAGGAAATTAAAATAGAGGAATCAATCTGATAACCAAACGGGACACCGGTTAATTTTCTTCATCCATTTGTTTCGGTTGGGCTTCTTTTTGCCGATCCTTCGATTCCACAAAATCGGGATACCAGGCGGTAAACTTCACTGCAGCTACAATGACAAGAATGATAATCACCCAGTCCACCTTATAAGGATGGCCCACATAAAGATAAGAGAAAAAGGAGTTGATGGCAAAAGCAATACACCAAACCATGGTAATGGTGCGGTTTGTAGCATAAAACTGCGGCGAATCCCAGTATTCCGGTTCGACTTGTTCATAGGCATACTGAATGGTAAACGGCTTCCGGATAGCCAATGATAATGCTGCGATGAAAAACATAACGGCACTACTGACAGGAGCAGAATAATGGTCGATCCATGTACTCTTAGACAAAAAAGAAATACCTGTCAGCACAACAAAAAATATCAAGGTACCCATATCAAGAATTTTTATGCTTCTACGTTTTATATTCCTGATATTCAACAGGATTACAACTAATGTAGCCGCCAAAGCCGCTATTTGATAGTGATAAGGTCCGCTGAGGATCCAAAATACTATCCAAGGCAAAAAACTTAAAAAAATAGCCATTGCTTTTTCTCCTTTCCTTTGGTTTAGTTAATACAAGACTAAGCGGAATAAAGAAAATGAAAGCACCCCTTTTTATGACTCCCGAAACACATGCCCATCATTTTGCTTCGTTCACCACTTATATGATACTGGTTGATCTTCAGATACAAAGATAGCTATTTTTGTTG
>CAYYRE010000098.1:0-7915 GCA_964473895.1 uncultured Lentimicrobiaceae bacterium | reverse complement strand
ATAAAACTATTGGACGTCATCCTGTTCCTCACACCTGTTTCTCCCCAAACTTATCCATTAAACGTCCCCATTAATTTTTTTATGGTTTCCATATTTCGCTCATTAAGGATATTTTTCCCGGCAGGGGTATAAAGGTAATCAATGAGGTCTTTATAATGTTCGACTACGCGCTTTCGCACCATCTTCATGGTGGAATTCAGCATCCGGTTTTCTTCTGAAAAAGGTTCTTCCATGATGCCCACAGCCGCCGGAAGCCAACGGGAGGGAAACATATTTTCGTACTGTCCTCCCGGCAAAAACTGGTCAATATCGGTTTTGATCAGTTCCAGCATAATCTTATCGTAATCGGCATTTTCACGGGTCAGATTCAGCTCTTTCAAAGCGGCCTTCAAAGCGGGAATATTCGGAAAGATCAATCCGGTGGTGTAAGCATTTTGATTGTTGTAAAGCATACACTGATCGATAAACCGCGACTGCTCCACCAGCGCTTCTTCAATACCTTCGGGACTGTATTTTTCGCCATCGTTGCCGATGAGCAGGCTTTTAAAGCGGCCCAGAACATACAAAAACCCGTCCGCGTCCATATACCCCATATCACCGGTATGCAGCCAGCCCTCTTTGAGGGCTTCGGCCGTAGCGGCAGGGTTTTTCCAATAGCCTTTCATCACATTTTCGCCGCGAATGACAATTTCTCCTTTTTCACCCAAAGGCAAAGCTTTTCCATTTTCATCGCAAATTTTCAGTTCGAGGTTATCCACCAAATAACCCGATGAGCCCAACTTGTGTTTTTCCGGTCCGTTGGACGAAATAACCGGCGAAGCTTCCGAAAGACCATATCCCTGATAAATGGGAATACCTATGGCGTAAAAAAAGCGTTGCAGATCGATATCCAGCAAAGCGCCTCCGCCCACAAAAAACTGCAAGCGACCGCCAAAGCCTTCCCTGATTTTACTGAAAAGAATTTTATCGTAAAGTTGCACCAGGGGCTTCAGCAATTTACGCCACCCTTTGCCTTTATCCCATCCTATCCCATTGTAGGTATAGGCCGTTTTCATGGCTTGCCGGAACAACTTTTCGGTAACGGTTCCTTTGGCCCGGATACCCGCTTCGATATTTTTACGGAAATTTTTTGACAAGGCCGGAACACTCAACAAAAAAGTGGGCTTGACCTCCTTAATGTTTTTGGGAATGTTACGCAACGTTTCCATGGGGGTACGTCCCAACTCCACCACAGCCATACTGGCACCCTGGCGGATGAGCGTGTAAAGCCCCACCGTGTGGGCAAACGAATGGTCCCAAGGCAGAATGAGTAACGTCACAAAATCTTCGGTCACCGTCATCAGGGTGTTGGCCTGTTCCACATTGGCCGTGTAATTGCGATGGGTCAGCATAATACCTTTCGGATCGGCCGTCGTCCCCGAAGTATAACTGATGTTGGCCAGATCTTCGGGCTGTACCGACTGCCAGCTTTCGTTCATGGCTTGCAGGTATTCCGGCAAATGTTTTTCGCCGTTACGGAAAACATCTTCGTAGCTCTTTTCATTATGGTTCAATGAGTTGACCTTTCCGATAATGATAAAAGTATCCGCTTTGGGAATCTCCTGCCGGATGTTTCTTACTTTATCAGCCTGACGTTCGCTGCAGATGACCCACCGGCATTCGGCATGGCGTATCCTGAAAGCGAGTTCGTTGGGTTCGTTGATTTTTACCGAAAGGGGGATGTTGATGGCTCCGAGATACAAAATCGCCAATTCGGACACCAGCCATTCGCTCCGGCCTTCGGATAACAAGGCCACACGGTCGCCCTTTTTCACACCAAGCGCCATCAATCCTGCGGCCAACCGGTAAACCTGTTCTTTGATTTCCGTAAAGGTAATCCCTTTATAAACACCGTTTTTCTTTTCCCATACCAATACGTTTCGGGGATATTTTTCTACACTTCCTTCAAAAAGCCGGGGTATTGTTTTCATATTTTTTTCTGATTTTTTGTGATTTTAAGCGCACTAAAATAGTAAGAATTCCACAACCTGCATATGTTCGTCGCAAAATGAGACCGGCGTGGTCACTTTTCAGGGCTCCCAATCGCATTTCAGGCAAAAGTTGACTTTTCGGCATCCTTTCATTATCTTTACCCTCAAAATAAGAGGTTTCCCAATTGTTTTGGCTTATGAGAAATACATTTTTTACTTTTTTACTTCTTTTCTCCGGTTTTCTGACAACTCCTGTGTTGTTACAGGCACAATGTTCACCGGCCGATTCCACCATTTGCGCCGACACCACGGGAAAAGGAAAAGTGTGTCCCGACACCCTGAAAACCGCCTACCTGAACCAACCTTACCATCAAGTGGTTACCATGGTGATTCCCACCCGGTACGATACGGGCATTTATACCATTGCCTTGCACCATTTGCAACTTATGAAAGTCACCGGTCTTCCACCGGAAATTCAATGGAAATCCAATGCCAAAGACAATATTTTCATGGCGGGAAAAAGGTATTGCGTTGATTTTTCCGGCATTCCCGATACATCAGGACATTTCCCTTTAAAAATTTACATTGACATTTATTCCAGTTACAACGGCGTTGCCATTCGCCTCGGGCAAACTGTTGACTCCACTTCGCTATGGATTGATGTATTGCGGGCAAGCAGCATACGGTTGCATCACAAGACGGAAAATCAATTCAGGGCCTGGCCCAATCCCTTCCGCCACCACCTCTTTCTTTCATTTTCGAGTCTGCAGCCGGGTACCGCCCGTTTGGATATTTTTAATTTGCTGGGACAAAGACTTTACCAAAAGGAAGTTCCGGTGGTCAAGGGAAAAAATACCATTCCGGTAGATGTGGAGCGGTTGCCGTCCAAAGCCGGTACACTACTCATCCGTTTACAGCAGGGTACGCGGGTAATGACGGCGCTTGTGAATAGGCAACATTGATTTTTGGCCGGTTAAAAAATTCACTTTCATGCAAATGAAGACAATTTCCACCGGAAACCTTCCCCTGACATTTTCGGGAATGATGTTTTTGCTGCTTTTCCTGGCGGTGTTCCCTTCTGAAAATACATCCGCCCAAACAGTTTTTCTTTACGGGAAAATTACCGATGCCGACACACGGGAAGTACTCCCCGGTGTTAACATTGTAGCGGACGGCCACGGAGGCACCATTAGCGATGGTCAGGGGAATTACCGGCTGAAGTTGCCGCCGGGAACCCACGTGATACGTTTTAGTTTTGTGGGTTATGCCACACAGATAAAGAACATCCGGGCTACTCCCGGGGAGCGTTTACTGTTAAACATCGGACTTAAACAAGAAACGGTCAACCTGAACACCGCGGTGGTTTCCGCCGGTAAATTCAGACAAAAACTCTCCAGCATCACTTTGTCCATGGCCGTCATCAAGCCCGATTTTATAGAAAACACCAACACCATAAACCTGGGAAATGCCATCAACAAAATTCCCGGTGTGGAAATTCTTGATGGACAGGCCAGTATCCGGGGCGGAGGCGGATACAGCTACGGGGCGGGAAGCCGGGTGATGGTCATGGTGGACGGTTTACCCATTTTGACCGCCGATGCCGATCAGGTAAAATGGAACTTTTTGCCCATCGAAAATATTCAGCAGGTGGAAATTGTAAAAGGAGCCGCTTCGGTGCTTTACGGCTCCTCGGCACTGGATGGTGTCATCAACATTCGCACCGGCTGGCCGGGTCTAAGACCCGAAACAAAGGTGACCGCTTACGGCGGATTATACGACCGGCCACAACGAAAAGAAATGGCCTGGTGGTGGCAAGGCTTACCTCTTCTGGCAGGATTCCGGTTTTTACACAGTCGCAAAATGGGAAATACCGACCTGGTACTGGGGGCCGATGCCCTCACCAACGAAGGCTACCGGCAGGATAATTTTGAGAAACACCTTCGGTTTAATTTCAAGCTGCGGCAACGCAACAAAAAAACAAAAGGTTTAACGTACGGTTTAAATGCCAACATGCAGTGGCAAAACACATCCGACTTTTTTATTTGGCAAGATGCCGATTCGGGGGCTTTTCTGCAGGTTCCGGGAACCACATCACCCATGAAAGGCTTTCGCTTTCACGCCGATCCGTGGATCAGTTATTTTGGCAACCATCAGGACAACCACAGCCTCCGCACACGTTTTTTTCAAGTCAGCAACCGTTTCGATACCAGTCCCGATAAAAACAGCGCATCGGAAATGTATTATGCCGAATACCGTTATCATCGAAAATTTCAAAAACACCTTGAACTCAATGCCGGTTTATCGGGACTTTTCGGCAACACACATGCTGCGCTGTACGGCAACCACACCAACAGTACGATAGCCTTGTTTCTACAAGCCGGATGGCGATGGAGCCCGCGACTCTTGACTACAGCCGGTTTCCGCTGGGAAGATGACCGGATGGACCGTACCGATCATGCTTCCGCACCGGTATTCCGGGCAGGTATGAATTACCGGTTGGCACCCTATACCTTTTTGAGGGCCTCGTTCGGACAAGGATTCCGGTACCCGTCGGTCGCCGAAAAATACACGGCCACCACGTTGGGCAGCCTCCGGGTTTTCCCCAATCCCGATCTAAATCCCGAAAGAAGCTGGAGCAGCGAAATCGGCCTGAAACAGGGGTTTAAAATAAATAGCTGGAAGGGTTTTATCGATGTTGCTGCTTTTTGGAATGAATATTCCGACATGATTGAATACACTTTCGGTATCTACAAGCCGGACTCTGTAAGTATTCCTTCCATCAATGACCTGGGGTTTAAAGCATTGAACATCGGACGGGCCAGAATCCGCGGCATAGAACTGAATATCAGAGGAGCCGGAAAAATAGCAAACCATCTGACATTGACTGCTTACGCAGGATACACATACAAAAATCCGGAAGACCTCAGTTTGCCCGATACCGTAAGCAACAACATCCTCAAATACCGTTACCGGCATACGGCCAAAGGTGATCTGTCGTTCCGGTATAAACGTTTTGAAACCGGGTGTACCGTGATTTACCACAGCTTTATGGAACGCATCGACAAAGTGTTTGAAGAACCCATTCTCGGCATCGAAATATTCAAAGGCCTGAAAGCTTATCGACAGGCACACAACAAAGGAAGCGTTGTCCTCGATGTCAGGGTTGCCGTCCGTTTACCGAAAAATATCCGGCTTTCGTTGCTCATCAACAACCTGGCCAATACCGAAACCATGGGCAGGCCCGGCGATATCCGGCCACCCCGGAATTTCCAGCTACAATGCAGATGGAATATCTCCTCTATCCGGCAAAACCGTTAAAAAAATGTCCCGAAAACCGGCACCCCTCTACAACAGAAGAAGCGGTTTTCAGGACACGGGTATTTTAAACAACGGCCAGTTACTGTTGCTGTGCATCCATGACGGCAATCATGATCATATTGACAATCTCATTGACACCGCTACCCATTTGCAATACGTGCACCGGTTTGTTCATACCGTTCAAAATAGGACCGATAATTTCAAACCCTGCCGTTTTGTTTAGTAATTTGTAGGCGATATTCGCCGAAGACAAATCAGGGAAGATAAGGGTGTTCACTGTTTTTCCAATGATTTTGGCAAACGGGAAACTTTCCTCGAGCAATTCCTGATCCAAAGCAATATTGGCCTGAATTTCACCATCCACCTTCAATTCGGGATGTTCACGGTGGAGATATTGTACGGCCTCCCTCACTTTCACTGGTTCTTCGGCATCTACCGAACCAAAGTTGGAGTAGGACAACAAAGCAATATTGGGTTCCATACCGAACCTTTTGACTACTTCGGCCGTTTGCAATGTAATCTGTACCAATTGTGAGGCAGTAGGCATTTTATTCACCGTACAATCACTCAGGAACAACGGGCCTTCTTTGGTAATAACAATATAAATACCGCTAACAATTTCCACATCGGGTTTACGCCCGATGACATGCAAGGCCGGACGAATGGTATCGGGGTAATTTCTCGAAATTCCGGAAAGTACGGCATCAGCTTCTCCGTTTTCCACCAGCATGGAACTAAAATAACTGTCAAGTTTCATGTATTCTTTGGCAGCAAGCAGGGTCATACCCCGGCGTTTTCTTTTTTCAAAAAGCTGTTGCACATAGGCTTTCATCTTTTCTTTATTCTCATCGGCCTTGGGGTCAATAATCGGCACATCCTGCAATTCCAGCTCATGTTCGGCAATAATTTTTCGGATTTTTTTGGCATTTCCCATAAGAATCGGTTCGGCCAATTTTTCATTGACCACAATCTCGGCAGCTTTCAGGACATTGTAATGTTCGGCATCAGCCAAAAGTACCCGTTTGGGATGGTTACGGCAGGTAGCTTTCATCTGACGTTTCAAGGGATTGGTGAGCCCCATGCGTTTCCGCAGTTCTTCTTTATATTTTTCCCAGTCTTCAATAGGACGGCGGGCCACACCCGATTCCATGGCAGCACGGGCCACGGCCGGTGCCACCGTTTCAATCAACCGTGGATCGGTGGGTTTGGGAATCAGATAGTCTTTACCGAATTTCAGGTTGCTGATACCGAAAGCAATATTCACCTCTTCGGGAACAGGCTCACGTGCCAGGCCGGCAAGGGCTTTGGCAGCAGCCAGCTTCATAGCTTCATTGATTTTGGTGGCCCGTACATCCAAAGCGCCGCGGAAAATAAAGGGGAATCCCAACACATTGTTAATTTGGTTGGGATAGTCGGAACGCCCGGTGGCCATAATCACATCTTTGCGGGTTTTCATGGCCAAATCGTACGAAATTTCAGGAACCGGATTGGCCAGGGCGAAAACAATGGGATGGTCGGCCATGGACAACAGCATCTCGGGAGTCAATAAACCGGCAACCGAAAGCCCCAGAAACATGTCAGCCCCTTTGATGGCTTCTTCCATGGTATGTACCGGCTTGTCGGTGGCAAACTGTTTTTTAATTTCATTCAAATCGGTACGGTCTTTATGAATCACGCCACGGCTGTCGCACATAACAATATTTTCGGGTTTTGCCCCAAGTTGCATATAAAGCCTGGTACATGAAACGGCAGCCGCTCCGGCGCCGCTCACCACAATTTTAATGTCTTCAATCTTTTTTCCGATGACATCCAGGGCATTCAGCAGGCCTGCCGAGGAGATAATGG
The DNA here is from genome assembly GCA_964473895.1 of uncultured Lentimicrobiaceae bacterium. GTDB lineage: Bacteria > Bacteroidota > Bacteroidia > Bacteroidales > F082 > Sulfidibacterium. Next base: position 782 of record CAYYRE010000098.1, on the reverse strand, counting down.
CAGTCCCGTGTTGGTCGTCGTGCATAAGCGGGATATCCAGTTCTTCTTTCAGACGGTCTTCAATATAAAAGCATTCCGGGGCTTTGATGTCTTCCAGGTTGATACCGCCAAAGGTTGGTGCAATGGCCTTGACCACCTCAATGAGTTTGTCAGGGTCTTTTTCGTTCAATTCAATATCAAAAACATCCACATCGGCAAAAACCTTAAACAGAAGGCCTTTGCCTTCCATCACCGGTTTACCGGCAGACGGACCGATATCGCCCAACCCCAGTACGGCTGTACCGTTGGAAATAACGGCCACCAGGTTCCCTTTGGCTGTGTATTTATACACATCATCGGGATGTTTTTTAATGGCAAGGCAAGGGTCGGCCACACCGGGGGTGTAGGCCAGCGACAGATCGCGTTGTGTGGAATAGGGTTTCGTGGGAATGACCTCAATCTTTCCCGGACGCCCCAAAGCATGGTAATTGAAAGCGTCCTTTCTGAATAATTTGTCCATTATTTTTTAAGTTTAAATAACCTAACAAAATTACAATTATTTTTTGTCGAATGGCCTAAGAAACGGAAAATATTGTTAATTTGTAAACAATTTAATCACCATACTATCATATTTTATATCAACCATTTAAAAAAATGAAGGTCTATCGAAACTGGATCATTATCGGGGGTACCGGACGAAACATCGGAAAAACGACCTTAGTGGGAAAACTCATCCGTAAATTCAGCGCAGAGGTTCCCGTAACCGCCCTAAAAATGTCGAATATCCGGGAAGACGACAACGC
>CAYYRE010000097.1:5619-11666 GCA_964473895.1 uncultured Lentimicrobiaceae bacterium | reverse complement strand
CGTGCCAGTGGCTGGAGCGGCAGCGCCCCGGTACGGAAACGGATGTGGAGCAGGCAGGCCGTGGCGACCACAGGAAGCCCACGGAAAGCCGTTGCGGAACACCGTTTTCTGCACCGGGGACTATAACGGAAAGCGCGTCCGTCCGCCCAAAAGAATCATTGTCAAAAAAAAGTTATCGCTCACGGATCAGACCGTTTTCTTTATTCCTGTAGGTGTACATGCGGTAAAAAAGATAGGCGGTAAGCAAAAGGCTCAGTAAAATGATGTAAAAATGGCTTGAGGAGCCGAACTCTTCCATTTTTATGGCGGTGTAACCGTTGTAGTGCAGGTAATAGAGGATTACAAGGGTGGCGTTGTTGACAAAATGCGCGGTGACCGGAACCCAAAGGCTTTGGGTAATTTCGAGCATGATACCGAGCATCAGCCCGAGTAAAAAACGGGGCAAAAAGCCGAAAAACTGGAAATGAATGGCACTGAAAAGAAAGGCGGTAATAAAAACACCCACGGGAATGCTGCGGGTCCACTCGTTGAACAAGCGCTGCAAAAGCCCCCTGAAGAGCAGTTCTTCGCCCACCGCCGGAACCAGGGCAATAATAAAAAGGTTCATGGCCAGGCCGCCGGGGGTTTTTACACTGAGGAAAAACTGCGTGAGTTGGTCGGCTTTTGATTCTTCGGCCCGCATCCAGTCGCCGAGCCACGACAACGCTTTGGGGAAAGTCATTTGTGCATTCACATCGCCCAACCAGTTGATAAAAGGCAAAATGGTAAATATGGAAAGTCCGGCCAGTATCAAAAAGAAAACCGGAGAACGGTTCAGGCGCAACCAGGCTTTGCTGTTGTCGGTATAAAACCAGGCAGCCACCACCACCGGGGCGAAAAGGAATCCCAACTGGTTGACAAATTGAAAAAGATAGAGGAGTGAACGGTCGGCATGAGCCCCCGTGGCGGTAAGTGAAGCCACAATATCGGATAACCCTTTGCCATAGACAACAACGCCGATGAGAATGCCGATAACGGAAAAGATAAAAATGAAAAACAGCACAAGAAAAAGAACCACAAAAACTTTTACTCCGGGTTTGGTATCGGGAAAGGGAATGCGATGTGCCATATTGAAAAAATTGAAAGCGCAAAATTAATACTTTTGCTCCACCTTTTGCCGGTTTCATAATGTCAAATGTCAGAATAGGAAATATCGATTTGGGCGAAACGCCCCTGTTTCTTGCGCCCATGGAGGATGTAACGGATCCGCCGTTCAGGCATCTGTGTAAGGCTTTCGGAGCCGACATGATGTACACCGAATTTATTTCGTCGGAAGGATTGATCCGCGATGCGGTCAAAAGTGTGAAAAAACTGGATTTTGATGAGGCAGAGCGTCCGGTGGGTATTCAGATTTTCGGACATAATATTGATTCGATGGTGGAAGCCGCCCGTTATGCAGAAGCGGCTGGTCCCGATCTCATTGACATTAATTTTGGATGTTCGGTAAAAAAAGTGGTTAAAAAGGGGGCCGGAGCGGGTATTCTGAACGATATTCCCAAGATGATAAAGATGACGGCCGCCATTGTGAAAGCCGTGCGGCTGCCGGTGACCGTCAAAACCCGTCTCGGATACGATGACCGGCACAAAGAAATTGTGGACATTGCCGAGAGATTGCAGGATACGGGCATCAAAGCCCTTACCATCCACGGACGCACACGGACCATGCGTTATGCCGATCCGGCAGACTGGTCGCTGATAGGGGCCGTAAAAAACAATCCGCGCATGCACATCCCCATCATTGGCAACGGCGACATTACGGATCCGGTGAAAGCCAAGTATTTAAAAGAAACTTACGGGGTGGATGGCCTGATGATCGGGCGGGCGGTTTACGGAAACCCGTGGATTTTCAGGGAAATAAAACATTATTTTGACACCGGGGAAATCCTCCCGCCGGTGGATACCAGAGAAAGGGTGCGTGTCTGTTTGATCCATTTGGAGCGTTCGGTTCAGTGGAAAGGGGAACGCACGGGCCTTCTGGAAATCCGCAAACACTGGGGCCATTATTTTAAGGGGTATCCTGATTTCAAGCCGTTCCGGATACGGTTGATGCAGGCAGAAACGGCAGAGGAGATAACAAAGGTGTTAGAAGATATTCAACAACACTTTGAAGCTTTTACAAAGTAGCGGCGCATTATATTGTTGAAATACCGCATTCTGCATTCCGACCATGCGATTATTGCGCCGACTGCGGGATGCGGAACAAAGAACCGGTTTTCGATACTGTAGCAAAAACAAAATCCGGATGCCTTATCGGAAAGTTTATTTTCACTTTACGACAAGGCATCGGGATTTAACTTCTTGAAAAGCATCAACTGTCGAGAAAACTTATTGCGGAGAAGGGCCCATCGTTACCTGAACCAGATTTTCCGGATGGATCCATTTGGTAAAAGCAGACTGTACTTGTCCGGAAGTTATCGAAATGTAATGTTTTGCCGCAATGACCGGTTGTTGAAGCGGCAGGTCTTTCAGTGACCGGTTGAGTAAACCGCCCGCAATATCATCAATACTCGATTCGGACAATGTAATTTGGCGCAAAAGAATGGATTTTGCCATTTTCAATTCCTTATCCGTTACCTTTTCTTTTTGCATTTGTTTCAAATTTTTGACGACAATGTCTTTGGCTTTGGAAACATTTGACGGGCTACAACCGTAATTGACCAGGTAATCGGAACGGTGTTTTCCTATTTGAAACGATGAAGAAACGTAATAAACCAACCCTGAATTTTCACGAAGGTCGCGGAAGAGACGGGTGGCATAAAAAGCACCGCCCAGCACGTGGTTTCCGACTTTCAAAGCATAATAATCGGGGTTCGAACGGGTAAGTTCAAGATTTTCGGCAAGAGCAACCCGGTCTTGTACTCTGCTTACATCGGGAACATGGATTTGTGAAGCTTTGTTGGGGGGTACCGGAGGAAATTCCACATTCGGTTTTTTACCGGTGGCTTTCCATGAGCCAAAATATTTTTCAACCACACGCTTTGCTTTTTCCGGAGTAATATTTCCCACAACGACAATAGTGGTTAAATCGGGACGAAAGACTTTTTGATAATAGGCTTTAACATCCTGTAATTTTAATGACATTACCGTAGCCGGTGTGGGATGGCGCAAAGCCGGATCGCCTTGGGGCAGCAAAGCGGTTTTTAGGGCCTTACCAAACAGGTAATCCGGACTTTTCAATTGACCCGCAACCATGGCGGCTGTTTGACGTTGCAGAATGGGAAAAGCACGAGCGGGCAATGCGGGATGAATTTCATTATCGGCAAGAAGTTGCACCCCCCTTTCGAAATTATTGGCCAAAACCTGCAGAGAGAAACTGCTTCCGGCCGATTCGTTGGCTCCGATATCATCCAAAGCTTTTTGAAACCGGATCCTGTTCAGCGTGGTTGAACCGTAACGAAACAGTTGTTCCAAAACCTCGTTTACTCCCTCTTTGCCTTTGGGTGTCTCCAAGTCCGGTTGATTTTTAATGCCTCCGTAAAGTGTTACGGTATTGCTGATATGTTCCGGCTGGACTATGAGTTTGATGCCATTGGGTAGTTGGGTAACCACGGGGTGGACAATGGATTTCGGGACAACCAGCCGGCCCATGGCTTTTTCGGCCCATTCGGGTAATTTCACCGGTTTAGGATTTTTTGGCGCAAAGGATTCGGCGCCGCCGAATCCTTTGCGTGATATGGGTTTCCCTGATGATTCGGGTGTCAATACGGCAACGATGGCATGTTGCATATCCAGGTATTTGCGAGCGACACGGTTTACATCCTGCACCGTAACTTTTTCTATGGCTTGCAAATCTTCGGCCGGCGACTGTCTGCCTTCGACCGCAAGGGCTTCCGACCAGACGTTGGCCAGCCCCGATACAGAATTTTTACGAAACTCAAAGGAAGAAATTTCGTGTTGTTTGGCCGCCTTTACCAGGTCGGGGTTCACCCCGTTTTTTGCTTCCGATACCAGTACGGAAGAAACCTCTTGAAGCAGTTTCTCAGCATTTCCTCCTCTGGGGAATACGGCAATTCCAAACCCAATTCCTGCTTTTCGCAGTCCGCTCATGGAAAAACCGGTATATAAAGCTTTTCCTTCCGGAACCAGTGAATATAATTTGCCCCGCTGGTTGGACAACACATCGGACAATACCTTTGCCGCAGCATAATCGGGACTGTCAATTCCGGGCATTCTGAAAGAAACGATGGTCAAACCGTAAGGCAAATCTGTTTTTAAATGGAGCGTGTCGGGTTTTACAGGCTGTAAATGAATAACCGGACGTGGGGGCAGTGTTTTCGAAGGAATATCACCAAAGAGTTTTTTCACTTTTTCCAAAGCTTTGTGCGGATCAACCCTGCCCACAATAACCAAAATGGCATTATTCGGGGCATACCAGCTGTCATGAAATTTTTTCAGCATGGCCCCAGTTGTTTTATCAAAAGAAGGGCGGGTTCCCAAGGCATCATGGGCATAAGGGGTTCCCTTAAACATAGCAGCCAGCAATTTTTTGTAAAAAACATATTGGGGATTTGAGAGATCTCTGGAAACCTCCTGCTCAATGGCACCACGTTCTTTTTCCCATAACTTTTCGCTATCCAGGACCCCGCGCATTCGAAGGGCTTCGATATGTAAGGCGATATCCAAATCTTCGGAGGGAACCGTGAAAAAATACTGTGTAACCATTTGCCGGGTGTCGGCGTTGAAATCGCCTCCCATGGCAGCAGAGATATCCGCCAGCTGATCGGCCGACAAACCCGGATTGCCACGAAACATCATGTGCTCCTGTGCATGTGCCATTCCGGGAAAACCTTTTGGCGCCTCATTGGAACCCACCAGATAGTTGATCTCGGTAGTAACAACAGGGGCAAGAGGATTTCTGATAATCACTACCCGTAAACCGTTTTTGAGCGTATGACGCAATACCGTTTCATTGTTCTTATTGACTTCATGCGGGTATGCCATTGCGGGAGCAAGGATAAAAAACGCCAAAAAAGCAATAATAATTTTTTTCATAATAAAAGGCTTTTGTTCTCATAAGAGAAAAGGGGTTCTATAATTTTTTGTTTTGTTTGATTCGGGAAAATCGTTGAACCCCACGAACAATTTTCTGTCATCAACATCTAAGGAAAAACTTTATACTTTTTATATTTCAATTATATTAATATATCATTTATTTTCAGCAGAATATAGTTCTCCTTTTTGAAATACTTTAGCAATCAACCTATGGGTATTTTTTGTTCTTTTTTATAACAAATCCTATCTGTTGCACCTTGACGGGATAACAAACAGGCAGTTCTTTTCGCCGTTAAATTCAAAGGAAATAAACCGGAAATGTTGTTTGTGTCTGTTCTTTCCAAAGCATGTCCTCCCCGCAACGTTTTCAAGCAAATCATTGTTCGGTTTTTAAGGTTAACCCCGTTAATTTTTAACAAAATTAATCAATTAGAATACCGGTAATTTCGATGTTATAATGATTTAACCAAATTTAACAGTTACACCATTTAACGAATATTAAGTTTCCCAATAATTATAAATAAAGATAAAGCACTAAAAACAGACAATACAAGATCATGAAACAGGCCGGCAGAAATATACAAAAGGGCGTCGCCCGTGGGTACTTCATTACGTTGAAACGTTTCCCACGCGGAAGGAATCGATGCAAAGAGAACGCTTTTTTAAAACCATAGACGGATACAACTACCTTAAGACCAAAGGGATAATATAATTTTTAGTTTTCTGTTTGTCAAAAACCATATTTTTCTAATTTTGCGCCCGGAGAGTTGCCGGAGTGGTCTCCCGTAGGGATTCCTTCGGAAGAACGGGGCGGTCTCGAAAACCGTTGTACGCTTTACACTGCTCAAATGATCCCTTTCCGCCATGCCTTTTTACACCTATATCTTAAAAAGCCTTTCGCACGGTACGTTTTATTACGGTAGCACAAACAACATAGAAAAACGATTGAAAGAACACAATGCAGGCCGGCAGAAATATACAAAAGGGCGTCGCCCGTGGGTACTTCATTACGTTGA
>CAYYRE010000097.1:0-5519 GCA_964473895.1 uncultured Lentimicrobiaceae bacterium | reverse complement strand
TTTGTCAAAAACCATATTTTTCTAATTTTGCGCCCGGAGAGTTGCCGGAGTGGTCGAACGGGGCGGTCTCGAAAACCGTTGTACGCGTTGCGCGTACCAAGGGTTCGAATCCCTTACTCTCCGCAAGACAAAAACCCCGCCAACCGGCGGGGTTTTTTATTGAGACCAATTTTCAAAAATATGCTGTATTGCCTGCCTCCTCTTATAAAATCCATCGTAAAACAAAGCTGTGAACAATTGTCTATTTTTGTAAAAAATTCAGCGAACAACCATTAATACGTAAAACATTGAGAATAGCGCTTTCACAACTTAATTTCCATATCGGAAATTTCGAACAAAACAAGCAAAAGATGATCGGTGCGATCCATCGTGCAGAAAAAGAAAAAGCAGACTTAGTGGTTTTTTCGGAGTTGGCCATTGCCGGATATCCTCCACGCGATTTTTTGGAATTTCGTGATTTTGTTGACAAAGGGCTGCAGGCGGTGGACGAAATTGCCAGCCATTGTACACGGGTAGCTGCCATTGTAGGAGTCCCCACCTATAATCCGCACCGGAAGGGTAAGCCGTTGTACAATTCAGCAGCGTTTCTGTGGCAGGGAAAAGTACAAAAGGTCATTCACAAAACCTTGTTGCCCAATTATGATATTTTTGACGAATACCGTTACTTTGAGCCCAACAACCGGTTTGAAATCGTAGAATTTAAAGGAAAAAAAATCGCCCTGACCATTTGCGAAGACATTTGGGATGTGGATGAAAGCCCTTTGTACACCATAAACCCCATGGATGAGTTAATGGCTTTTTCGCCGGATATCATGATTAATATTGCCGCCTCTCCGTTTAACTACCGGCAAGCTGTTATTCGTGAAGGGGTATTACGGCGCAATACGGAGAAATATCACCTGCCCCTGTTTTATGTAAACCATGTGGGGGCACAGACTGAAATTCTGTTTGACGGCGGTTCGCTGGTTATGAATTCACACAGCAAAACGGTGGATGTGATGCGTTATTTTGAGGAAGATTTCAGGGTTTATGATGTGGAAGCTGTGGAAAAAGCCGACAGTGCCCCCATTGAACGTCCTGCGGAAGTGGCGCTGATTCATGATGCCCTGGTCATGGGTATCCGGAATTATTTTCACAAACTGGGATTTACCAAAGCCATTTTGGGACTGTCGGGAGGCATTGATTCGGCTGTGACGGCTGTTTTGGCCGCCGAAGCCCTGGGTAACGAAAATGTGTACAACATTTTGTTGCCTTCGGAATTTTCTTCCGGTCATTCGGTTACCGATGCGTTGCAGCTGGCCCAAAACCTGAAAATGCCCCACGATACCATTCCCATCAAAAAAGCGTACGATACTTTTAACGAAATACTGAAACCTTATTTCAAAGGGTTACCGTTCAACATTGCCGAAGAAAACCTCCAAGCCCGTATCCGGGGAGTGATTCTCATGGCAATTTCCAATAAATTCGGATACATCCTTTTGAATACCAGTAATAAAAGTGAGGCTGCCGTGGGATACGGAACCCTTTATGGGGATATGAACGGTGGTTTGTCGGTACTGGGTGATGTGTACAAAACACGGGTGTATGCACTGGCCCGATACATCAACCGTCACAGCGAAATCATTCCGGAAAATATTATCACCAAAGCCCCTTCGGCGGAATTGCGTCCCGGCCAAAAAGATTCGGATGCCTTGCCGGATTACGAAATTCTGGACAAGATTTTACAGGAATACATTGAAAACCGTCGTGGTCCGGCCGAAATTGTTGCACTCGGCTTTGATGAAAAGCTGGTAAAACGGGTACTTCGGCTGGTAAACATCAACGAGTACAAACGTTATCAGACCCCGCCCATGCTGCGTGTATCCCCCAAAGCCTTCGGAATGGGGCGACGGATGCCCATTGTGGCCAAATATCTCGCGTAGGCACCCTTATTATGGATATGGAAAATAAAAAAACCGGTTTTTCAACTATCTTTGTCCCGCATTTACCCCTCAGTAGAAAAAGATTTTAAAAAAACAGCCCATTCATGGATATAAAAGAATTCCTTGATCAGGATCAGAAAAAAGATCTCTTACGGTTACTCACTGCCGGTTCGGTGGACGATGGAAAATCTACCCTTATCGGACGGCTGCTTTTCGACAGCAAAAAACTTTACGAAGATCAACTTACGGCACTGAAACGCGACAGTAAAAGAATCGGTCATGCAGGTGAAGAGATTGATTATGCTTTGTTGCTTGACGGATTGAAGGCAGAACGCGAGCAGGGCATTACCATCGATGTGGCCTACCGTTATTTTTCAACAGCCAAACGGAAATTCATTATTGCCGATACCCCCGGCCATGAACAATATACCCGTAACATGATTACGGGTGGTTCCACGGCCAACCTTGCCATTTTATTGGCGGATGCCCGTACCGGCGTGATTACGCAGACCCGGCGGCATACCTATCTTGTTTCGTTGCTCGGCATTAAACATGTGGTTCTTGCCGTGAATAAAATGGATTTAGTGGATTACCAACAGGAAGTTTTCGACCGGATTGTGGAGGATTATAAAAGTTTTGTTACCCAGTTGGATATTCCGGATGTTACCTTTATTCCGCTTTCGGCCCTGAAAGGCGACAACGTGGTGGAAATTTCGGATAAGATGCCTTGGTACCACGGCAAAAGCATGCTGGAATTCCTGGAAACAGTACATGTCAGTAGCGACAGGAATTTTGAGGATTTCCGGTTTCCTGTGCAGTATGTTATCCGTCCCGATTTGAAATACAGGGGGTTTGCCGGAAAAATGGCTTCCGGCGTTGTGCGTCCCGGGGATGAGGTCATGGTGCTGCCTTCCGGAAAAAAATCACGGGTCAAGACCATTACCACCTACGATGGAAACCTGGAATATGCTTTTCCGCCGCAAAGCATTAGCCTGACACTTGAAGATGAGATTGATATTTCGCGCGGCAACATGCTGGTGCATCCGGACAACCTGCCCAAGGTGAGCCGTCATTTTGAAGCCATGTTGGTATGGATGGATGAAAAACCCATGAATCCCTATACCCAGTTTTACATAAAACACAATACGCACAGTACCAAGGCCAAAATAGACCACATCCGGTACCGCGTGGATGTGAACACGCTGGAACATGAAAAAATTGATCATTTTGCGTTGAACGAGATTGGCCGGGTGGTGATGACCACTACCGAGCCCTTGTTTTTTGATGCCTACAAAAAAAACCGGCAAACGGGCGCTTTTATCCTTATCGACCCGATTACCCACAATACGGTGGCGGTGGGAATGATGCTGGACAAACTGGACAGCAGCCTTTTACCGAGTCGCATCACCGAAAAGGAGCGAACCCTGATTTCGGAAGGGCGCAGCCTGATCAGCCGTGAAGAACGCGAAAAACGATATAACCAGCGGGGGATTACTTTATGGATTACCGGATTGTACGGCAGCGGGAAAAATGAGTTGGCTTTTACCTTGGAGAAAGAGCTCATCAGTTCGGGAGCTACGGTGGTGCTTTTGGATGGAAAATCGTTGCGCTCGGGTTTGTCGCGTGAGCTGGATTTCGATCCGGCCGACCGGGCGGAACATCTGCGACGGGTAGCCCACATTGCGCGCATCCTGAACGACCAAGGCATCATTACCATTTGTTCGTTTGCTTCTCCGGATGAAAATATCCGCCGGCAGGTGGCCGAAATTATCGGTCCGGAACGGTTTCATCTGATTTACATGAAAGCCGATTTGGCGTATTGCCGCCAACATGCCGATGGCGACCTTTACCGGCGTTACGATCAAGGAGAGGTACGGCATATTCCCGGCGAGGATATGCCGTATGAAATTCCGGAAAAGCCGCAAATGATTTTCAAACCACAGGAAAACGAAACCAATGCTGAAAAGGTACTGGCTTATTTAAAAGAAAAGAATATTTTTCCGTTGGAATGATTGGGGGTATGCTGTTCCGGCGCCGGCTCCCTTTTTTAACACGAAGTCTTCCTTTTTCGTAAAACTTCTGCCGAAATATGAGCGGAATTAAAAATTTAAGGTACTAACGCCTGCCATCCCGGTTGTAATAAAAATCCAACAACTGGCGCGATGCTTCATAAGGTGATATTTTCCGTTGAGAGATAAGGGCTTTATATTCTTCCAGTTGTTTTTTTATTTCGGGATGCCGGAAAAAACGGTCAAGAACAGCCTGTTGCAAGGTTTCCAGGAAGAGTTGTTCATCCTGGTTTTTGCGTTTTGCTTCAAAAGCACCGTTTTCCCGGGTCAGTTGAACAAATGTTTGGATTTGTTCCCAAATTTTTTTCAGGTTTTCGCCGTAAAGTGCTGAGGCGGTTAACACGGAGGGATGCCAACCGTTGGGAAGGGGGGCAAAGAGGTGCAAGGCATTTTCAAATTCGCGCCGGGTGGTTTCGGCCCGGTGTTTATTTTCACCGTCGGCTTTGTTAATAACAATGAGGTCAGCCATTTCCATAATACCTCTTTTAATGCCTTGTAATTCATCGCCACCACCGGCAATCATAAGCAGCAAAAAGAAATCCACCATACGGGCCACGGCTGTTTCGGATTGGCCGACCCCTACGGTTTCCACAAAAACAATATCGAAACCGGCCGCTTCGCAAAGGATCATGGCTTCCCGGGTTTTGCGTGCCACGCCCCCGAGGGTTCCTGCGCTGGCTGAAGGCCGGATAAAAGCGTTTGGATTGGTACTCAGTCTTTCCATTCGTGTTTTATCGCCGAGGATGCTGCCGTGACTCCGTTGGCTGCTGGGATCGATGGCCAAGACGGCCACACGGTGGCCTTGTTCCATAAGCATCAAGCCAAAACTTTCGATAAATGTACTTTTTCCGGCCCCCGGGGTTCCTGTAATGCCTATACGCAAAGCATTTCCTGAAAACGGCAGACAGCGGTTGACAAGTTCTGCCGCTTGTTGCTGGTCTTGCGGGAGTGTACTTTCGATGAGTGTAATGGCCCGGCTGAGGAGGGTACGGTCGCCGGAACGGATGCCCTCGAAATAGGTTTGCACGGTCGGTTTCGGCTTTTTGAAAAGACCGGTTTTTTGCCTGAATTGCGGGTTAATATTTTCAGGTTTTTCAACCCCCGCATTTACCCTAAGGGCACTTTTGTTATGAGATTTCTTTTGGCTCATTTGTATAGAACAAAGATAGGAGAAATTTGTGTTGGTCTTTCCGTATTTTTTAGCGCGTTACAAGTCAAACGATGGGAGCGGAAGGGGTAAGGCCATGTTTGCCCTGCATGAGGGATGGGAGCGGCAGCGCCCGGCAGACGGTGGTGTGGTTTTTGCCGGCAGGCGGAGGCTGACGGGAGGAAGACCCCGCACTGCCGTTGCAAAACCCGCCACCGGCCACGGGACTATAGCGGACAGCCCGCCCGCATGCCCTTATTACGATTTGCTAAACGGCGACGGTTTTTTATAAGTTGCCCGGTTGTCCGATGATGATCACAATTTCGCCCTTTACCGTTTTGTTTTTAAAATGGTGGTGTACTTCGGTCAGCGTTCCGCGGA
>CAYYRE010000096.1:0-11684 GCA_964473895.1 uncultured Lentimicrobiaceae bacterium | reverse complement strand
AACCCTTTTTGGTGCTGGCCACCCAAAACCCCATCGAACAGGAAGGCACCTATCCTCTGCCCGAAGCACAGGTGGACCGTTTTATGCTGAAAGTGGTGATAAACTATCCCAAAAAAGAGGAAGAAAAACTTATTTTACGCCAAAATATTACCAATACAACAGCTCAAACCAATACCATTTTAAAGCCGGAAGACATCAACAAAGCACGCGAACTGGTGCGGATGGTTTATCTTGATGAAAAAATTGAAAATTATATTACCGATATTGTTTTTGCTTCGCGTTACCCCAAAGACTACGGTCTGGATAAATTTTCGGGAATGATTTCCTACGGTGCTTCGCCGCGTGCCAGCATCAACCTGGCCCTTGCCGCCAAGGCGCTGGCATTTATTAAAAAACGGGGATATGTCATCCCGGAAGACATACGGTCGGTAGCCCACGATGTGATGCGCCACCGTATCGGGTTAACTTATGAGGCCGAAGCCGAAAACATAACCAGTGAGGATATTATCAACGAAATCCTCAATTCGGTAGAGGTGCCGTAAAAAAAGAAAACGGTTTTTGAAGTGATTTTGCGGAAAGTTTAAAACGGGAAAAACATTGGAAGCTCAGGAGTTATTTAAAAAAGTCCGGAAGATTGAGATTAAAACACGGGGACTCTCCAAACAGATTTTTTCGGGAGAGTATCACAGTGTTTTTAAAGGGCGCGGCATGGCCTTTAGCGAGGTGCGCGAATATCAGTTTGGTGACGATATCCGCAATATCGACTGGAATGTAACGGCACGGTTTAACCATCCTTTTGTCAAAATATTTGAGGAAGAACGGGAGCTGACCGTTATGTTGCTCATTGATGTTTCCGGGTCGAACCTTTTCGGTACACACGGACAGCTGAAGCAGGAAATCATTACCGAAATTGCGGCAACGCTTTCTTTCTCGGCGATTCAAAACAACGATAAAGTAGGCGTGATTTTCTTTTCGGATAAAATTGAAAAATTCATTCCACCGAAAAAAGGTTCGTCCCATATTTTAAGGATTATTCGTGAGCTCATTGATTTTCGTGCCGAAAACAGGGGTACCGATATTGCCGAAGCCCTGCGTTATCTAACCAATGTGATCAAAAAACGGGCGACTGCTTTCCTGATTTCCGATTTTATGGCGGATGGTTTTGAAAAAGCGGTACAGATTGCCAACCACAAGCACGACCTGATTGCCATTCGTGTGACCGACCGGCGCGAAACCGAAATGCCCAATGTGGGATTGGTACGATTGGTCGATGCCGAAACCGGTCAGCCGATGTGGGTGGATACGGGCAATGCGGCGGTACGCCGGCAGTTAAGCCACTGGGCTGCGGCCAAAGCTCGCGAACTGGATACGCTGTTTTCAAAACTCGGTGTGGATATGGTAAAAGTATATACGGGCGAGGATTATGTGAAACCCCTGATGAATATGTTCCGCAAAAGAGAGGCGAGAAGTTGACGAGAAACATGAAAAAAAGAAAAATAACATATACGCTGATTTTGTCCTTATTGCTGGTGTCCACCGGTTTATTACGGGCACAACATATGGTGCCGTTGAAAGCAAATGCCAGACTTGACACCACTGCCATAATGATTGGCGATCAGATCGGTTTGGATCTTTCGGTGGAAGTTCCCAAGGGGTCGCAGGTGACATGGCCGCCGTTGCCCGATACTTTGGTGCCCCACGTGGAAATCATAAAACGGGGTGCAATAGATACCACGTTGAAGGAGAATGCTTTGTTTCTGAAACGGCATTTGCTCGTCACCTCGTTTGATTCGGGATATTTTAATATCACTCCGTTAAAGTTCAAGGTGAAATTGCCCGGAAACGGTGCCCCCGAAACGGTAGCCACCCAGGATCTTTTTCTGCAGGTATATACCCCGCAGGTGGATACTACCAAAGCATTTAAACCCATTGTCGGTCCGCAGGCCGAACCATATACGCTGTGGGAAATCTTGCGATGGATTTTGTTGGGATTGTTGCTGATAGGTATCATTGTCTTGGTGGTGTGGTATATTGCCAAACGTAAGAAAAACCAGCCTTTGTTCAGTCGTAAGCCGAAACCCAAACTGCCACCCGATGTGGAAGCCATCCAACGCCTGGAAGAAATCAGGCTCTCGCGGCTGTGGCAGGCAGGGAAACTGAAAGCGTACCATTCGGCCATTACCGATATCATGCGCGATTACATGGCCCGCCGGTTCGGATTTGATGCCCGTGAGATGACCACAGGAGAAATCATAACCCAGCTCGAAAAAGAACCGGTGGTAAACAAGGAGGTGCTTACGAAATTGCAAAATGCTTTTGAGTTGGCCGATTTGGTGAAATTTGCCAAGCTGAAACCTTCACCGCTGGAAAACGATACCAGTTTGAATTATTGCATTGATTTTGTGAATGAAACACGGGAAGTGCCGCCGGAACCCGAAAAGGATTCATCGGCAACGGAAAACCCCGGGGGAGAGGTGCAAAATGAACAAAAAGTAAAACCGGAAAACAAGGAGGGAGAATAACAATGTTTGGCATAGATACATGGAGAAATCCGGATTATTTTTATCTGTTCCTGCTGATACCGGTATTGGTGGCGTGGTATGTTTACCGCTTCCGTAAAAGTACCCCGGAATTGCTTTTTTCGGGGTTGAAACCTTTTGAGGGAATGTCACCATCCTTAAAAACCCGGTTGATACACAGCCTGTTTGTGCTGCGTATGCTGGCGCTGGCGTTACTGATTGTGGCACTGGCCGGACCACAGAAGATTTCTTCCAAAAGCAACATAAATATTGAAGGGATCGACATTGTGATGGCTCTGGACGTTTCGGGGAGTATGCGCGCCCGTGATTTTCAGCCCGACCGTATCGGGGCAGCCAAAAAGATTGCCACACAATTTATCGAAGGGCGCCCCAACGACCGTATCGGTTTGGTGATTTTTAGCGGTGTGGCTTTTACACAGGCACCGCTTACGCTGGACCATTCCATGCTGATTCACCTTTTGCAGGAAGTCAAAAGCGGTATGATACAGGATGGAACGGCCATTGGTGATGGATTGGCCACCGCTGTCAGCCGGCTGAAAGATTCCAAAGCACGATCCAAAGTTATTGTGCTGCTAACCGATGGGGTCAACAACTCGGGGGCCATCGATCCCGAAACAGCGGCTGAACTGGCCAAGATGTACGGCATTCGGGTTTATACCATAGGAGTGGGCTCGTACGGTTATGCACCTTATCCGGTGCAAACACCTTATGGTATTCAAATGCAACAAATGAAAGTGCAGATAGACGAAGCTTTGCTGAAGAAAATAGCCCAGGAAACAGGTGGAAAATATTTCCGTGCCAACAACAACCGGAAATTGAAAGCGATCTTCAAAGAAATTGACCGGTTGGAAAAATCGAAAATCAACGTGCAACAGTTTCATAGGAAATATGAGCTTTATTTCCCCTTTGCCCTGGCAGCTTTGCTGTTGTTTGTGATGGAAGTGAGTTTGCGGTATCTGGTTTTTAGAAAATTACCATAAAATAAGGAAAAGAAAAAAATGATTCAATTCGAACATAAAGCATTTTTTTGGGCCTATCTGCTGCTGCTTTTCTTTGTCCTGATTTACTGGATGTACAAAGGATGGAAAAGCAGGGCCGAAAAAAGGTTTGGCGACAAAGTTTTGCTTGACCGGTTGGTAAAATACCGCTCAGATACAAAACCCGCCTTGCGGTTCCTGTTGCTGCTTCTGGCTTTGTTTTTCCTGATTTCCGGTATCATTGATCCCAAAGTGGGATCCAAAGTGGAAACGGTTAAACGGAAAGGAATTGACCTGTATATTGCACTGGACGTATCCAACTCCATGCTGGCCGAAGACATTAAACCCGACCGGCTGGACCGTGCTAAAATGGCGATTTCCAATTTAATAGACAAGCTGAACGGCGACCGTATCGGTTTGATTGTATTTGCCGGAAGGGCCTATAAGCTGTTACCTTTGACAAGCGACTACGGCGCTGCCAAACTGTTTCTGTCGTCGGTGGATACCCAAATTGTTCCCGTGCAGGGAACGGCCATCGGTTCGGCCATTGACCTGGCGAGGCGTTCTTTTGAGAAGGACAAACACAACAAAGCCATCATCGTAATTACCGATGGCGAAAACCATCAGGACAACCCGGTACAAGCTGCAAAAAGAGCAGCTGCGCAAGGGATAAAAGTTTTTACCATTGGTATGGGGTTGCCTGAGGGAGCCCCCATTCCCTTGTACGATGCCCAGGGGAACAGGAGTTTTTTGAAAGACCGCAACGGAAAAGTGGTGATAACACGTTTGAACGAACAAATGCTTCAGGAAATCGCCGCTGCGGGAAACGGTACCTATGCCCGTGCCAATAATGCCAGCGTGGGACTTTCGAAGGTTCTGAAAAACTTGAACCGTATCCAAAAACAGGAGTTGGCTACGCGGCAGTTTACCGATTATGAACATCATTTCCAGTTTTTCCTGTTGTTGGCTTTTATTTTTCTTGTATTGGAATTGTTATTGGTAGAACGTAAATCGAAATGGGCTGAAAAAATTGATTTTTTTGGAAAATGAAAAGTAGATCGAACATAAAGTGGGTCATGATCCTTTTGCTGGGATTGCTTTCGGCCGGAGTTTCCGCCCAAAGCGTCAAATCGTTCGTGCGAAAGGGAAACAAAAAATACGAGCAGAAGAAATATCCTGAAGCGGAAGTGTTGTACCGTAAAGCCCTTGCCAAAAATCCGAAATACCAAAAGGGCGCTTTTAACCTCGGCGATGCATTGTACCAACAAAAAAACTATAAAGGGGCGGAGAACTTCTTCGGACATTTGGCTGAAATGACACAAAATTCGCAATATCAGGCCAAAGCGCTGTATAACCTGGGCAATACGTATCTGTCGCAAAAGCAGTACGAAAAAAGTATTGAGGCCTTTATCCGGTCGTTAAAACTCGATCCGGAAAGCATGGATGCCAAATACAACCTGACCTATGCCCGGAAAATGTTGAAAAAACAAAAACAGCAACAAAAGAAAAACAAACAAAACAAAA
Source organism: uncultured Lentimicrobiaceae bacterium (assembly GCA_964473895.1). Lineage (GTDB taxonomy): Bacteria > Bacteroidota > Bacteroidia > Bacteroidales > F082 > Sulfidibacterium. The sequence continues at coordinate 6,643 of CAYYRE010000096.1, read as the reverse complement.
AAAACCAAAAGAAGAACCAAAAGAAGAATCAAAAGCAACAAAACCAAAAGAAGAATCAGCAAAAAAAGAAGAACCAGCAGAAAAAAAATCAAAATCAGAACCAAAACCAGCAACAGAAAAAACAGCCTCAAAACGGACGGAAAAAACAACAAATATCACCCCGGGAGGCACAGCGGATTTTGAATGCGTTGAAAAATAATGAAAAGAATACCCTGAAAAAATTGGAAAAACAAAAGGCCAAGGCCGTAAAAGCCAAAGCAAATGTTATTAATTGGTAAAACACAAATGACACCGCCGCGTTTGGTGCAATATTTGTTTAATACGATTCACAATGAAAAAATATGCTATTTTTGAATAAAAAGAAAGGCTTCGTAGTGATGAGTAAGCGGGGAACAACCATATTATTTTTGTTATTTTTTGCTTTTCAGACCCTTTGGGCAGGAAATGATGTCACTTTTACGGCACGGGCCCGTAAACAGGTGGTCGTGGGGCAACAATTCCAGATATTGTTTGAGGTGAACGCCAACGGGCGCGGATTTACGCCTCCTGCCGATTTCGGCGGGCTGCAGATTCTTTCGGGACCCAATACATCCAGCAGCTCCAGCATCCAGTTTATTAACGGCAAGATGAGCCAGTCGTACACCGTCACTTATTCATATATTGTCATGGCAACCCAACCGGGCCAGGTCACCATTGGCCCGGCCACCATCAAGGTAAAAGGACACCGTTACGCTTCCAATACCTTGAAAATAAAGGTGCTGAAAGATAATGCTGCTTTGGTAAACCAGGCGCATTCCGGTGGAACTCAAGGACAGCCTGCCGCAGGGACTAACTCCTCGCCGCAATCCGCTTCTCAAGCTTCTCCTGTTTCGGTGGGCAACAAAGATGTTTTTGTGAAAGCCACCGTCAACAATACGCATCCCTATCTCGGACAACAGGTGGTGGTGACCTACAGGATTTATACCCGTGTTCCGGTTTCCAATCTGAGCATCAATAAAGTGGCTTCGTTTAAAGGGTTCTGGTCGAAAGACCTGCTGGCAGACAATTCCACATTGCAGCAGCACAACGAGATTATCAACGGCAAACGGTATGTGGTGGCGGTGATTCGTAAGCTGGCCCTCATACCGCAACAAACCGGTAAGCTCGTGATTGACCCGATGGAACTGGATTGTTCGGTACAAATCCGGCTGAAAAACCCGCAAAGCAGCAACGATCCGTTTGATGCTTTTTTTAACGATCCGTTTTTTAATAACAATGTGCGGACCGTTCAAAAGAAACTGGTTTCCAATGCCCTCAACTTTAAGGTGAAACCACTTCCCGCAAAGGGGAAACCGGCCTGTTTCCAGGGGGCTGTGGGCGACTTTAGCTTCAAGAGTAGTATTGATAAAACCAAGCTGACTACCAACGATGCCCTGACGTTGAAGATTACCGTCAGCGGCAGAGGAAATATCGAACTGATCAGTGCACCGAAAATTCATTTTCCATCCGATTTCGAAACCTATGATCCGAAAGTTTCCACCAAGTTGAATACCACGGATAACGGCGTTTCCGGTATAAAGACTTTCGATTATCTCGCCATACCGCGTACGCCAGGCGATTTTACGATTCAACCGGTTAAATTTTGCTTTTTTAATCCCGCTGATGGCCAGTATCATGTTTACCAGACCAAAACGTTCCGTATTCATGTAACCAAAGGAAAAGGAACCGGCGTGGTTTATACCACCACCGACCAGGAAGGTATTCATATCCTGGGCAGAGACATCCGGCATATTAAAGGAGAACCTTTCGATTTGCGTAAAGCCAACGACTTGTTGTTTGGAACAACCTTGTATTATTCATTGATGGCATTGCCTGTGGTTCTGCTGCTCTTGCTGTTGCTGATTTTAAATGTCATGAAAAAACGCCGGGCCAATGTGTCGCTGGTGAAAAACCGGAAAGCCCAGAAAATTGCCCGTAACCGGCTGACCAAAGCGCAGAAAATGAAACGGCAGGGTGACGAAAAAGCTTTCTATGACGAAATTGCACAGGCACTCTGGGGGTATATCTCCGATAAGTTTAATTTGCAAAAGGCCAACCTTTCCATGGAAACGGTGAAAACTTTGCTGGAGCAGAAAAATGTGGATGCCGAAACCATTCAGGCGTTCTTGGATACACTGAACAGCATTGAGTACGCCCGTTTTGCCCCGGGTGACACCAAGGGAAAAATGGAAAATATTTATTCGGAGGCTTTGCATGCCATTATGCAGGCTGAAAAGTCACTAAAATAAGCAAACCATGAAACGGATACAAAAACATATTCTATTGTTACTGTTGCTCATGTTTTCGGTGCCTGTGGTGGCCGTAAATCCCGATTCGTTGATGGTACGTGCCAACCGGGCTTACGATCATCAGCAATACGATACGGCGGTGAACCTGTATCAGCAGGTATTGAAAATGGGATGGGTTTCACCCAAAGTGTATTTCAATCTCGGGGATGCTTATTTCCGGTTGAAAGATATGCCTTCGGCTATCCTCTATTTTGAAAAAGCCAAAAAACTGGACCCTAACGACGAAGACATCCGGTATAACCTGACCCTTGCCAACAGCATGATTCCCGATAAGATTGAAAAAGTGCCCGAAATGTTTTTGAAACGTTGGTGGAACTACTTTTATGAAATGTTTGATGCCGATACCTGGGCGGTTTTGTCACTTGTTTCCTTTGCCCTGTTTGTCATACTGGCCGGAGTTTTTATCTTGTCGCATGGACGCGGGATGCGGAAACTTTCTTTTTTTGCCGGCCTGCTGATGCTATTGGTTTCGGTAGCCGCTTTCGGGTTGGCTTCGCAAAAGGCTTATTACCTGAAGCATCACAACGAAGCCATTATTTTTACACCGACCATAACGGCGAAAAGCTCGCCTACCCCCAACTCGGTGGATCTTTTTGTCATTCACCAGGGTACGAAAGTACGGTTGCTTGACGAAGTGGATGGCTGGGAAAAAATAAGGCTCCAAAACGGTAGCATTGGCTGGTTGCCCAAAAACTCCATGAAAACAATCTGACGGTTTCCGGTCATTCTTCTGACAATATGTTCAGGTTATTTGTGCCATTGCGTATCCTCCGTTTTTTTAACTTTGCTTCTCAAATCAAAACAGTATGATGAAAAAAATAAACGAAGCGGTACGTTTTATCCGGAGCCGGGGGATAGAAAATCCGGAGGTTGGAATCATTCTTGGTACCGGTCTCGGCAGCCTGGCCGATGATGTCAAGGTGGAAATAAGTGTGGATTACAAGGATATTCCCCATTTTCCGGTATCAACGGTGGAGAGCCATTCGGGGAAATTGTTGTACGGGCTGCTGGGAGGGAAAAGAGTATTGGTGATGAGCGGCCGGTTTCATTTTTACGAAGGTTATTCGCTGCAGCAGGTTACTTTTCCCGTAAGGGTAATGAAAATATTGGGAATTAATACCCTGCTTGTTTCCAATGCTGCCGGTGCCATCAACCTTTCTATGCCCAAAGCGTCTTTAATGATTATTGATGACCATATCAATATGTTGCCGGGAAATCCCCTTGTGGGAAAAAATCTCGATGAACTCGGCCCCCGTTTTCCCGATATGAGCCGTCCTTACGATCCGGATATCATTGCTAAGCTGGAAAAGATAGCCACCGAAAAAAAGATTCCGGTGAGCAAAGGGGTTTATGTGGCCTGGATCGGTCCCAGCCTGGAAACCCGCGCCGAATATCGGTTTATAAAAGTTATGGGTGCCGATGCCGTGGGGATGTCCACTGTGCCGGAAGTGATAGTGGCCAACCACATGGGCATGAAAGTAGCTGCCGTTTCGGTGATTACCGACCATTGCGACCCGGAGCACCTCGAACCTGCCAATATTGAGGATATCATTCATAACGCCATGCGGGCCGAAAAAGACCTGGTTTTGCTTTTTGAAACGCTGATAGCCGAATTGTAGTATTGCCCTACGGACGAAAAGTCTCTTGTTAGTTTTGAACAATTTACCTACTTTTGAACCAAAAAAGATATGCCGGAATTCTCTGCCCTTACACTTCCTGCCTTGCTTGAAACCACAGCAAAAAAACATGCCGATAGGCCTGCCGTTGCTTTTGTGGGAGAGCAACCGTTGACATATAGCGATTTTTTAAACCGTGTGCACGCGGTTATGGCTTTGCTCGAAAAACTTCACATTGAGCCCGGTGACCGTGTGGCACTGCTCAGTGCCAACATGCCCCATTGGGGAGTGGCTTATTTTGCCGTGGTTTCCATGGGAGCGGTGGTGGTTCCGCTGTTGCCTGATTTTTCGGCAGAAGAAATTAAAAATGTGTTGCGGCATGCCCGGGCTTCCGTCCTTTTTGTTTCGGAAGGACTCCGGTCAAAAGTGGCATCATCGCGTTTCCATGCAATGAATTATATTTTAGCCATCGAAGATTTTAGGGTGTTGGATGGCGAGACTGCCGCTGTCTTTGATGAAAAAGCAAAACCGGAGAAAGCTTACAAAGTGAAGGAAGATGATCTTGCCGCCATTATTTACACTTCCGGAACGACCGGAAAATCCAAAGGGGTTATGCTGACCCATAAAAACATTGCATTCAATGCAATACAAGGCCGTACCATCCAGAAGATTACCCCGAAAGACCGTTTTTTGTCCGTACTTCCTTTATCGCACACTTACGAGAATACCATTGGGTTTATTTTACCGCTCATCAACGGGGCAGCTATCTATTATCTGAAACGGGCGCCCTCGCCTTCGGTTTTGATTCCTGCTTTGCAGAAAGTAAAACCTACCATGATGCTGACGGTTCCCCTGATTATCGAAAAGATATATAGGGCCCGCATTTTGCCCACTTTTATGGACAAAAAACTGGTGAAAAAGTTGTATGGAAAACCTTTTTTCAGAAAAAAACTCAACAGGATTGCAGGAAAAAAACTGATCAAAACATTTGGCGGTGAACTGAATTTTTTCGGTATCGGTGGTGCCAAATTAAATGAACAGGTGGAGAAATTTCTGTTGGAAGCCAAATTTCCTTATGCTGTCGGATACGGGTTAACGGAAACGGCACCGTTGCTGGCAGCGTTCGGCCCGAAAGAAGCCAGACTGCAATCGGCCGGAAAGGTTTTGAAAGGTGTGGAAATTAAGATTCATAATCCCGACGACACGACCGGTGAAGGGGAAATCTGGGCACGCGGCCCCAACGTTATGAAAGGATATTACAAAGAGCCGGAGCTTACGCGGCAAGTGCTTACCGAAGACGGTTGGTTCCGTACGGGTGATTTGGGGATTTTTGATGAAGACGGTTATCTCTATATCCGTGGGCGTTCCAAAAATGTCATCATCGGCCCGGGTGGCGAAAACATTTATCCAGAAGAAATAGAATCGGTCATCAATAATTTTAAACATGTGGTGGAGTCCCTGGTCATTGAACAAAAAGGAAAGCTGGTAGCCCTGGTACACTTCGACAGGGAAGAAATTGAAAAAAAATACCATGAGATAAAAGACGGGGTGTCGGATTATGTGGAAAAGACCTACAATGAGCTGGCGGCCGATCTCAAAGAATACATCAACAGCCGGGTGAGCCGTTTTGCCAAAATCCAGCAGATTATACCTCAGAATGAGGAATTTATAAAAACAGCAACCAAAAAAATAAAAAGATTTTTATATAACGAAAAAACAGAACAGAATGGAAAACGCATATAATGCTCCTATGTTTACCACCGAGGTGTTGAAGGACCGTGTCATTGTTGTCACCGGCGGTGGTTCCGGTTTGGGAAAATCCATGTCGCGCTATTTTTTGCAGCTCGGTGCCCGGGTGGTGATTACTTCGCGCAATCTTGACAAGTTGAAAAATACAGCCGCTGAGTTGGAAAACGAAACCGGTGGGAAAGTACTTCCGGTCCGGTGCGATGTCCGGAATTATGAGGAAGTGGAAGCCATGCTGGCGGCTACGCTTGAAGCTTTTGGTAAAGTGGACGGACTGTTAAACAATGCGGCGGGGAATTTTATCAGTCCCACCGAACGCCTTTCGGCCCATGCTTTTGATACGGTGATTGATATTGTATTGAAAGGCAGTAAAAACTGTACACTGGCTTTGGGTAAACATTGGATAAAAAGTAAACAGCCGAAAGCTGTTGTTTTGAACATTGTGACAACCTATGCCTTTACAGGAAGTGCTTATGTAGTGCCTTCGGCCACAGCCAAAGCCGGGGTGCTGGCCATGACGCGTTCGCTGGCGGTGGAATGGGCCAAATACGGCATCCGTATGAATGCCATTGCTCCGGGCCCGTTTCCTACCAAAGGTGCCTGGGATCGTCTGTTGCCCGGCGATTTGAAAGAAAAGTTTGATGTCGCTAAAAAAGTACCTCTTAAACGGGTGGGCGACCACCAGGAACTGGCCAACCTCGCTGCTTATCTCATGTCGGATTTTTCGGCTTATGTTAATGGCGAAGTCATTACTATCGATGGCGGCGAATGGCTGCAGGGGGCAGGCGAATTCAATATGCTGGAAGCCATTCCGCAATCCATGTGGGATATGCTGGAGGCTATGATCAAAGGCAAAAAGAATAAGTAACAGGTTCCGGTATTTACCTTAGCGGGGTATCGGGCGACAGCCCGTTTTCTACCTTGTTTTCCAACGGTTTGGCGTAAAGCGACAGG
>CAYYRE010000095.1:0-12130 GCA_964473895.1 uncultured Lentimicrobiaceae bacterium | reverse complement strand
TGCTGATTGATAACACATTAAAAACAATGTTTTTAGGTAAACTTTAAACAACTTTATTGAATTACTGGAGTTTTTCGGCAAAGTGTTTGGCATGGTATGTCAGGATGATATCGGTGCCGGCACGTTTGATAGAGGTGAGGATTTCTTTGATGATACGGTCTTCATCAATCCATCCTTTTTCTGCAGCAGCTTTCACCATGGCAAATTCACCGCTCACATTGTAGGCGGCTATGGGCATGTTAAAGCGGTCTCTCGCGCGCCGGATGATATCGAGGTAGCTCAAGGCCGGTTTCACCATAATGATATCGGCACCTTCGGCAATGTCAAATTCCAGTTCGCGGATGGCTTCATCGGAATTGGCCGGATTCATTTGGTACGAACGGCGGTCACCGAATTGCGGGGCACTTTCGGCTGCATCGCGAAACGGACCGTAAAAAGCCGAAGCATATTTGGCCGAATAGGCCATGATGGGCATCATGTAATAGCCTTCGGCATCCAGCCCCTGACGGATTTTTAAGACACGTCCGTCCATCATGTCACTGGGGGCCACCATATCCACGCCGTGTTTGGCAAAGGTGATGGATTGTGCTACAAGAGAATTGAAAGTCAGGTCGTTATCCACGTCGCCGTTGACAACAACACCACAGTGTCCGTGTGTGGTGTATTCGCAGTTACACACATCGGCAATGACAAACATGCCGGGAACTTCTTTTTTAATGGCATCAATGGCCCGTGGAATAATGGCGTGATCATCGGCGGCAATCATGCCGGTGTCATCTTTTTCTTCCGGTATCCCGAAAAGGATGATGGCACGGATGCCCACATCCATCAATGATTTGCATTCTTCTACCAAAACATCAATAGACATTTGAAAGTTGCCGGGCATGGATGGAATGGGATTTTTTACCCGTGTGCCGGGGCAGGCAAACAAGGGCATGATCAGGTCATCGGTGGTTACTTTGGTTTCGGTTACCATATCCCGCAAGACGGGGTTTTGGCGTAATCTTCTTAATCGGGTCAGTGGAAAACTCATGGTTTTAATTTTTTAGGTGAAAATATTTATTGATTTCTTCAAGCAGGCCTTCGGTACCGGGTTTTGCAGCGGTTAATACGATGGCCTGCGGTTCTTTTTTCAATATAGCCCCGGTGGTGGTTTTCCCAATGGAAACAATGCGCAAAGGCGTTGTTGCCCGGGGATGGTACAAGGCATGAAATTGGTGAAACGCCGACGGACTGCTGACAACAAGCAATCCATACCGGTTGTTTTCAATATCCTGCAAAAGGGATTTGTTGTAAGTTTTTACGGGTAAAGTTTGGTATACATTGAGGCGTTTTACCGGAACATGCGGTTTTAAACCGTTTTCCAAAGTGTTGGGGGCAAGGTTGCCAAGGGCCAGTAAAACCCGTTGCTTTTCCCGGATTACTTCGGTGCGCAAAAACCGGATGAAATCGGCAGACGTATTTCCCGGTTGGATAAAATCGGCCGGCCGGTACGCCTTTTCAAGTTCATTGGCTGTTCCTTGACCTATGACAGCCGTTTTTATTCTGCCGGGCAGCGAGACACCTGTTTTTTCTAACAATGCAAAAAAAGCATTCACCCCATTACGGCTGGTAAAAACAAGCAGGTCGAACCGGTGAAGGTGATGAAAGTTGTTTTCTATTTCTTTTGACAACGGTACCGTTTCGGTATAAATCATGGGGAGGCTGAAAAAAGCAATGCCGCTTCCTTGCAATGCTTTGCCGAGTTCGGCAGCGCGTTCGGCCGGTTGCAAACTAATAACGGTATGTGGCAGGTTGTGCATTGGGTTATGAAACGGGTTCGATGGTGGAAATAATTTGCAACGCCCCACGGTCCAGAAAAGAAAGTGCCAGTTTTTTAGCGGCTTCAACGGCAGCCGGTTCACTGGCTTGGCACGAAACGGTATCGGTCAAATGTTGTTTTCCGTCGGGTGAAAGCACCATGCCGGTAATGGTCATATGGTTCCTGTTTATTTCGGAATAGCAGGCAATGGGAACCTGGCACCCGCCCTGTATGGTTTCCAGAAACGTATATTCGGCACGCCCCCTGATCCAGCTTTCCTCATGGTTAATCTGTTGGAGCAGTTCATCGGTAAAAGGGTCATTCTCGCGGCTTTCGATGGCAATGATGCCCTGGGCCGGGGGGGGTAAGATTTGGCCGGGATCGAGCAACTCTGCAATGTTTTCTTCCAGTCCTAATCTTTGTAACCCGGTGGCTGCCATAATCATGGCTGTGCAATACCCCGATTTCCATTTGTCGATACGGGTATTGACGTTGCCCCGGATGTCTTTCAACCGGAATCGTGGGTTGATACGCAACAGTTGTGCCCTTCGTCTGACAGAGGAGGTGGCTATGATATCGTCTTCGGTCAGCTCGGCAAGCTTTCGTTTGCCGGTGCTTACAAGGGCTTCCCTCGGTTCGCCCCTTTCCAACACTGCGGTTAGTTTCAGTCCTTTGGGAAACAAAGTGGGCAGGTCTTTCATGCTGTGGACGGCCAGGTCAATGCGCTGATCCAGAAGGGCTTGCTCGATTTCTTTGGTAAAAAGTCCTTTGTCACCAATCTTGGAAAGGGCTACATCCAAAATTTTATCGCCTTTGGTATGGATAATTTCCAAAGCAAAACGGAATTGGGGAAAGGCGTTTTCCAATTGTTGTTTTGTCCGGTTGGCCTGATACAACGCCAGTTGACTGCCCCGGGTGCCTATTTTTATCGTTCTGTGCATGTCGGATTACAATTCAAAAAATTCTTCGGCCATGGAGAGAAAATCCTTTTTGTCCGAGACTTTGGAAATTTCTTTCAGGTTTTTGATAAACACCCGGGCAAATTTTTCGGTGATGTGCTGTGAATATTCGGCAAGTAACTTGTCTTCTTTGATGGAACGGATTTTTTTAAACTCTTCCATTTCCATTTGGTTCAGCTCGTGGAAACTTTTTTTAATCTTTAAAATGGTGGGGACAAGTTCCTGTTCATTTTTCCAGTCCATAAAAAGCGAAGCGGCACGATGAATAATTTTCATGGCAGCCGAAATCTCCTGCAGCCTTTTTTTATTGGTGCTTTGTACTATTTTGGTCAGGTCATCAATGGTAAACAATTCAATTTCTTTCAGTGTTCCAATTTCTTCCTCTATGTTTCGCGGTACGGAAAGATCGAAAAAGAGTTGCTTTTGCGGGTTGTTTCTATGGGCAATTGCTTCTTTGACGGCTTTGGTTTTCAGCAACGGTTCGGGAGAATCGGTGGCAATGAAAACAATATCGCTGTCCGGAAGATAACGGTCGATTTCTTCTAAAGAAATGCTTTGTCCGCCGTGTAGTTTGGCCAGTTCTTCGGCTTTGGAAAGGGTACGGTTGGCAATGTGCAGCGATTGAAAAGGGGACTTTCTCAGGCTGTTCAATACCAGTTGTCCGGTTTGGCCGGCACCGATCATCAAAAGGTTTTGACGGCTCAGGTCCGGAAACCGTTGGTGGCACAGGTTAACGGCGGCTGAGCTGGCAGAGGCCGATCCACGGCTGATCTCGGTTTGCGTCCGTACTTTTTTCCCCGTTTCCAGTGCTTTGGTAAACAACCGGTTCAGAATCTTATCGGTGCTGTTTTGTTGTTTGGCCAATTCAAAAGCTTCTTTAACCTGGCCGATGATTTGGTCTTCGCCAACAATGAGCGAATCGATACCCGAAACCACTTTGAAAAGATGCTCTACGGTATCCAGGTTTTTTTTAACGTAGAAATAGGGACGGAGCAAATCCTTATATCCTTTGTATTGTTTGAGAAGCCGGAAGACTTCCTCAATGGGGTTTGTATGATTGTTTGTTGAATGGAAGTAAATTTCGGTACGGTTACAAGTCGATAAAACAACCACACCGTGAAATTTTCCTTTTTCTTTCAGGTCGCTTGAAAAACTTTTGATTTCATCGGGAGCAAAAGCAAACTGTTCCCGAATCCCCAAATTAGCTGATTTATAATTTATTCCAATGAGTCCTGTCATTTTCCCCTTTTTACATGGGCAAAATTAGTTTTGGATTCTGTAGGAATTTTGAAATTTTATTCAGGATGGGTGGGAAACCGTAGTTTGGAAAAGTTATGAATTACGGACAAAAAGATTAACGTTTCAAATGGCGTCCCATTTCCCTTTCGGTATCTCTCTTTTTCAGATCTTCGCGTTTGTCGTAATAATGTTTTCCGCGGGCCAGGGCAATTTCCAGTTTTGCCAGTCCGCGTTCGTTGATAAACAAAACGGTAGGGATGATGGTAAATCCTTTTTCTTTGACTTTGTTGTTGAGTTTTTTCAATTCCCTTTTGGTCAACAACAATTTCCGGTCACGTTTGGCCAGGTGGTTGTTGTAAGAGCCGTAACTGTATTCGGCAATGTGCATGCCGCGAACAAAAAGTTCGCCGTTTTCAAAAACACAATAGGCATCGGCGATGTTGGCTTTCCCGTTGCGGATGGATTTGATTTCGGTTCCGGTAAGCACAATGCCGGCCACCAACCGGTCCAGAATGAAATACTCGCGGTTGGCCTTTTTGTTGCGGATACGTATGTTGTTATTGTTGCCCATTTTTTTAAACGGCTGCAAAGATAAGGTTTCTGCCGGATGCTTTGCACAAATGGCCGGAATTCTATGGGGCCGGCCTGAAGCCCAACGTAACGGTTACCTTTCCGTTGTGGCTCGTTATCTTCAGGTCGCCTTCCATGAGTTCCTGGCAGGCTTTTACAATGGCGAGACCGAGCCCCGTATTGGTATCCATGTGACTGTCGGCCATGCCGAAAGCTTCTAAAATGTGTTCCATTTTTTCTTCCGGAATGTCGTGGGCTGCATTGGTAACCTTGATCCAAGTTGTTGGGCTGCTTTGCAGTAAAGAAACAGTCACTTCCTGTCCGGTACTAAATTTCAGGGCGTTGTTAAGGATTTCGTTCATGCTTTTGAATGCCAATGCCTCATCGCCCAAAACCATGACTTGTGGCGGCAGGTCGTTGTGTATAACCACCTCTCTCTTTCCGGCGAGTGCTTTGTTTTCTTCCGTGACTTTGTGCAAAACGGACGAAAGGTTTACCGGCTGACGAAAGCTTTCCAACCGTTTGGTTTCGAGTTGTGTAAGAAACAATGCATTAATGGAAAAGTGTTCCAGTCTTTCGACCGATTCCTTCATTATTCCGATAAATTCTTTCAGTTCAGGGTCTTCCACCATGTCTTCAAGAAAGTAGGTAGAGCCGATAATGCCATTGAGCGGGGTGCGTATTTCGTGGCTGATGAGTTTTAAAAAGTTGTTTTTGGCTTGGTCAAGAACCTGCAATTTTTGAAATGCTTCTTCTAATTTTTGGTTGCTCTCCTCCAGCTGTGCGGTTCTTTCCCTGACTTTTTGTTCCAGAACCTGGTTCATGTTTTCGAGCATTTTTTGTTGATGGCGCAATTTCAGCTGGGTTTTTACCCGTTCCGTGAGCTCACTGGGGTCGAAAGGTTTGGTGACATAATCCTGCCCTCCGGCTTCAAATCCTTTGACAATATCTTCTTTGGCTGTTTTGGCTGTCAGAAAAATAACCGGAAGGTCTTTTGTCCGGTCGTTGGCCCGCAATTTGCGGCATACCTCATATCCATCCATGCCGGGCATCATGATGTCAAGCAGGATCAAATCGGGCGGCACCGGCCCCGTGGCAATTTTTAAGGCCCGTTCGCCGTTGGTGGCAATCTTTCGTTTGAAGTGGCCGAGAATGCCGTTCAATACATCAATGTTTTCCGGGGTGTCATCCACCAACAGGATTACTTTGTCTTTTAAAAAATCTTCCATGTTTGATGCTTATTTGTTTTGGAGGGTGTTTATGATTTTTTGTGTTTCACGGGCGGCTGTATCAAAATCATAGCGTTCCACTGCTGCTTTCAGCCTGGCAAATGCTTTACATCTTTTCAGGGAGGCCGCGTACCGTTCAAAAATTTCTACTCCTTCGGCATCCCCGTTTTCAAAGTGATCTTTCATTTTTATTAATGCAGTCAACAGGGTTTTGTCATCCGAAGTATCGGATTTGTATTGGCTGACCTCCGCTTTTCCGATAACCTGAAAGATCGAAGAACGGAATTGTTCTATTTCTTCTGCCAGTTCGTTGAGCAAGGCCTCTGCATTTTCGGGCCAGCCGGAACGGAAGGACGCCTCCGTTTGTTTTACTTTTTCATGCAAAGCGGTTGCCCCGATATTTCCGGTGACCCCTTTCAGCGAATGAAGCTCTTTGAGCAAGGCATTACGGTCTTGGGTAGTGACATGGTTTTTCATTTTTTTGCCGAAACCGGTCGTGTTGGTGGCAAACTTTTGTAAAAGACGGGCATACAGCAGGCGGTTGTTACTCATCCTTTTCAAACCTTCAGCTGCATTTAACCCTGTAATTTTTTCCAAAAGAATGTCCTTTTCTATTTCAGATTTCTTTCTGTTAACGCTTTGTTTTTCGTGCTGTTGTGGTTTTTTGGGTTTCCGTGCAAACCGGAGTAGTGTTGTTGTAATTTCTTGTAAATCAATGGGCTTGTGGATGACGTGGTCCATGCCGGCTGCTTTGCATTTTTCTTTTACCCCGGGCATGACATCCGCTGTCATAGCCACAATGGGTAATCCGGCCGCCTTTGGTAATTTGCGGATTTCGCGGGCAGCCGTGTAGCCATCCATTTCGGGCATTTGCAGATCCATAAAAACCAGGCTGTAATCATCCGGATCTCCTTTTTGCAGCAACTCCAGTGCCATTTTGCCGTTGGCAGCGACCCGCACTTCAAATCCCATATTTTCCAAAAGTTCTTTTTCGATTTCCTGGTTGAGCTCGTTGTCTTCGGCAAGCAGGATAACGGCCCCGGCATAGGCTTCATATTTTTTAGAATCCCAATAATCCTTTTCTGCCGTTTCGTGCAGGTGCGGCATTTTTTTTCCCAGGGCATCCATTATGGCATCAAACAATGTGGAATAAGTGTGGGGTTTAAACAGGAGCAGGTCAATGTATTTTTGACGTGGTTCGTTGTCGTGGATGGTGGAACTGGTATAGGCTGTGGAAAGAATAATTTTGGGCTGTGTTTTGATTTTGCGACTTTTCCGGATGATTTCGGCTGTTTCGTATCCGTTCAGTCCCGGCATGTTCCAGTCGAGAATGAGCAGGGGGATGGGGGGATCCGCTGATTCAAGCAGGTCAATGGCACTTTTTCCGTTGTCGGTAACAAGGGTTTTAAACTTTAGGTTGGTGAGCATTTCATTGAGTATTTTGCGTTCCACCGGATGGTCGTCACAAATGAGGATATGCATACCACGGATGCTTTTGTCGAAAGCAAACCGTTCTTTAATGGTTTTTTGGTTGGTGAAAAACCAAGGGGTAAAGCGAAAAACGGATCCTTTCCCCGGATGGCTTTCCACCATAATTTCTCCTCCCATCATTTTTACCAATTGTTTGGAAATGGCAAGCCCCAATCCGGTACCGCCGTATTTTCTTGCTGTCCCGTCATCCACTTGTGAGAAGTTTTTGAAAAGTTTGGTCATGTCGTTTTCCGACATCCCGATCCCGGTATCGGATACCGAAAATTCCAGTTTTACTTTGCCTTTTTGTTGTTGCAAAGGTTTGACTCCCACAATAATTTCCCCTTTTTCGGTAAATTTTATGGCATTGTTGATTAAATTGATCAGTATTTGTTTCAATCGCAGCGGATCGCCCTGGAGCTCCGAAGGGGTTTCGGGGTCGATGTTAAATAAAAACGTCAGTCCTTTGCTTTCGGTTTTAAAGGCAAACATATCCATAATATCCGATAAAATGGTATCGAGATGAAACTTTGTTTGTTCCAGCCGCATTTCCCCCGATTCGATTTTCGAAAGGTCCAGAATGTCGTTAATTAGCTGGAGCAAAACATTGGCAGATGATTTTAGCTTTTGCAGATAATTCCTTTGTTTATTATCCAGCTTGGTATTCTCGAGGATATAGGTGATGCCGATAATGGCATTCATGGGGGTGCGTATTTCGTGGCTCATGTTGGCAAGAAACAGGCTTTTGGCTTCGTTGGCTTTTTCGGCTGCTTCCCGTGCAATCTGCAGCTCGCTGTTCTGTTTGGCTTCGGTAATGTCTTCCAGGATGATGAGTATCCGGTTTCCCTGTGTGTCACCCACCCGGAAAGGCTTGATCTTAATATGGAGGAATTTTGTTTTGTCAAAAACGGAAGGTGTTTCAATGTCAAACGACTTTTTATGATGTAGCGCTTCCTTGATCTTTTTCTTTAATTCGGGGGGAATGGGGATATCCTGGTAATGTTTGCCGTGAAAAGATTCGATGGTGCCGGTAATTTTCAATAATTGTGGGTTCTGGAAAGAGATAACCCCCTTTTCATCCAAATACATAATCCCAATGGGGGCATTGGACAAAAGCGCTTCCATGAGTTGTTTGCTTTTCTCTATTTCGCTTTTCCAGCGGATCAAACTTTCTGTCATGAGCCTGAAATTGTCTGCCAGTTGTCCGATTTCATCCGTTCTTTTGATTTCTATATTGCATTGCAGGTTTCCATTGGCAATGTCGTTGGTGGTGGCACTCAGGTTCTTTAATGGTTGTGTAATGAGTTTGGATGTGCTGTAAAAAATAATGATGAAAATAACAATGAGTAAGGCGGCAATGGTCAGAGAGATCAGAGAGATAAGCTTTTGCCCCATAGCGTAAAAATCGCCTTCGCTTAACGCTACAGCAAGATACCATCCCACACTTTTAATCGGTGCAAAAGAAAGGTAGAGGTTTTTTCCGTTCTTTTGGGTGATGATTACTTTGGCTTTCCCTTTGTTCCGGAAAACTTTCGAAATAAAACGGGAGAGAAAAGCGCTGTCGCTGTTGTTTTTTTGTGCCAGCAAGGCGTTGACATGGTTCCCTTCCCATCTTTTTTTCGAATCATAAATGATGATGCTGTCACCATCGTAAATGTTTATGAGCAGCTTGGGCATTTTGTTTCTGTTGACCAAACTGCCAATAATTTTCTTGAGGTCGTTTAAGGCAATGTCAACATAAGCTATACCGGCAAATTTTCCATGAAGGAAAATGGGATGAGCATAACTGACAATTTTATAATGTTTTCCCCACGGTTCGCGGTAAGGCTTCGACCAGACCCCTTTTCCGGTGTTTTTTGCCGCTTGCCAATACGGCGGCGGATGGTGTATGTAATCAAATCCCGGGATGGAACTTTTCTGGAATGCCATATTTTTAATCTCGGCGGTATCCCGTACGGCATTGACATTGATATATCTTCTGTTGTGAAAGGTATGGGGTAAAAGAATAACCCCGGTACGGTACACAGATGGGTTAATGAGCAGGTCCCCTTCGAGGTAATCCGAAACCTCTTTTTTCTTGAAACGGGGTTCTTTTTCAATAAGATGGGCGGTTTTTTTTGCTAAGGCAGCTGCCCTGTTCATTTTGTCATTAATGAAGCCGGTATATTCATTGACCGTTTCCTGCAAGACATATTCCGTTTGTTGGGAGGTCATGCTGTCGATGGTGCTGCTTACAAAGTAAATAACTCCCGCAGAGGCAATGGCAATGGGGATGACGATGATGAGGAGTATCTTGGTGGAGAGTTTTTTCATAAGTGATGCAACGAATAGATGTGAATTGCTTCAACAAAAATAATAAAATATGTGAATATCATATATTCAAAGTTGTTTAAAGTTTGAGGAAAAATATCTTTATAATTTATTATAAATCAGCAAATAAATTCCGAATATTCCCCTTTTGGAAGGGGTGTAGGGGTAGGTATATAAAAAGATATTTATTTGCTGATTTATCAGGTTGTTAAAGCCTACTTTGTTTTGTAAACTTTAAACAACTTCTTCATATAAACAGGTCTGCCATTCCGCAATTTTTTTTATTTTTATTGGGTAAAAAGTTGCCGGCAGGAATTGATTTTCCCATTTTGGGAAGAGTGTTTCAAAATGGGAATGAGCATGTTGGCTGTTTAAAATTTAAATTACTGTAAAATAGTGTTTTATGTTTCAGGAATGGATTTTGCATGTTCCTGACAGAACAATGAAAATAAGTAAAAAATGAAAACAATGAAAACAATGATGAACATCTTAAGCCTTTTGGGTGTGGCCATCTTGTTGGGGCTTTCATCGTGTAGTAAGGCCCCTGCGAATGGCCCGAATGATCAACCCAAAACCGGTATTGAAAAGTTAAATATTCCGGATGACTTCAATTATGAAACGACCCGGCAAATTACTTTGAATATCCGGGATGAAGCAGGAGCAAAATATGCCATTTACAGCTTAAAAAGTGAAAAGCCGGAAGACGTGATTTACTCGGCCAACGACACCGTGGTGGTGATGGATGACCTGAATCAGAAAATGGCCTCGGGAATGGTTACCTCCAACGGACTTACTGTGAAAATAAGTGTTCCTGCTTTCCATAAATACCTCTATATCGTAAGGTCAAAAGATGGTCATTTTACCCGTACAAACCTGATGATCTCCGGTGATCAAATGGATTACACCTTTCATCCGGCTCAAACCAAAAGCTATCTCCATCGGCAAGGTATTGGACAATCTCATGCCAACTCCGATGTGCTTTATGCGGTCAGTGGCAGTGCCAAAAAGTTAAATAGTATCGATTTGGGTACCGGAACTGTGACCAAAGTGGGGGATATCCCTTATACTTCGATTGCCGATGCTGTTGATAAGGCGGATAACAGGGTTTATATTGCCAATAAAAAGAGTCCCTTTCAATTGGGTTATTACGATTTGAGCGATGGGACTTTTCATGTTGTGGGACACATGGCCAGTAACTTCCCGCGGATGGATTATAATCCGGCGGATGGATTGCTTTATATCTCGAATCATGCCCATCTTTACACGGTGGATCCATCCAACGCACAATATTTACAAACCTATTCCATTCATGGTTTGGCCAACAACGGTTGGGGTGATTTGGCTTTTGCCGATGATGGTGCCTTGTATATTTTATCCAAGTCGGGGGTGTATAAAGGTGTCTTTGCCGGAAATACCATCAATGCCACTCTCATTAGTGATAACACGTTGCCTTCGCCCCTCACTTCGCTTGCTGTGGGTACCAATGGAAAATTATACATGTCGAAAAGTAATAGCGGCGGTAAACTGATCGAGTTTGATCCGGCTACGGCCTCGTGGCAATATGTGACCATTTCCAAATCGATCCCTATTAATGATTTCGGGATATTGCGTTACGGTAGCACGGTAGGACCCGACACGGATGGCGATGGCGTGCCTGACAATCAGGATGATTACCCCAACGATCCGGAACGGGCATTTAACAATTATTTTCCGGGAGATGGTTTGTGGGCTACATTGGCTTTTGAAGATTTATGGCCTTCAAAAGGAGATTATGACTTTAACGATTTGGTGGTGGGCTATAATTTTAATCAGGTAACCAATGCGCAAAATAAGGTGGTTGATGTGGTGGCCAAATTTGTTGTTCGTCATAACGGCGCCGGTTTGCACAACGGGTTTGCCTTTCAGATCCCTACGGACCAAACAAACATTGCCTCCGTCACAAGCAATTACCGAACCATTGGCAACATAGCCACAAATGGAAACGGAACGGAAGCCGGGCAAAATTTAGCCAATTTTGTGGTTTTTGAAAATACGCAGTATGCCTTGGGCAGGGAAATTGACATGACCATTCATTTTGCCACCCCCCAGGATGCCGTTGCGCTGGGGACGCCGCCTTACAATCCCTATTTGATTAAAAATGGTAATGTAAAAGTGGAAATTCATTTGCCCGGTATGGCACCGACCGCTCTGGCAGATCAACAATTATTTGGTACTGCCGATGATTCGAGCAATCCGTCAACAGGCAGGTATTACAAGTCAAAAAATAACCTTCCCTGGGGAATTAACATTGATTATAAATTCAAATGGATGAAAGAAAAACAAGATATTACCCTGGGATATTTGCATTTTGGCGATTGGGCCGAATCGGATGGTACGCAATATGCCGATTGGTATAAAGACCTTCCCGGGTACCGTGATAACAGTTTTCTGGATGCCGATGAATAAAAAGAATGCCGTTTTTTGAAAACATTGGATGATTCTTGTAAAACTCCTTCTGTGTCAGAAGGAGTTTTTTTGTTTATTACTTTGTTTTCCTGTCATTCAGTGGATTC